>JAJDXW010000044.1 GCA_022823045.1 Gammaproteobacteria bacterium
CGGAACGAGCGCGCGACCTCCGCAAGCCCCCCGTGCTCGTCTCCGGGATGCAGGGGATCCGCGCCGGCCGCGACGAGTTCATCTTCGCCCCGCCCGGTCTCGGCATCAATCAGCAGCGCCCGGGAAGGGTCACCCCGCGCCCGGAGGACGGGGACGCCTGGCGCATGGCCGGCATCGAGCGCGCCGACATCGACGGACTCTACACCTACGACGCCTTCACTCCGCTCGTCCTCTTCGTGCTCGAGCGCTTCGGCTTCTCCGCCCCCGGGGAAGCGCACGCGTGGGTGCGCGGCGGGCGCATCGCCCTCGGGGGGGCGCTCCCCGTCAACACGTCCGGCGGACTCATGTCGGAGGCGCACGTCAGCGGCTGGAACTCGATCGCGGAGATCGTCCGCCAGCTCCGGGGCGAGGCGGGGGAACGGCAGATCCCGGATGCGCGCCACCTCCAGTGGGCGACGGTGTGGGGCGACTCGATCGTCTTCCGGCGATGAGCTGAAGGGAGGACGAACAACGTGGACGTGACGGTGAAGCCGAAACCCCGGGTTACCCCGGACAACCGCCCGTTCTGGGAGGGGTGCCGCGAACGCGTGCTGAAGCTCCCGTGGTGCGCGGAGTGCGAGCGCGCCTTCCTGCCGCCCGCGCCGGTCTGCCCCGCGTGCTTCGGCGAGCGCCTCGAATGGCGGCCGGCGAGCGGCCGGGGCACGGTCTCGACCTTCGTCGTCGTCCACCAGCCGTGGTTCCCGGCGTTCGCGGGCGACATCCCCTACAACGCCGCCCAGGTCGAGCTCGAGGAAGGGCCGCGCCTCACGACGAGCCTCGTCGGGGTCGCCAACGAAGACATCGCGGTCGGGCTCGAGGTCGAGGCGGTGTTCGACGACATCGACGGCGAGACCACCCTCCCTCGCTTCCGGCCGCGCCGCGCCCGGCTTCAGTCCGGGTAGCGGAACCCGGTCATCTCCTCGCTCATCTCCCACAGCCGCGCCTGCGCCTCGCGGTCGCGCGAAGCGGGAGAGCTCTCGACCGCGCGGCACTTGACGAAGTAGCGCCCGCTCACCCCCGCCACCGCTTCGTCGGCGGCGAGATAGTGGCTGGTCACCGCACCCTTCTCGTCGCTGATCGCGAAGAGACGCTGGGTGGCCATCGCGACGAGGCCGGGAAGGCCCCGGTTGTTGTGCCCGAACCGGCTCGCGACGAAACCGGGGTGCAGGCAGTTCGCGGTCACGCGGCCCCCCGAGCCCAGCCGCTCGGCAAGGCGGTAGGTGAAGAGGAGGTTGGCGAGCTTCGACTGCTGGTACGCACGCCATCCCGCGTAGCGCCGCTTCCCCTCGGGGTCGTCGAAGTCCACCTGCGGGCCGACGTGGGCACGCGACGCGACATTGACAATTCGCCCGGCATCGGCCGCGCGAAGGAGGTCGAGAGCCAGGCCGGTGAGGAGGAAATAGCCCAGGTGGTTGAGGGCCCAGGTCATCTCGATGCCGTCGGGGCTCTCCACGCGGCGGTGAAACCACGCCCCGACGTTGTTCACGAGCACGTCGAGGCGCGGCAGGGTCCCGGCGAGCCGACCGGCGAGGGCGCGGATCTCGGCTTGCGCCGCGAGGTCCGCGATCTCGAGCTCGACCGCGTCGTTGCCCGTCTCCGCCCGGAGAGCCGCCACGCACCTCTCGCCCTTGCCCGAGTTGCGCCCGACGACGATGACGCGCGCCCCGTCCCGGGCGAGGGCGCGGGCGGTCATCCAGCCGATACCGTCCGTCGCTCCCGTCACGAGGCATATCCTGCCGCGCATCCTTCCCACCCTGCCGGTCCGGTTCCTCGCGCCGCCCGCCTCGCTGCCCCGGGCGGGTGGCTCAGCCGCCGTCGTCGCCGGCCGCGAAGAGCTCCTTCATCCCGAGCTTTCGCACCTTGCCGGTGGTGGTGAGGGGCAGGTCCCCGGCCGCGACGAGCCGGTAGCGGCGCGGGCGCTTGTACGCGGCGAGCGACCCCGCGCAGTGGGCACGGAGCGCCGCCTCGTCCACCCCTCCCGGCGGCTCGCGGGGCACGACGACCGCGACCACGATCTCGTCGCGTTCGGCGTCCGGCAACCCAACGACGTACGCCTGCTCCACCCCGGGGTGCGACATCAGCACCTCCTCCACCTCGACGGGGGCGACGTTGATGCCCCTGGTCTTGATCATCTCCTTGAGACGCCCGCGAAAGTGGAGCCGGCCGGACTCGTCGAGGTAGCCGAGGTCTCCGGTAAGGAACCAGCCCTCGTCGTCGAACGCCTCCCGGTTCTTGTCTTCCGCCCGGTAGTAGCCGCAGGTGACGTAGCCGCGGACCTTGATCTCGCCGATCTCGCCGGCGGGGAGCGGCCGCCTCGTGTCCGAGTCCTCGATCGCGAACTCGAACCCGGGGAGGGGCCGCCCCACCGAGACCGCCCGCAGCTCGAGCGGATCGTGCGCGTCGGTGACCGTGCAGTTCGCGTAGGTCTCGGTGAGGCCGTAGACGTTGCAGACTTCGCGCGCGCCGAGATCGGCGAGGAGGCGAACCTGTTCCGGGGTGCCGATGGTGACCCCGGTGCGAAGCGACGCGAGCCGTTCCGGCCGGAAGTCCGGGTGCTCGGCGATCGCCCGCACCATGTTCGGGGTCGCGTAGACCACCGTGCAGCCCTCGCCCTCGATGAGGTCGATCGCCTCGCCCGCTTCGAACCGCTCCTGGAGGACGATGGTGCCGGCATGAGTCATGAGCGCGAAGAGGGCGTTCTCGCAGCCGAGGCCCCAGAAGAGGGAGACCGCGAGCCAGAGCCGGTCCCCGGCACGAAGGCGCATCCGCTCGCCGATGCCCCACATGTTCTCGATGAGCGCGTAGTGCTGGAGCTGGACGCCCTTCGGGGTCGAGGTGGAACCCGAGGTATAGAGGATGCATGCGACGTCCGGAGGCTCGACGGCCGCCTCCTCCGTGTCGGCCACGCCCTCCGGAACCTCCGCGCCGGCCTCCATGACCGCCTCCCACGACACCCCGCCCGGCAGCTCGCGGCCGTCCGGCGCGATCCGTACCGCGTGGCGAAGCTTCGGCAGCTCCCCGGCCGCATCCGCCTCGCGGATCGCCGCGGTGTAGTCCTGGCCGAGGAAGCGATCCACGGTGACGAGCACGCTCGTCCCGGAGTGGTCGAGCATGTACGCGAGCTCGCGGCGCGTCGCCCAGGTGTTGAGCGAGACCATGACCGCGCCGAGCGAGCAGATCGCGAAGTTCGCGATCAGCCACTCCGGCCGGTTGCCCATGAGGATCGCGACCTTGTCGCCGCGGCGCACCCCGAGGGCGTGGAGCCCCCGCGCGAAGCGGCGCGCCTCGGCCCGGAACTCCGGGTAGGTGAGCCGCTGGCCGCCGCCGACCACGAACTCGAGGTCCGGGTGGCGCGCCGAGAGCTCCTCGAGGAGGCCGGGGACGGTCCGGGCGCGGGGCATCGCGATCGGCGCGCGGCCGGTGCGGGTGGAGTCCCCGCCCGCGAGGGCGACGGCGCTCATGCCGGGCGCCCCGGAAAACGCGAGCCGCGCTTTCCGCGCGCGCGGCCGCCATGCCGCCCGCCCGGAGCGGGGCGAAGGCGGTGCGGCCACTCGGCCCCGATCGCCCGCGCCTCCTCCTCGGTGTCGATGTCGCGGGCGAGCGACAGGATGTCCGGGAGGATCGGCACGCACACCCTGCGCCGCGGATAACGCCGGCGGTGACCGAAGCTCACCACCACCCGACGCACCGACCGTTCGAGCCGCTCCCTCGTCATGTTGCCCGAGCGAAGCCCCATCACCACCGCCGCTCCGTCGGCGATGACGGCGGCGGTAAGGTCCGGTAGCCCCAGGGTGAAGAGCTGGCGGAGATCCTCGCGGATCACGGTCACCAGGACCCCCCGCAGCATCGTCAGACCACGTCCGCCGATGGGCCGGTTCCGGGTCCGGTAGCTGAGCGCGATCAGCCGGTACACGAGTCCGATGCGAAGCGCGTCCGGGTCCGCGATGATGAGGTGTCCGGGGAGGATCGTGCTCGGGCGGGAGTCCACGTCGGGTCGTATCCGGTACTGCGGCTTCCAGTCCGAGGGACCGAGGGCGGCCGCCTCCCGCGGCACTTCCGCGAGGGGGAAGAACACGTCGCAGGGAGCGACTTCCGCGTAGCGGTCCATCACGGTTCGAAGGGTGTCGGCATCGGGCAGGATGTCGCTCGCGAGAAACGCGATGGGCCCGTGGGGATGATCCTCGCGGACCGCCTCGAACGCGGCGCGAAGGTTCCCTTCGAGCCGATCGTTGCAGTCGACGAGCCGGGCTCCGTCCACGACCCCATCGTAGATCGGAGAGGGCCCCGCGACGTAGAGATCGGAGAAGCGGCCGGAATCGCGCAGCCGGTCGAGTATGCAGCGCACCAGCGGCCGGCCTTCGATGTGCAGGTCGGCGGCCTTGTGGCCGGTGAGCGGCCGGTACCCCCGCCCTGCCTCGGTCAGCCGGGCGGGGCGCGAATCGCTCCCGGCGAGGAGCACGAGGGGGGGCGTGGCGGCCCTGCCCCGCTCGGGCGCCGGTGCCCGCGAAGGCGCGCTCATCTCCGTCACCCCCTCCGGCCCCGGACGCGGAGCACGGCCGGGCGCCAGCGGCCGTGGTCCGCCGCGCGCGGCAATCGGCCCGGGGCCGACACCCGCGACGGCATCGTCCTCGTGAAGGGGCGGGCGAACGGATCGCCCGCAGCGGAGCCGGACGAATACATGTCTTCGTTTTATCACATATTCCCCGCTGATCCCGCCCCGCCTCGAACCGGGGACCGGAGGACCGGCCGGATTGCGCACACGGCACAGGTTGCGACCGCCAGCGCTCCGCGACCGCCGGCCCCCGCGCCGCGCGCGGCCCGAGCACCGATGCAACCCCCTCCTGGGAACGTGGGCTTCCAGCCCGCGCAGACCCCCGCGGACCCGCCGCCCCCCGCTGGCTGGAAGCCCGCGCCCTCAGGGGCCACCCTCCAGAGCGGGAGCGCCCGCGCCGCCCGGAATGGATTGCGGCGGCCGGAGCGGGTTACATTCCCGGCCGACACCGTGAGGAGATTGAGGGTGCATGTCCATCCAGTTCCATGACCCGCGCGCCGAGCCGCTTCGCCCCGAGGAGGCGTACCGGCTGAAGGCCGCGCTCGACGGCCCCGTCGCCATCGGGCTGCTCGCGAACGGGTTCCCCGATTCGGCCGAGTTCCTGGAGGCCGTCGAGGGCGCCCTCCGCGACTCGCTGCCGGAGGCATCCTTCACCCACTACAGCAAGGGCGGACCTTCGATTCCGGTCACCGCCCACCTCGTGGATGACATCGTCGAGCGTTGCGACGCCGTCGTCACCGCCTACGGGCATTGAGGAAGCTGCACTTCCGGCACCGTGCGTGACGGGATCGAGCTGGCGCGGCGGGGACTTCCCAACGTCGCCCTCATCACCGAGGCGTTCTGGCCGCAGGCGGAGTTCGTGGCCCGCGCGGCGGGGATGCCCGGCGCCCCCCGGATCCGGCTGCCGCATCCGGTAGCGGGGACCGGGCGGGACCGGATGGCGGAGATCGCGGGCGAGTTCCGCCCCGCGATCCTGGCCGGCCTCGCGGGCGGCGGGTAGGCCGCGCCGTGCCCGTGCCCGTGCCATCTCGCCCCGCCCGCGCCCGCGCCCGCGCCGCCATCCGGACGGCCCCCGGACACCGCCCGGCGTGATCCTTCCGAACCTCCTTACCGCCGCCGACGAGCCGGCCGCCGTCGAGACGCTGCACGCGCTCGAGTGCACCGACGGCCTCCCGGTCGTCGTGCCGACCCCGGAGCGCGTGGACCGGATGGTCCTCGCCACCGGCCTCGACCCCGACCTTGTCGTCGGGGAGATGGGCCCCCAGGGCGGGGCCGCGACGGTGCACCGGATCGCGGTGAACGCGGTCATGGCCGGCTGCCTCGCGGACCACGCCCCGGTCGTCCTCGCCGCGATCCGCGCGATGTGCGAGCCGGAGTTCGACCTCGCCGAGATGCAGGGGACCACCCACTGCACCGCTCCCTTCGTCATCGTCAACGGCCCGGCGCGCGAGGCGTGCGGCGGCATCTCGTCGGGGTTCGGCGCGCTCGGACCGGGGCACCGCGCGAATGCCTCCATCGGCCGGGCGATCCGGCTCGCGATGACGAACATCGGCGGCGCCCGCCCCGGGCGTTCCGACATGGCCCTCCTCGGCCACCCGGGGAAGTTCGCGTACTGCCTCGCGGAGGCGGAGGAGGCCTCGCCGTTTCCGCCCTTCCACACTTCGCTCGGCTACCCGCCCGAGGCGAGCGTCGTGACGGTGGTGGGGGCGGAAGCTCCCCACTCGGTCATCCATTCCCCGGACGGCGACGATCCGCGCGCCGCGGACCGGCTGCTCGACACCTTCGCGGCGGTGATCGCGAACCAGGGCAGCAACAACATGCACCTCGGGGGCGGCGGCGCGGTCACCGTGGTCCTGAACCCCGACCACGCCGCGGTGCTCGCGAGCGCGGGCCACGACCGCGCCTCGATCCGGGCGGCGCTCGCGGAGCGGGCCGCCCACCCGCGGCGGGCGATGCGCGCCCTCCACCCCAAGATGATCCCGGCGGGGGACGGCGACGAGCTCATCCACGCGGTGCGCGACCCCGCCAACGTCCTCGTCATCGTGAGCGGGGCGGGCGGGCTCTACTCGATGGTCATGCCCTCGTGGTGCGCCGGCCCCCACTCGAACGTCGCGGTGCACGCCGAGTTCGAGCCCAATCCCTTCTGCGAGGTCCCCTGACGCGGCGGGCCGGACCCCGCGGGCCACGCCCGACCTCATCCCGCGGCGAGGAGCAGTCATGTCCAAGAACCGACACCGCTCGCTCATCGAGCACCAGGACGACATCGGCGCCTACGTCCCCCCCGATCATCGGGGTACGGTCAACGTACGGCTGGTGGACGGCGCTTTCTGCGGCCGGTTCGAGATGAACCTCGGGACGGTGCAGCCGGGCGGCGAGGCCGAGCCGCACTGGCACGAGACCGAGCACCAGGTGATGTACGTGCTGGACGGCGAGTGCGAGGTCACCCTCGGCGACGACCGCCCGGTGACCTGCGGACCGGGGACGGTGGTCCGGATCCCGCCGAAGCTCCGCCACCGGGTAGTGGCGACGGGCGAGACCCCCATGCGGGCCATCGTCCTCTACAGCCCGCCGCTCGGGCCCCGGAACGAAATCCCGGTCGGGCCGGCCTGAGCCGCGCCGGGGAGCTTCTTCGCACCGCGCGACCGAACCCGATCCCGAAGGGGCTCCCGATTACGCACAATCCCCGGCTTGGCCTTGACCTCGCCTCCGACCGGCGGTCGGCCTCCCGGGAACGCGGGCTTCCAGCGTGGCCGCCGCGGACATCCCGGCACCGGCGGGACGGCAGGCAGTCGACTTCCCGGGAGCGCGGGCTTCCAGCCCGCGGCAAGCTCGCGATAGCGGGGCTACGAGCAAGATCCGCAGGCAAGGAGTGAGAGCATGACGAGCGCCCTCGACGGCATCCGCATCATCGACATGACGCACAACCAGGCGGGACCCGCCTGC
>JAJDXW010000333.1 GCA_022823045.1 Gammaproteobacteria bacterium
GGCGCTCGCGTTCCGGGGAGGCACGGCGCTCTACAAGCTCTACCTGACGCCGCCCGCGCGCTATTCCGAGGACATCGACCTGGTCCAGGTCGAGCCCGGGCCTGCGGGTCCGCTGATGGACCGCTTGCGAAGCGCGCTCGATCCCTGGCTGGGAAAGGCGCGGTGGAAGCAGTCGCAAGGTCGGGTGACGTTCGGCTACCGATTCCTCTCCGAGGACGCGCCCCCGATGCGTCTGCGTCTCAAGGTCGAGGTCAACACACGCGAGCATTTTGCGGTGCTGGGCTTCACGAAACACACGTTCTCGGTCGATTCCAGGTGGTACTCCGGGCGGGCCGATATCACGACTTTCGAGCTCGACGAGCTGCTGGCAACCAAGCTGAGAGCGCTCTATCAACGCCGCAAGGGCCGCGATCTGTTCGACCTTGCGATGGGGCTGGCGGACGAGCGGAGCGATGCCGCGCGGATCGCGGATTCCTTCCGCAAGTACATGGAACGCGAGGGCAGTTCGGTGACGCGCGCGATGTTCGAGCGGAACCTTGAAGGGAAGATCGGCGATGCACAGTTCAATGCCGGTATGAGCGCGATTCTGAGGCCGGGGTTCGAGTGGCGGCCGCAGGAGGCGACACGGACGGTATCCGAGCGGCTCATCTCGCTCCTTCCGGGCGAGCCCTGGAAGAGGGAGACCGATGGATGAGCGGGCGCTGAACCATCGATGCCGAGAAGGATTGAACCGGAGAATCTCGCGGTGCCGGTCGAGGCCGGGCGTTCTGGCGAGGCCCCGGCGCGGGCAATTCTGGACTGAACGCGCATGATGGCGGAGGAATTCGAGGCCGGCGATCGAATCAACCGGCTTGCGGGAGCGCTCTGCGGACTGTCCAAGGCGGAATTGCCATTTCTTGAGGACGGTTGGCGGCACAACCCGCGCGGCGTGTTGTGTTCGATAGGCGGGAGTGGTTTCCGTACCCTCGCACGGCCGCTTACGCCGCCAGCCGTCGCGATCGAAGACGGCGCAGCGGTCCCGCACCCATCGACGGACGTTGAAGGCGGCGTGGTTGCGGGAAGCGGGGCGGCGGCTCGCGCCACTGAGCAGAGATTCCCGTGAATCTCGAACACCGCGGCAGAGATGGCAAAGAGTACCGCGAGCCGGGTGCCGAGCACGTTTGGCAAGCTCAACGGAATTTTCAGTGTCTTTTTGGTGGGCCGTCAGGGATTCGAACCCCGGACCCGCTGATTAAGAGTCAGCTGCTCTGCCAACTGAGCTAACGGCCCCCCGGCGCATAGTGAAGCACCGAAGCGGGGGCCGCCGCAAGTGCCGGGGGCGGCCCGGAGGTGCATCGCCGGAGCCGGGCGGAAGGGTCGAAACGAGTTCGGCCGGTGGGCCGCGGCGAGGCCGGTCAGGCTGCCTCGTCGAGGGGACGGTCGATGGCCCAGAGATAGCCGTCCGGGTCGAGGATGAAGACCTCGCGCACGCCGTGGGGCTTGTCCATCGCTCCGGCGAGGATCGGGTCGCCCCGCCCTCGCGCCGCCGCTTCGGCCGCGTCCGGGTCGGTGTCGTGGAACCGAATCTCCGCTCCGATCCCGCGCGGGTCGTCGGCCGCGAGGCTCCCGTGGAGCGGATGGTCGCGGTAGGTGTGGTCAGCGTGGAGCATCCACTCCGAAGGACCGTGCCGGAGCATGGCGAAGTCCGGGTCCGCGTAGACCGGCTCGACGCCGAGCACTTCCCGGGCGAAGTCGAGGGCTCGCGCCATGTCGCGGACGAGGAGGTTGAGGGAGAGCCCCCGCAGCGAGCGCCCGTACTCGTCGGCGGGCATCCACGGGTCGCCCTCGCGGAGCTTCATCGCGAGCTTTCCCGTCCCGCCGGCGTCAACCTCGGGAAGCGGTCAGACGACGGGACGCACGCGCTCCGCATCGCGGAAGAGGATGTCTCGGAGGGCCCCGCTCGCCCGCTCGTGGAACGCGAGCGCGTCGGGGTCGAGGTCCCGCGACGGCACCGGGGCAAGCTGAAAATGGCCGTACCGGTCCTCGCCGCGCACGAGGGCCGCGCTGTCCCATTCGCCCGCCGTCTGCCGGGTGCGGGTCGAGATGTAGTGCATGGAGATCCCGATCCGCCGGTCGTCGGTACGGTTGGGGCCGGAGGCATGGGCGAGGCCCACGTTGTGCAGCGACGCCTGCCCCGGCGCGAGGGCCATCGACACCGTCTTCGACTCGTCGACCTCGACCGCGATCTCCTGCCCTCGGGTGAGGAGGTTGTCGTCGTGGTACTCGTCGCGATGCGGAAGGACCTCCTCACGGTGGCTCCCGGGCAGCACCCGCATGCAGCCGCTCTCCTCGGTGGCCGGGGAGAGCGCGACCCACGCGGTGACGAGCTCCGACGTGTCGAGCCCCCAGTAGCGGACGTCCTGGTGCCAGGAGACGAAGCTCGCGCTCTCCGCCTCCTTGATCCAGAAGATTGTGTTCCAGCAGAGGATGTCGGGCCCGACGAGGTCCTCGACCGCGTCGAGGATCCGGGGGTGGCGCATGAGGTCGTCCACCCACTTGAAGATGAGGTGCGACTTGCTGCGCTGCGGCCCGTGGACGGGCTGGCCCTGCTGCGCCTCGAACGCCTCGAGCCGCGCGCGATTGGCCGCGACCTCGTCCGCGTCGAGGACGTCGATGGGGAAGTAGTAGCCTTCCTCGCGATACTGGTCGATCGCCCCTCGATCCAGCAGCTTCGCCATGGGTATTCCTTGGTTTCGCGGCTCGGAAGGAGCCTACCACAGGCCCTTTGCCCGGGGCGGGGCGCGCGCCGCTGGGAGGAGCGGGCGGCGGTTGCGAGCGAAGCTTGTATCCATGACTTGACAGAAGTGCACGGGTCGCTTGTTGTCGGATTACGCCTCCGGCTAATCCGACCTACCGGGGACCGTTGGCCTCCTGCCAGGTCGGGTTGGCCGAAGGCGTAACCCGACACCGCACCGATTCGACCACCGCTCCGCACCGTCTGCATGTTCTTCAAGCCATGGAGATA
>JAJDXW010000221.1 GCA_022823045.1 Gammaproteobacteria bacterium
CTTCAGCCGCCGGTTCTCGCTCCGGGAGATGTTTCCCCGCCTCGCGTTCGTCGCCCTGCGCACCGCGCCCATGCCGTACCGAGTCCTCAAGCTGGCTGAGAACTATTTCTGAGACGGATGAGCTTGGTACGCAATCAGGAACCCATTTGGGTCGGCACGAGGGATCGGGCGACAGGGTGCCGCTCGATAAACTCGATCCATGTCGGGAAGACTGCGTGGACTGCGGTATCTGCGGAGCCTTCGGATTCGTGGCGCAGGCGATCAATGAACAAGAGGTGACAGACCGCGAGGACAATCAAGTCCGCGTTGCGGTCACGCAGCGCGGCCAACAGTCCCTTCGGCAGATTCGCTGTGCGCAGATGGACTTCGCGCGCGGCTACCCAATACCGGGGAAGCACGGTGAAGTCGGGGTTCTCTTTGTCCTGAAGTGGCACATCGGCCGCGGCTTCCTTTCCTCCTTTGGTTTGGTAGCTCGCCCATCGATGGTCGAAGTGGTGGACCATCTTCGCTTCGTATAGCGGCAGGTACTCCTCGGTTTCCCTGCGAAACACGTTGCCTGCCAGCTTCCAGCCTTCGGTTTCGAGTTGTTCGCGGGTTCGGAAGCGATGGGAGTCGTTGGACATGTGGAACATCGTGCTGAACCGGACGCCCCAAGGGTTTTCCTCGGGTTGGTCGTCCTGGGCCCTGCGGATGAGTACGGGGACGCGCCGGTAGATCGCCTTGGCGAGCTCGGCGTCGCGGCCAGAGCGGAAGGTCGGGCAGGTATGGGTGTTGGGATTCAGCAGCGAGATGTCGTCGGGCGACAGGGTAAAGCGCCGTTCCGGGTCGTGCAGCTCCTCGATCGCGTGGGCGAAGAATACGAACTCGGCGCGGTCGGCAGCAGGTTGCTCGCCGTTACCGCACGTGAACAGGCAGAACTTGTAGCTGCTGTGAATGGCGGGAAAGAAGATCCCCTTGTTCTCGAGGTCGAACAGGCTGACCAGTGATCTCGTCTCCGTGACATCCTGGAAGAAGTGCTTGGTCGTGTCGTCGGTCGCGATTCCGGTGGGGAACACGCTGCCGGCACGGCCGCGTTCGTTCAGGAGGTTCCGCATTGTTTCGGCGAAGACCGCGTAGGAGTTGATGTCGCCTCGCGCGCACAGGGGCATGCGACCGGAGTCGCGCAACAAGTGGCTCCACCCTTCAGAATGACGCAGATTTTCGACGTATGCTTGGTGCAGCTCGGGATCGCGGGTCTTCAACGAGCGGATCATGGTCTTGCGAGCGGACGCATTCGGAGCGCTCGCGATCTCGGTACTTCGTTGGGCGAACCATTCCTTTTCCTGGAGCTTCACTCGTTCCCACGGGGGGTTGCCGAGGACGCAGTCGAAGCCGCCCTTGTCGAAGACTTCGGGGAATGCGAGGTGCCAGTGGAAGAACTGGTACTCGTGGGCAAGCCGTTCGACTTCGTCGCGCTGGGCGGGGGACAGCGCCTCGGGGTCGGTTTCGAGTCCTCGTAGCGTGTCGGTCGTGATGCACTCCGCGGGATCGCGATCGGACGCCCTCGACTGGACGAAGGCGGCGCACCAGGCGTCGGCGATTCGCTTGCCCTGGCGGTAGGGAGGGGAGACGACCAGGCCCCGGAACCTTGCTTCCTTCCGCTTCACTTCGTCCAGGGTGTCGTCCGGAATTTCCTCGAGCCATCGGCTGCGCGACGCGAGCGAGCCGTACTCCGCCCGTGGCTCGGCGACCATCAGATGGCCCCAGTCGGGCAGGCGGTTCTCACGCTCCAGTCTGTTCTTCTTTCTGAGCCCTGAACACACGTCCTTGTCGTCGCCTTGCAGGGGCTTGAACGCTTCGTCGGGCAGGCCCCCTTCGATCAGCTCCGGGGTCGCTCCGAGCAGGCTGTTGCCGACCCGGATGTGATGGTCGAGGAAGGAGAGCGGCTTTCCGGGTTCCAGGGCTTCGAGCCAGAGGTTCACGCGGCAGAGCTCGGCCGACATGGGGTCGATGTCCACGCCGTAGAGGCACCGGCCAATGATGTCTCGCAGCGCGTGCTGGTAGAGGAGCGGCGACGGCTCGCTCTCGCCCGCCGTGTGCGCGCGAACCCGGGCGAGGTGCCGGGCAAGGCGATGCGCCGCGCCGACGAGGAAGTGGCCGGAGCCGACCGCCGGATCGCAGACCTTGAGGTCGAGAACCGCCCGCTCGGCCTCCTCTCCGGTCTTGCCGCGGAGCGCCGCCTCCACCACCGGGTCGAGCGCGGTGTCGAGCAGGCTCTGGACCAGTACGTCGGGGGTGTAGAAGGAGCCGGACGTCTTCCGGGCATTGCCCGCGAACTCGGCGAAGGTGAAGTCCGCGCCGTCGCCGCTCACCTGCGGGGTGAGGGCGAGCAGGCTCTCGTAAACGCCGCCCAGCTCCTCGGCGCCGAGGTTGCGGTAGTCCACCGGTCGCAGAATCTTCTGTTGGCGGGTAAAGGCGAGGCGGCGCAACGCTTCGAGGAAGTCGTGGTTGGTGAGCTCGGCATCGTTGAGGTCGGGGGTGGATTCCGCGCTCCAGAGGAAGCTCCCGAGCGCGGGAAGCGCGAGGTGCCGCCGCACGCTCTCGCCGTCCGGCTCGCCCGCGAGGGCGCCGGCGACGAGCCGGAACTGCTGCCAGAGGTCGCCGTGGCGCGACCCTCTGATCCTGCCCGCGAGCGCCCGCAGACGGGCCGTGCCGTAGTGCGTGGCGTAGACCTCCCGCGCGGCCCGTCCGTCGCTGGAATCGTCCCGGGAGTGGAGCAGTGACTCCCCGTCGAGGGTGCGATCCTCGGCGACGAAGAGAAAGATGAGCCGGTAAACGACGCGGAGAAGCTGGCTGTGGAGGCCGGCGGGCTTGAGGTCTCCCGACCGCAGCGCGTCGCGGAGGGCCGCGTTCCGCGGGTGGCTCGTGAAGCCACGGCCGAGAACCTGGAGGGCGCGCTCGACCCCGCCGCGCAACTCACCGAGCGCACGGGTTCCCTCCCGCTCCGCTTCACGGGTCCATTGCTCCAGCCAGCAGGTCTCCGGGCGGTCGTCTTCGCGCGGCGCGAAACGGGTGGCGTGGGCGATCAGCCAGACGAGAACGAAGTCGGAGTAGACCTCGCCCTCGAACATCGACTCGAGGTCGAATTCGAGATACGACTGGCGCGACAGCGTCTGGCTGTCCCGCAGGATGCGGAGCCGGAGTCCGTTCGAGACGATTGCCCAGAGGTGGGCGTCGCTCCGGTTGAGGAACTCCTGCACGAGCCCGTGCGGGTTGGCGGCGGCTGCCCCCCGTTGCCCCGCCGCGCGGCGATCGAGGGAGAGGCCGCGGCCGACGAGATGCACCGCCACGGGTCCGAAGAAGCGCCCGATGGCGTAGGTGCGGCCGCCGAGCTCCGGGCCGGCGGAGACGGGCAGGAAGCCGAATCCGAACTCGCGGAGCAGCGGCAGGCTCCACCGGTCGTTCGTGAGACCGGTACCCGCCTCGCCCTCGGGGAGGTTCGCGGCGGCGGCCGTGAATCCCCCGTAGTGTCTCCGAAGGCGGTTCCAGGAATGGGTGATCGCCTCGTTCAGGCGTTCGCCGGGCGAGAGCCCGTAGTCTTCGGGCCGAGTGCCGGCAAGCGACGAACGCGGGTCGAGAACGCGATGAAGGAGGTCCGGCGGCAGCAGTCCGCCCTCGGAGCGGACGGTCTGGAACTCCTGGTTGGGGCGGGCCACGTCAGTCGAGCTCGAGCCCCGGGAGCGGAGGCAGGAGGACGTAGGCGCCGAGGAGGTCCACGGGAAGCACCGGCTCGATGTCCACCCGGCCCCTCGCTCGCGCGGCGGCGCGCACCCGCTCGTGGGCGCCGAGTTGGGTCTCGGCCCGCGCGTGCGCGACGGCTTCGAGCGCGGCTTGAAGCTCCGGCAGGGCGGGCAACAGCAGGCCGAGCTGTTGCTCGACGGCGGTCAGCAGCAGGTTGCCCTCCGGGCGAGCGGCAAGCAGCCGTTCGCTCTCCTCCGGTGAAAGCCAATCGGGGGCGGCGGCGGAACCGGTGCACGCGAGCGGCGCGATCTCTTCGCAAAGGACCGGCCCGTCCTCCGCGGATGACGCGCTTCGCAGGTGATACCGGAAGCGGGCGACCAGCAACGTCGTGCGAGCGGAAACGGCGGAGGTCCGGATCGCGCCACAGCGCGACGCCACCGGCGGCCCGTCACGGGACGCGGGGTCGAGGGCCTGGTCCAGGGTCCAGGTCGCGAGGCCCTCGATCACCGGGCTCGTGCGCCCGAGATGGATCTCGCCTCCCTTGAGCGGGAGATCGAAGCGCCCGGTGAACGGCTCGTCGAAGCCGATGGTGTGGCGCAGGGCGCGCGGAGTCCCGGGGCCGAGATGGACGGTCACCGATCCGCCATTCCCTTGCACGGGAACGTTGGCGGCATTGAGGACCGTGTCGAGGAACGGGCCCACGTCCTCGCTGCGGCCGATTGCGGCGCGCACCTGCTCCAACTCCGCCGCGACCTCATCGGCGTTCAGGGTGTGCTGGGCGAAGCGCGACCGGCTCGCCTTCTCGCGGTCGCGGGCGTTCTCCCATTCGGCGTGGATCGCCTGCATCTCCGCGTCGAGGTCGTCGATGAAGTCGAGGTCGAGCTGTCGCCCGTCCACCCCCGCCCGCTCGCGGAAGAGCGCGCCCTCGAACAGGGTCTCGGCGATCTGCTCGCTCGACCCCGGCACGGCAACCGTTACGCCAAGGCTGCTCTTGATGCTCTTGTGCTTGCGGATGAGGACATCGAGGATCACGCCGTCGATCGGGTTGTCCCGGCCGTAGTGGGTGATGACCCGCACCTCGGGTCGACGTTGGCCGAAGCGGTCCACCCGCCCCTCGCGCTGCTCGTGCCGGGTCGGGTTCCACGCGAGGTCGTAGTGGAGCACCGCGTCGAAGTGGTCCTGGAGGTTGATGCCTTCGGACAGGCAGTCGGTGCAGACGAGGACGAAGCTGCCGCCATCTGCGGCGAGGGAAGCGATGCGCGCCTCCCGTTCGGCCGGTGGGAGCCGCCCGGTGACCGCCTCCACGCGGACGGTCCGGACGGTTTGACCCCCCCGACCCCCCCGAACGCCCTTGGCGAGGGCGGTGCGAAGGTGCCGGGAGACGTATTCCGCGGTATCGACGAAGCGGCAGAAGACGACCGGGTGAAACCCGTCCGCGAGAAGGGCCTTCACCTCGCGCACCGCGCCCTGGAGCTTGCGGTCGTCTGCGGCATCGAGGTCATCGGCGCGGCGGGCGAACGTGAGCAGCCGGCGGCGCGTCGGGTCCCCGCCTCCTTCCGTTTCCGTGCCGGGGCTGAAGTCGAGAGCCACCGTGTCGTCATCGTCGCCCTGGTCGAGCACGGTGCGCCGACCGACCTCGTCCACGTCCTCGCCTTCCGCCGCCTCGTCCACCGCGGCCCGGCTCCGCAGTGTTGCGGCCGCGGCCGCAGGGCTCGACGAGACGCAGCGAAGCAGCGCGAGTGCCGACCAGTAACGCACCCGCTGCCTCCGCCCGCCCCCGCCGTCCTCGGACACGTACTCGCGGGCAAACGCGAGGATGTCGTCGAAGAGGGCGCGGTGGCCGGGGCTGAACGAGTACGTGGACTCCTTGTCCATGCGGTCCGGGAAGGTGGTGTCGATTTCGAGATAGCGGCGGATGTCGCCGCGGCGCCGCTGGACGAAGTGGCGGGCGAGGCGCCGGCGCACCTCGTCGCGTTCGGCCCGGTCCAGGTCTTCCACGGGGAGATCGATGAAGTCGTCCTTGAGCAGGCCGAGAAGCGAACGGAATGCCTCCTCGTTGCCGCTGTGCGGGGTCGCGGTCACCAGCACGACGTGGCGGGAGGCCTCGGCGGTCACGCGCCGGAGGAGCGCGTGGCGTTGCTGGCGGCCCCTGCCGACCCCGCCCGCGAGGGTGCATCCGTGCGCCTCGTCCACGATCACGCACTCCGGGCACTTGAGGGCAAAGTCTTCGGCGCGCCGCGGCGCCTTGATGAAGTCGGTGGACACCACGGTGAACGGGTGCCGGTCGAAGACGGACACCCCGAGGGGGAGGTCGCGCTCCAGGCGCTGGATGGTGCTCGACAGCACCAGCTCCGCCTCGATGTGGAACTTCTCCAGCAACTCCCGCTGCCACTGTTCGGCGAGATGCGGCGGGCAAAGCACCGTGAGGCGCCGGATCTCGCCGCGGTCGAGAAGCTCGCGGGCGATGAGGCACGCTTCGATGGTCTTGCCGATGCCCACGTCGTCGGCGATGAGCATGCGCACCGGGTCGAGCTTGAGCGCCATCATCAGGGGCACGAGCTGGTAGGGCCGGGGCTCGACCGCGATGCGGCCGAAGCTGCGGAACGGTCCGGCGGCGGCGCGGGTCGAGAGGCGTGCGGCGTCGCGGAGGAGGCGGCCCGAGATGAAGTCGCCGAGATCTTCTCGCCCGGGGAGCCGGAACGTTGCGGACTCGACCGGCTCGATCGACGCGAGGACGCCGGTGACCTCCTCGTTCAGCCCGCCCGCCGGGTGAAGCATCAGGAGGTCGCCGGCCGATTCGGAGAGGACCACCCATTCGCGGCCGCGCGCCGTGACGAGGGCGCCGGGCTGGAAACCCGCTGAACCCGCGCCGCGCGCGTGCTGGCTATTCAACGCCGGCTCCGAAGAGGTCCTGGTGGCGGCGAAAGATGGCCCGCCAGTCGTCGCGGTGGTGGAACCGGAGCACGAGGTAGCCCATCTCCATCAGTGCCTTGGTGGCGGCATCGTCTTCGCGGATCTGATGCGGCGTGTCGTGCGGCGGCCCATCGACGTAGATCGCGGCGACGGCATCGCGGTAGAAGAAGTCGGGCTGAGCCGGGTAGCCGGGAATCCTGTATTGCGCATCGCTCGGCAGGCGCAGGCCGAGGGCGTCGACCTCGTCGAGCCACCGTTCCTCGAGCCCGCTGTCGCAACGCTTGCGCAGCGCGGCCAGGCGTTCGGCCCGCGAACCCGCACCCCCGGCGGGGCGACACTCGGCCCGCGCGAGTTGAGCGAGGAAGTCCCGAATCAGCTCCCGGTTCACGTCCTTGTGATCCGGCTGGTTCCCGTAGTCGAGCAGACACTCGTAGCATGCCCGGCCGCATCGGTCGGCCGCACGGTCCTCGAGCGTGTCGGGGTCGTAGTGGCAGATTGCGAGCGCTCGCCGCGCGAGGGATGGCAGCGCGTTCGGATCTTCGACGAGTCGGCGAAGCACACCGGCGCCACCTTCCGACACCTCATGGAAGAAGATCTCCAGGCGGTCCCGGCGCGAGGGCATGGGTTCGCACGCGAGCTCGCGCGGCTCGAGCTGGAATTGCTGCTGAATCGCCTGCTTGAACGCCGCTTGCAGGCTCGCGGTCTCCGGGCCGGAGCGGGCCGGCTCGAAGCGCATGACGAGGGCATTCTTGGTGTCTCTGACGAATGGCACCACGCGCATGACGCGCGCCTGGTTCGCTGCATCGTCCTGGTCGGCGTCGTCGGCCTGGTTGCGTGACCAGTAGCCGCGCTCGACATCGAGATTGAAGCCCTTCGGCTCGGTCTCGGTCTGATGCGCCCAGCCGAGGTTGACCCGGTAGAGGTCGGTGGCGTCGCCGTAGCTGAGGGTGAGCACGCGCTCGGCGTCGCAGAAGACCTCCGCATCCTTGCGGTCCAGCCGGCCGTTGACCTCCGGGAAGCGGTATGCGGTCACGAGGTGGTAGCCGAAGCGCTGCCGTTCCTCTTCGTCGCAGGTGATGCGCTGGGCAAGCTTGAGGCTCACGTTCTGCAACTGGACCAGGCTGTCGATGCGGGACGCGGCATCCAGCGCGGTGTCGCAGCGGTCGCACACCTCGGCCAGGTTGACCCCGCCCGCTTCGACGTGGGCGTATCCGCATCTCGAACACCGCTTGATGGTCTCGGTCGGGAGCTGGTGGGTGTCGTCGATGCGCCCCGAGCCGAAATCGAGGTTGACCTTGTGGACGCGGTACCGTGCGCCTTCGTGGTAGACGAGGGCGCGGGGGCCGAACTCCGAGATGGCGAGAAAGCGCGGCCGGGAGATGTACTCGTCGCGCCCGGTTTGCCCGGTGCCCCCGGTCCACCCGCGCCGGGCCGGCACGTAGGCGGAGATGGGAAGGCGCGGGAAGTTGTAGCCGGGGAGGAATCCCTCCGTCGCGAAGTAGCGGTACGAGTAGAAGTCCCCCTCGTAGATGCCCTCCGCTTCGGTGAGGAGGCGGATCTGGCTCTCGGCCTGGGCACGGAGCCGCCGCGAGTGGCCGCGCTCGGCCTCCGGGCGGGAATGGTCGCCGATGATGGTGTGGTGGACCTCGCGTTGGTGAACGGCCGCGCGGTAGAGGGTTCGCCACCGATTGCAGGCCGCATCGAAGCGTCGCTCCACCTGCCCGAGCACCTCGTCCACCCAGTCGCCGTGAAACCAGGCGGTGCCGTCGAGCTCGGTTCGGACTTCCGCGATCACCGCGTCTGCCCTGGTCCGCGCCTTGCGCCGATGCTCCGGATTGCGGAGCTCTTCTCCGAGCCCGGCCTTGACCGGCAGCGCCAGCCTTTCACCGTCCGCGGAATCGAGGTCCAGGACCGACCTCAACGTCCTCCCGAGATCCGGCTTTGCCGCTTCCATCCACATCGCGTGGACGTGAGAACGGATGAGGTCGCGGTTCCGGAGGTCGATGCGAGGGGGCTCGACCGCCCCGGCGACCATCCGGGTCGGCTCGCGGTAGAAGTACTGGTCGTGGGGGCTTCGTCCCGCGCAGTAGGTGAAGACGAGCGCGGGCTGTCCCCCGCGCCCGGCGCGACCGCTTCGCTGCGCGTAGTTGGCCGGCGTGGGTGGCACGTTCCGCAGGTTGACGAAGTTGAGCTCCGCGATGTCGACGCCGAGCTCCATGGTGGGTGAGCAGAAGAGGAGCGGCAGGTCCCCTTCTCGAAAGCGTCGCTCCCGTTCCTGGCGGTCCTCCCGCGTCACCTGGGCGGTGTGCTCGCGCGCTTCGAGAACGCAATCGAGGTCCACGAAACGCCGATAGCACTCCACGAAGTAGCGGTTCACCTCGGCGGGAAGGCCGCCCTCTTCCAGCAGGCGGGTGCGGTCGACCGGGCGGTCCTCGCCGTCGCCGGGCAGCCAACGCAGCGCATCGGCATTGAGCTGGTAGCCCGGGTCGTCCCCGCTACGGTCGCTGCGAACCTGCTCGACGATGCCGTAGCGCTTGAGCGCGAGAAAGAGGAACCGGATGACTTCATCGGTCTCCGCCCGGCCGAAGCGTTGCGAAGATGGGAAGTGCGGCGAGAGCGTGCGCCTGACGTACTGCCCGTAGGCGCTGTAGGACGAGACGAAGTAACCGTTCCGTTCGTTCTTCCTTCGCGAGCGCGGCCAGGCGACGACGGCGCGAACCAGTTCCTGCTCGTCCTCCAGGTACCAGGCGGTCCCTTCGAGGAGCCGGGGTTTCGTCTGCTCGACGAGATCGTGCTGTCTCCTCGCATCGAGCACGTCGACCTTCACGGCAAGCTGTCGCCGGGTGACGTCGAGGAGTGTGCGGACGATGTGCTCCCGCAGATCGGCGGGGGCGAGGCGAAGCGCGGCAGGAATTTCGACGAAGCGTTCCTGGCCGCGCCCGTCACGGACGGAAAAGCCGGCCTCCCACAGCTCGTTCTCCGCGAGGAGGCCGTCGTCCCCGTCGAGCCCCTCGTACTCGAAACGGAGCAATCCGCAGTCTTCGAGGTTGGGCGCGGTCACCCGCCAGCCGCGTTCGAGGTCGCGGTAGAGGAAGTACTCGAGCACCCGCCGCATGGCGTCCTGCGTGCTCTGCCTCGCCGGGCCGCGGACTTGCGGGTCCGCTGCGAAATCGTCGAAGCGCGGGTGCATGGCATCGAAGACGGTGCGGGAGAGGTCGCCGTGACGGAGCCCGACGGGCAGGGAGCGCTCGCACGCCCGGTGCAGTGCGGACCGAAGCAACGCGACCTGTGCAAAGTCGTTGAAGTGACCCGCCTGCAAGGAGGCGTCCTGGCGGTTGTCGGTGAAGCTGAGGAGCTTCCGCGCCTCGGCGGCGAGATCCCGATCTCCCTGCACTTCGATGAGCGAGCGGAGCGCGAGGATCGTGGTGGCGGTGCTTCGGTTGTCGACTCCGAGCGTCGCCAGCTTGAAGCGTTCGGACCGTTGGCTTCTCGTGTATGTGACCCGGCAGGACGGTTCCAGGCAGAACAGGAAGTTGCCGCGGATGAGGGCGGCCGGCGCTCCCTCTCTTTCGCCCTCACCCTCGCCCTCCGCGACCACCCGCCCGTCGGGGCCTGCGAAGACGGGGCGGGGAAGGTCCTTGCGGGCATCCGGGCGAACCCGTTCCACGCCCCGTTCCGTGGTTTCCTTGAATGCGTCCGGCAGGCGTTCGAGGAGTTCCGCCCCGGTGGTGTGGGGCCACGGCGATTCCTCGGAGAGATGGAGGTACCCGTCCTCGCCGTCGTCGCTGTCGAGCTCGCGGCGGTCCTCGCGGGGAAGAAGCAAGTCGCCCTGTTCTTCCTTGAGGATCCGCATGCGGTAGTACTCGGTCCCGCAGCGGCGGCAGAAGACGAGCGGGAAGAGGGGTTTCTCCGGCTCGCCCGGCTTGGCCGCCTTCTTGGCGATCTCCAGGTGACGGTGCGGCGCCGGCTCGAGCGATGCCCAGACGGTATCGCCCCGGGTGAGGAACTGATGCAGCCGAAACGCGAAGATTGGGAAGCGGCTGGCCTCGATTCGGCGCAGGTTCGACCCCTGAAGCAGCCAGTTGCGGAGCACTCCGGCGCAACGCTCGGAATCGAGCCCGACGAGTTCCGACAACGCTTCGGCGGCGCTCGGACGACCGTCCAGGGGTTCCCCTTCCAACCGTCGCGGCACCTGTCGGAGGAGCCTGCCGGTGCCTGCCTCCTGACGTACCCCGAACGTCGACTCGATCCAGGACGCGAGAGGGTGGCCGCGGAATGCCTCGTAGTCGGTTGGCGGCGCGTCATCCGAGGCAACGGCATCGCGGATGTACTCGCGAACCGGAGGGGGAGGACCGGCGAGGTCGATCTCCGGCGTCGCGCGCTCGAGGGTTTCGCTGACGACCTGATCGGGCGAAAAGGCCACGCCGAACAGGGATTGCGACACTTTCGCCACTTCGAGCTTCTGTTCGTCGCTGCTTCCGCCGCTCGCCATGGTGGCGGAGGTGCCGACACAGAGGATGTCGTTGCCGAAGGCGTGGCGGCAACGGCGAATGAGCATCGCCACATCCGCGCCCTGGCGCCCGCGATAGGTATGCAGCTCGTCGAAGACGAGGAACTTGAGGCCCCGGGCGGCTCGCACCAGCTCGCGGTCCTCGCTTCGCGTGAGCAGAAGCTCCAGCATCATGTAGTTGGTGAGAAGGATGTCGGGCGGGTCGGCCCGGATGGCGTCCCGAGCGTCGCGATTCTCCTGCCCGGTGAAGCGCTTGAAACGGACCGGCCCCTCGCCTTCCGGGTAGCCCCGGTTGATGAACTTCCCGAGCTCCTCATCCTGGCTGTTGGCGAGGGCGTTCATCGGGTAGACGACGATGGCCTGGATGCCGCGGCCGGAGCCGTTTCGGAGCACGTAGTCCACGATCGGCACGATGTAGGCGAGGCTCTTTCCGGAGCCGGTGCCCGTCGTCAGTACGTAGGAGCGGCCCTCCTTCGCCTTGCGGATCGCGTCGCGCTGGTGCTGGTGGAGGAGGAGTTGCCGGCCGCGATGGTCGGTCTCGGACTTGTCGATCCGGAATATCCGCTCGCATTCCGGGTGGAGAGCGCCCTCGCCGACCAGGTCATCGATCGTGCCCCCGGGCTTGAACGTCGGGTTGAGCTGGAGGAGCGGTTCCGGCCAGAAGCCCTCGCCGTCGAGGATGTTGTCGACGAATCCCTCGATCTGCGGGTCACGGATCTTGATGAAGCTCCGGACGTAGTCCCGATAGTCGGAGACGAGGTTTCCCCTGAGGTCGAAGACGTCCATCCCGACCCCGTCACGCCACCGTCAACGGCTGCAAAGAAACCCCTCGCTCATCACCCGAAGGGGACGGCGGTAGCGTTCTCGCATGGGTGAAAAGAGGCGTGGCCTCGGGGTTTCGGGAACTCAGCGCAGGGTTCCTATCGACGGTCCATTCTCAACGTACCATATTGGAAAATGTTCTACCAAATGAAGAAATCCCACTCGGATTCTCATCTTCGCAATGACTCGACAATTGGGAGGGTTGCCCCCGCCGAAACCAAGCCTGGACGGACCGGACCCCCGCGCCTCCGATTCTCGTCACGACACCGTGAATCGGCTTCGTTTGGGGCGACGACGAGCACGCGGAGATTCGCGACGCATCGTTCTCCGACACGACTTGACGGAGCCCAGAGTCACGCGCATTCTGTAGCATAGTGGTGCAGGCTGCTGCAGTGTGCAGCCTGGCTGATTGCGAGGGGGTCCAGTGGCAGCCAAGCATCGTGTGACCGTCAATCTCGACGACCGTGAGTATCAGGAGTTGTCGGCTCTCTCGGACCGGCACCGGGTCTCGCTGGCCTGGTTGGGTCGTCAGGCAATCATCGACCTGCTGGAACGTTGCGAGAGCGAGGGCCTGCAACTCCCGCTGACCCTGTCGCCCGAGGGACGCACCGCGGGAAGCTGAGACAGGGAAGGGAGGCATCGTGGTCGCAAGGGCGATGGATCTGTTCGACACCACCAGCGAAATGCCGGCCGGTTGGGCGCGGGCGGTAGTCGAAGGCCGAACGTCGGACGCCCGGAGGATGGCGTCCTCGATCGCCCGCGATGACAGACTGGACTTCGCGCGGGGCGTCGTGTTCGCCGTCGTGTCCGCGTACTGGAAGGAACTGCAGGTGGAGTCCGGCCGACCTGGGTCGATGCGTGAGTCGCCGCCCGATCTCGAGATTCCTGCGATACCTGAGGAGGTCGGCGAGCTGGCGGAGAGCATCGGGGTGGCCGCGGCGGGGCTCGATGTCCTGGACGCCAGCTACCTCATCGGCGTGCTCTACACCGGAATGATGCCGGCCGGGTTTCGGGCGCGGCTCGGCGCGTACTACACGCCGCCCGCGCTCTGCGAGCGGCTGCTGGACATGGCGACGGAGGCAGGCGTCGATTGGCGATCGGCGCGAGTGCTCGACCCCGCCTGTGGCGGAGGCGCATTCCTCGCGCCGGTGGCGCGACGCATGGCACGGAGCTTCCGAGAGTGTGGCGCCAAGGTCGTCCACACGAGCATTCAGCGCCGGTTGGCCGGGTTCGAGCGGGACCCGTTCGCGGCGTGGATGTCGGAGGTGTTCCTCGACGCGACACTCGGTGAGCTGTACGCGGACGGAGGGACAAGGCTCAAGTCCGTTGTTCGTGTGTGCGACAGCCTCGAGCAGACGCCCGCGGGCGAGGGTTTCGATCTTGTGGTCGGCAATCCGCCGTACGGGCGCATCAAGCTCTCGCCGGAGTTGCGGCGGAAGTTCCGGCGCAGCCTGTTCGGGCATGCGAATCTCTACGGCGTGTTCACCGACCTGGCGCTCCGCCTCACCCGGCCGGGCGGCGTCATCGCATACGTGACCCCGACGAGCTTCCTCGCCGGGGAGTACTTCAAGGCGCTGCGCGGCCTGCTTGGTCGGGAAGCGCCACCGGTGAGCATCGACTTCCTCGGAGAACGCAAGGGCGTCTTTGCCGACGTGCTGCAGGAAACGCTGTTGGCGACGTACCGGCAAGGCGGGGACCCGAGTGCCGGCAAGGCTCACTTCCTCTCGGCCGGGCCGGATGGTTCGATCGAACGGGCTGCCGCGGGCGCGTTCCACTTGCCGCCGAACCCGGACCAGCCCTGGCTGATGCCGAGGACGGAAGCGCAGGGCGCGCTCGTGCGTCGGGTTGACGGGTTGCCGTACCGGCTGGCCGACTACGGCTACACGGTGAGCACGGGCCCCCTGGTGTGGAACCGGCACAAGCCGAGCCTTCGGGATCGGCCGGGCAAGGGACGCTATCCGTTGGTCTGGGCGGAATCGGTACGGTCCGAAGGCGTGTTCGAGTTCCGGGCCGCAAAGCGGAATCACAAGCCGTACTTCGAGCCGAAGACGAACGAACGCTGGGTGGTGACTGACTTCCCGTGCGTGCTGCTGCAAAGGACGACGGCGAAGGAGCAATGCCGGCGCCTGATCGCGGCGGAGCTTCCGCCCGCGTTCATCGAGGAACACGGCGCGGTGGTCATCGAGAACCACCTCAACATGATCAAGCCGCGCAACGGTACGCCACGGGTGGCCCCGGCGGCGCTCGCCGCCCTGCTGAATAGTGGCGTTGTCGACCAGGTGTTTCGATGCATCAACGGCAGCGTGGCCGTGTCGGCCTATGAGCTGGAAGCTCTGCCTCTTCCGGCCCCCGAAAGCATGAAGGAGATCGAGCGGCTCCTCGAGAAACAGGCGGTGCGCGAGACCCTGGAACGCGCGGTGGAACGCCTGTACTAAGTCGTTCGGGCTCGGCGTTTCGCGCGCCATGCGCCGAGCAGGCGGCCGGCTGCCGCGCCCAGTATGGCACACCAGATGATGAAGGCGGCCTTGCCGCCGATTCCGAGGTTGGCGAGGCCAGCGGGCATGCCGAGGGCGGAGGTGGCGACCGCGAACGGCGCGTAGGCGATGGAGATGAGCGGCACGAAGGGGAGGAGGACGGGCGAGGGGCCGAGCAGCGAGCCGAGGAGGCCGGCCACGCCCATGATGCCGGCGCCCCATGCGGTGGCCTTTGGATGCTTCATGCGCTTCGGCGGTCGGGGGTCACGTGGTCTTCCCCGGTCGTGGTCATCGAAGACTCCCCACCCTCGGGTGACGGATCAGGGTGCGGCATCCGGCCGCGACTTTGCGAGCACGCAGAGATAGTCGAGGGCGATGCTGGCGGCGGCCAGTGCGGTGTTGTCGGCCACGTCGTAGGCCGGAGCCACTTCGACGATGTCCA
The DNA here is from genome assembly GCA_022823045.1 of Gammaproteobacteria bacterium. Taxonomy (GTDB): domain Bacteria; phylum Pseudomonadota; class Gammaproteobacteria; order HK1; family HK1; genus JAJDXW01. Next base: position 14,882 of record JAJDXW010000221.1, read on the forward strand.
TCGCCACGAAGTCGATTCCGACCAAGCCCCGAACGATGCTTTGCGCCTGATGGGTCGACAGCCCTCCCGTCACCGGGGTTCCCGTCCCCGGAGCGAAGGCGGGGTCGAGGCAGTCGATATCGAACGTGAGGTAGGCCCTGGCGTCGCCGACGATGCGCCGCGTTTCCTCGGCCGCGGCCGCCGGTCCGTGCTCGTGGACCCAGGCCGCGTCGAGCCACGTGAATCCGAGCCGGTCCTCGTTGTGGGTCCGGATCCCGATCTGCACCGAGCGGGCGACGTCCACGATGCCCTCCCTCGCCGCGTGCCAGAACATCGTCCCGTGGTCGATGCGACCGTCCTCGTCGCTCCAGGTGTCGCTGTGGGCGTCGAAGTGAACCAGCGCGAGTGGCCCGTGGCGGGCCGCGTGGGCTCTCAGTATCGGCAGGGTCACGTAGTGATCGCCTCCGATGCTGAGCATCGACGCGCCGGCGTCGAGGATGTCCGCCGCGTGGCGCTCGATGCAGGCCGGGATGTCGGCGGGCCGGCCGTGGTCCAGGGCACAGTCTCCCGCGTCGACGACGGCAAGACGCTTCGTCGGATCGAACCCCCACGGCCACGGCGGTCCCCAGGAAAGCTGCGCCGAGGCGGCCCGGACCGCACGTGGCCCGAGACGCGCACCCGGGCGGTTGGTGGTCGCGAGATCGAACGGGATCCCGGTGACCGCGATGTCGGCGTCCGCGAGATCGCGCGTATAGGGTCGGCGCAGGAAGCTGAGCGCCCCCGCGTAGGTCGCCTCGTCGCGAAGGCCGTAGGGTGTCGTTGCCGTGAACGCGTTGTCCCCGGTGCCTTTCATGGTCATGTCGCTTCACCTCGACCCCGGTCGATGCCGGCCGCGCAGCGCGATTGCGCGGAACTCCGATCCGGGCCGGACGACGCTGCCACGAATTTCGTAAGGGTGACGCGGTCCTGCGCGGCGCGTCCCTTAGCCCGGACGGTTCGCGTCAGCTTCAAGGATACGGATTCGTTCGATCAGTGCGTCGAACCCCGGTGCGTCGTCGGCGACGATGCGGGCGTTGCGCATGGCGTCATAGTCCGTTCGCAGGGCGGGGAGCTGGTCGTCGTCGGGGACGAGACGCAGGCGGCCGTCGAGACAATGATCGTAGTTGGCGTTGGCGGTGTGGAAGAACACCTTCTTGTGCCGGACGACGTCCGCGAGGAGTTCGCGGTTGGCCAGTGCGGCTCGGCCGACGGAATGCGCGGCGAGGCACGCGAGATCGAACCAGTGACGGGAAAGCCGGTCGGGCTTGTTTGCGAGCTGCCGGCGGTGGCATGCGACATGGATGAGCGTCGCCTTTTCCCAGAAGGTGCGCTTCGGAGAAAGGACCGTCACGGTCGCGGCGGGCCAGTCGAGGTCCGGTATCAGGGCGGCAATGTCGGGAACGATCTCATGTCGCTCGTTCGGATCAATGACGTTGCGGCCGCCAAACTCCAGCAGGACCTCACTCGCGACGGAGAAGAGGGCCTCGAGGACCCAGCAGACCCAGATGTCCTTCTCCAGGATGACAGCCGAGCGCCGGGAGCGGGCGGAGATGGTGCGAAGGATGTCGGCGCGCTCGCGAGCGCCGAGGGAGAGGAACGGCTCAGCCATGAACCGGCTCCCGGTCGGCGCCGGCGAACGCCTTCTGCATCCAGGCCGGCATGTCGGCGGAGCGCAGCTTCTCGAACTCCGACGGGCCAAGTGCGGCCGCGATCGTGGCGACCGTCTCCGGCGTCACGTTGTCCTTGCCGAGATACCACAGCGCCGAGAGAGCGGCGCCCGTCGCCTCGCCGGCATATTGCAGGCGGCGGCGGTTCGAGGTGTGGACCATCCTGACGGTGACGCCGGCGACCGTGAGCGTGCGGCTGGACGCGCTGGTATGGAACACGGGCGCGGTCGGCACCTGGGTGCTGAGCCTGAAGCGCCTCGCGGCTTCGGCTCCGTGAATCTGGACCGTCTCGCCGTTGCTGCGCGCGATGGCCTCGACCACCTCGTGGATGTCGGGAAGGACGGTGCCGACGAACCGGCTGGTCCTGGGACGAACGAAGACGCCGTGGGCAAGACGCTGGATCTCGCCTTCGTCGACGAGGCGGGAAAGCGTCCGGTCGACGGCGCCGCGGGTGCCGTGCTTGCCGAAGCGGGCAGCGGTGAAGGGCTTGCCTCGCGGCAGCTTGCCGATGGCGGCTCGAACGGCTTTCGCGGTGGACATGGCGTGGCGCTCCTTTGTCCGAAAATATAGCGATATTTTGGACAAGTTCAAGTGGCGGTGTGCCGAAGCAACCCGGCGCTCAGTGCTCCGTGGGGTCGCCGGGTTCCGGCGTCTCGGCGCGGTCGGCGCCCATGATGCGTCGGCGCGCGAGGCGCCAGCCGCTGGCGAGCGGATGCAACTCTACTCGAACCTGTTTACCCGGACAGTCGGCCCGAGGCGCCTCCGGCGTAGGCGGTTGGCTCGCTCGCTGTAGGCCAGGAACCCGAAGCGGATGAACCTGGGTCCGCCGCACCCTGCAAGGGCGAAGCCGGTTGGTACCGGCGGTGGTCAGCGTCTATTGGTTCTCCTGTTGGAGTTCTTGTGGGTCGTCATCGACTTCCGATCCAATCCGCCGGCCGGGTTGTCCCCGGATCTCGTCGCGAAAGAGTTGGAGCTGCGGCATGGCACAAGGAGCAGCGGGACGGGACAGCCCCCGCGATCCGGTCCCACGATCGGCACAACGCCCCCATTTTGCAACGATTCGGGAGGCCCCTGCCGCACCTTTCGGCAGACGCACTCCCTCGGCACCGCCCGCCGCTCCTCGAGCGCGCGCCCCGTGTCGGCAATCGCCTCCTCGGCAAGCACACGCAACTCGATGCTCGGCCGCGTGCCGATACCGTCACCGGACGCCGCGGCCGATGCGTTACGGTTGCGGTCTGCGTGCGGCGAGAAGGAACCATGACGATGCTCGCATTCCCGATCGTGCGCGCCGAGGCGGACCCGTCCGACACCGGGGAGGTCGTTCGGTGACCGGGCGTCCTTCGGTCGTCATCGTGGGGGCCGGGATTGTCGGCGCCGCGGTGGAGGCGGGTGCGCGGCTCGTCGAGGAGGCCGAGGTGAAGGCGCTTGCCCAAACTGACGGCCGTGTCTCCAGAGTCGTTCTGACGGACGGTGCAATCGAGGCGGACACCGTGGTGCTCGCCGCCGGCACGGACTCGACGGCGCTTTGTGTGGAGAAGTAAAGCTCTACGGCATCGAAATTTCCGAGCGCGTGAACCCATCTCTCTCCGCACAACACCCGCCACCCGCCATGGCCATCGGCATCATCCATGACTCCACCGGCAGAGACCATCACTATCGCACAGGCCCGGCGGCTCGCTCTTGCCGGGGCGGGCCTGCTTGCGCCGCGCCGCCTCGGGCTTCCCGAGCGGGCGGGCGTGCGTCTCGGTGAAGCGCGGAAGCGCTGCTACCGAGTCGTCGGGCACTTCGGGTACCTGCAGCTTGACACAGTCGCGGTCAGTGGGGCTCGCACCCACTGCATCGTACTCGCGTCCCGGCTGAACGGGCTCGACACCGCGCTCGGGGAGACCCTGCTCGGGCCAGGGGCGCCGTTGTTCGAGTACTGGGGCCACGAGGCTTGTTGGTTGCCACTCTCCCTTTACCCCTGCTTCGAGTGGCGGCGGGAGCAGTACCGGACGCATCCCTGGTGGGGCGACGTGTTGGGCGAGCACCCGGAGGTGGCCCGATCCGTCATGAAGCGCATAGAACACGAAGGCCCGCTGCGCTCCCTTGACCTCGAAGGCAGCGGCGGCACGGGCTGGTGGAACCCCAAGCTCACCCGTCGCGTCGCCGAATCGCTTTGGCTCGCTGGACGTCTGGCGATTCGCGAGCGCCGTAGCTTCCAGCGCAGTTTCGATCTCGTTGAGCGGGTCATCCCCAAGGACGTCCGAGCACGCCGTGTGAGCACCGCCGAGGCGTTCGACACCTTGTTGCTGTACGCGCTCGCCGGTCACGGCTGGGCCTCCACCGCGACCCTGTCCGCAACTTGGCGCTTGGTGAAGTGCAGGGACTTGGTCCGTGCCTCCCTGGGTCGCTTGCGGGAAGCGGGCAGCATTACCCCGTGCGCGCTCCGTGCCGAGCGGCGCACATTCCCCGGCTGGATACGTACCGACGCCCTGGAACGCCTGCCTGAACTCCAGCGATTGCGCCCGCGCGGCGACCGCGGCGTCTTGCTCTCTCCGTTCGATCCACTGCTCTGGGATCGTGCGCGGGTGCGGCTGTTGTTCGGCTTTGAGCAGCGAATCGAAATCTACAAGCCCGCGAGCCGGCGCCGCTACGGTTACTACTGCCTGCCGGTGCTGGCGGGCGAGCGTCTCATAGGGCGGGTGGACCTGAAGGCACGGCGGTCGGAGGGGAAGCTCGACGTGCTTTCTACTCACTTCGAGAGCGCGAATCCCACCGCACGGGACCGCAAGGCCCTCGGTCGGGCATTGGAGCGCTTTCGCGCTTCTGTTGGGCTTCGCCAGGGAGGTGCCCACCCGGCCGAGTGAACTGCTCCCCTCCCGTTGCCTCAACCTCCCGAATGGTGCGTCATTGCTGGGAGCGTCAATCGTCGAGGCCGTCCCAGGCCTCCCTTCCGCAGCCGTCGTTGTGCTCAGGTGCTCCGGGCGCGGCGCTTCGCCCGCCAGGCGCCGACCAGCCGACCTGCGGCCGCTCCCAGGAGGGCGCACCAGACGATGAAGGCGGCCTTGCCGCCGATGCCGAGGTTCGCGAGGCCGGCGGGCATTCCGAGGGCGGAGGTGGCGACCGCGAACGGGGCGTAGGCGATGGAGATGAGCGGCGCGAAGGGGAGGAGGAGGGGCGAGGGGCCGAGCAGCGAGCCGAGGAGGCCGGCCACACCCATGACGCCGGCGCCCCATGCGGCGGCCCTTGGATGCTTCATGCGCTTCGACGGTCGGGGGCCACCCAGACTTCCCCGGTTGTGGTCATCGAAAATTCCTCACCCCCAGGTGACGGATCAGGGTGCGGCATCCGGCCGCGACTGCGCGAGCACGCAGAGGTAGTCGAGGGCGATGCTGGCGGCCGCCAGCGCGGTGTTGTCGGCCACGTCGTAGGCCGGCGCCACCTCGACGACGTCCATCGCCACGAAGTCGATTCCGCAAAGGCCCCGAACGATGCTTTGCGCCTGATGCGTCGACAGCCCTCCCGTCACCGGGGTTCCCGTCCCCGGGGCGAAAGCCGGGTCGAGGCAGTCGATGTCGAACGTGAGGTAGGCCCTGGCGTCGCCGACGATGCGCCGCGTCTCCTCGGCCGCGGCCGCCGGTCCGTGCTGGTGGACCCAGGCCGCGTCGAGCCATGTGAATCCGAGCCGGTCTTCGTTGTGGGTCCGGATCCCGATCTGCACCGAGCGGGCGACATCCACGATGCCCTCCCTCGCCGCGTGCCAGAACATCGTCCCGTGGTCGATGCGGCCGTCCTCGTCGCTCCAGGTGTCGCTGTGGGCGTCGAAGTGAACCAGCGCGAGTGGCCCGTGGCGGGCCGCGTGGGCCCTCAGTATCGGCAGGGTCACGTAGTGATCGCCTCCGATGCTGAGCATCGATGCGCCAGCGTCGAGGATGTCCGCCGCGTGGCGCTCGAT
>JAJDXW010000050.1 GCA_022823045.1 Gammaproteobacteria bacterium
CAGTGCTTGGACCCTCTCTCGTACCCTGCGCAGCGTTGCAAACTCCTCGGTCCCGATGGTCTTGCCCATCCTCGAGTCGAATCCGTGCCGTCCATCCGCTCGCCCATATCGAACAACCTTTCTACGGCGCAGGCTCCTAGCCGAGCGCCGGGGTCTCGAACCGCCCCCGCAGCACGATGTCCCACTCGTAGCCGAGCGCCCGGCCGGGCTCGGTGACATCGAGCGAGAACACGGCCACGAGACGCGCCCGGGCCTCGTCTCCGGGAACGGCCTCGAGGATCGGATCGAGGGCGAGCAACGGATCCCCGGGGAAGTACATCTGGGTCACGAGCCGGGTCGCCCACGCCGGGCCGAACAGCGAGAAGTGGATGTGCGCGGGGCGCCACGCGTTGTGGTGGTTGCCCCACGGATAGGCGCCCGGCTTCACGGTGACGAAGCGATACCTCCCTTCCCCGTCCGTCCGCGTCCGGCCTTCGCCGGAGAAGTTGGGGTCGAGGGGCGCGTCGTGGCCGTCGGCGGGATGGCGGTAGCGCCCCGCCGCGTTCGTCTGCCAGATCTCGACGAGGGTGTCGGGAACCGGGCGCCCGCCCTCGTCGAGGACCCGCCCGCTCACCACGATTCGCTCTCCCTGGGCCTCGCCGCCGGCGCGCGCGTTGCGGGTGAGGTCCGCGTCGTCGCCTTCCGCGCCGGGCAGCCGGCCGGGGCCGGTGATCTCCGAAAGGGTCTGGCCGATCGCGACCGGCGGCAGGCTCGGCGCGCGGAGCGCGGTCGAACCGTAGGCGGGGTGGCGGTACGGCGGATGGGCGTCGGCGTCGCGCGGCCGATACACGTTCCCTTCATCCATTGTCGCGGCCGGGTCGGAGCCGAGGGGGGCGGTCATGATGCCCGACGGCCGGACGGAGCGGAACCCCGCGCTCGTCCCCCGGCGCCCGACCGCCTTTCCTTTGTGCGGCCTGCCCGCGGCTGGGATAATCGCGCACGGGCCGGTCGGGACGGCGGGCGGACCGTCGCCCGAGCCGCCGGCCGGCCGCGGACGAAACGCAGGAGACGCCGGGAATGGGCCGACTCACCACCCATGTGCTCGACACGATGGCGGGGGGCCCGGCCGCCGGTCTCGCCATCGAGCTTTGGCAGCTTCCGGGACCGGGCGGGGGAGAGTCCAGACGCCTCGCCGCGGTGGTCACCAACGCGGACGGGCGCGCCGACTCGCCCCTGCTGGAGGGCGAAGCCCTCGCCGCCGGGTGCTACGAGCTTCGCTTCCAGGCCGGCGCGTACCTCAGGGCCCGGCACGGCATCGAGGCGGACCCCCTCTTCCTCGACGAGGTCCCGGTCCGCTTCGGCATCGCCGACCCCGCGCAGCACTACCACGTGCCGCTGCTGCTCTCGGCCTACGGGTACTCGACCTACCGGGGAAGCTGAGCCGTGCCACGGGACGTCGTCCGCTTTCTCCGGCGCGGCCGGGTTGTCGAACGGCGCGGCTTCGCGCCCGCCGAGACCCTGCTCGATCACCTGCGCCTGAACGAGCGCGCCCTCGGCACCAAGGAGGGCTGCGCGGAGGGCGACTGCGGGGCGTGCACGGTTGCGGTCGGACGCCTCCGGGACGGACGGACGGTCTACGAGCCGGTGAACGCCTGCATCCAGCTCCTCGGGATGGTGGACGGAGCGGAGGTCGTGATCGCTGACGACCTCGCGCCGTCGAGCCGCCGGCTCCATCCCGTGCAGCAAGCGCTGGTCGAGGCCCACGCCTCGCAGTGCGGGTTCTGCACCCCGGGGTTCGTGATGAGCCTCTTCGCCCTCTACCACGCGGGGGTGCGGGCGGACCGGGCCACGGTGAACGATTGGCTCGCCGGCAACCTCTGCCGCTGCACCGGCTATCGCCCGATCGCCGACGCGGCCCTCGCGTGCTGCACGGGCGAGGCGGACGACGCCTACGCCGAGCGCGCCCCCGAGACCGCGCGCCGGCTCGCCGCCCTCGCGGGCGACGAAGACGACCACCTCCACGCCGGCGACGAGGACGCGTTCTTCGCCGCTCCCGCCACCGAGGACGCCCTCGCGGCGCTCGCCGCCCGCTACCCGGACGCGATACTCGTCGCCGGGGCCACCGACGTCGGACTCTGGGTCACCAAGCAGCTCCGCGACCTGTCCCGCATCGTGCACACCGGCCGCGTCGCCTCGTTGCACGAGGTCCGGGAGCGCGCCGACCGAGTGGAGATCGGCGCGGCCGCGACCTACGCCGAAGCCGAGCCGGCGCTCCGCGCCCTCGACCCCGACGTCGGGGAGATGCTGCGCCGTCTCGGCTCGAAGCAGGTCCGCGCGGCCGGCACGATCGGCGGCAACATCGCCAACGGCTCCCCGATCGGCGACTCCCCGCCGGTGCTCATCGCCCTCGGGGCCACGATCGAGCTCCGCCTCGGCGAGGCGCGGCGGACCCTGCCCCTCGAGGACTTCTTCATCGATTACGGCCGCCAGGACCGCGACCCCGGCGAGGTCCTCACCCGCATCGTCGTCCCGCGCCCGGGGCCGGCGGAGCACTTCCGCTGCTACAAGATCTCGAAGCGTTTCGACCAGGACATCTCCGCCCTCCTCGGCGCCTTCCGGCTGCGCGTCCAGGAGGGCCGCGTCGTCGAGGCGCACATCGCCTACGGCGGCATGGCGGCCACCCCGAAGCGGGCCCGATGCGCCGAGCGGGCCGCCGCCGGCCTTCGACTCGACGAGCCCGCGGCGTGGCCCGCCGCCGCCGCGGCCCTCGCCGAGGACTTCGCTCCGATCGACGACCACCGGGCGAGCGCCGCCTACCGCATGCGGGTCGCGCGCTCGCTCCTCGTGAAGGCGCTCGCGGAGATCGCGGGGCGCCCGAGCGCGGAGACCCGGGTGGTGGGCATCCGCGAGCGGACGGCGGCCTGACCTGCCCTCGACGCCGGGAACGCCGCGAGAAGGAGCCGCCCGTGTCCAGCTCGCAAATTTCACCGACTTCCTGGTGCGGACGCCGATCCGCTCGCGGTGACAGGGCGTACTCCCTCAAGACGCTTCACCGTAGTGTCGACTACCTGCTGCGCTCCGCAGTCCCTGCTCCGCTTGCAGGCCGGGCAATCCGTCCATGGATTGCCCGCTCGCCGGGACGAAGCGCCACCGGCGCTTCGCCTGTCTCCGGCTCGCCCTTCAGCGTCTCTCGGTCCGTTCACCCTGTCACCGCGGCGTTTCGACGCCCTCGCGACGAAAATCGGTGAAATATGCGGGCTAGCCCGCCGCCGCGCCTCCCCCACCTCCGCCGGCTCGAGGCGGAGTCGATCCACGTCATGCGCGAGGTGGCGTCCGAGCTTCGCCACCCGGTGATGCTCTATTCGACGGGCAAGGACTCGTCGGTCATGCTGCACCTCGCGCGCAAGGCGTTCCACCCGTCGCCGCCCCCCTTCCCGCTCCTGCACGTCGACACCACCTGGAAGTTCCCGGAGATGTACGCCTTCCGGGACCGAATGGCCGCGGAGCACGGGATGGAGCTCCTGGTCCACGTCAATCCGGAGGGCGTGGAGCGTGGGATCGGGCCGTTCACCCACGGCTCGGCCCTCCATACCGACGTCATGAAGACGCAGGCGCTCCGGCAGGCGCTCGAGAAGTTCGGCTTCGACGCCGCGTTCGGCGGCGCGCGGCGCGACGAGGAGCGCTCGCGGGCCAAGGAGCGGGTGTTCTCGTTCCGCACCGCCTCCCACCGCTGGGACCCGCGGCGCCAGCGCCCCGAGCTCTGGCGGCTCTACAACCCCCGGGTGAATCCCGGCGAGTCGATCCGCGTGTTCCCGCTCTCGGACTGGACCGAGCTCGACGTCTGGCACTACATCCACCTCGAAGGGATCCCGGTCGTCCCCCTCTACTTCGCGGCCCCGCGCCCGGTGGTCGAGCGCGAGGGGACGCTCGTCATGCGCGTGGACGAACGCCTGGCCCTCGCGGACGGCGAGACGGCCGAGACCCGGATGGTCCGGTTCCGCACCCTCGGCTGCTGGCCCCTGACCGGGGCGGTGGAGTCCGACGCCACCGATCTGCCCGCCGTCATCCGGGAGCTCCGCCTCGCCGCCGCCTCCGAGCGGCAGGGACGGGTCATCGACCACGACCAGGCCGGCTCGATGGAGAAGAAGAAGCAGGAGGGCTACTTCTGATGGGGATGGAGCGACGCGGGACGGGGCGCCTGCCGGAGCGACCGCGGCAGGGCGGCCGGGAGTCCGAGGACCTCGACGCCCTCCTCGCCGCCGAGGCGGAGAAGGACCTCCTCCGGTTCGTCGCGTGCGGCGGGGTGGACGACGGCAAGTCGACCCTCATCGGCCGGCTGCTCCACGACTCGGGCCTCGTCCCGGAGGACGAGCTCGCGGCCGCCGCCGCCGACAGCCGGAAGTTCGGCACCCGGGGAGGCGACCTCGACCTCGCCCTTCTGCTGGACGGGCTCCAGGCCGAGCGCGAGCAGCGCATCACCATCGACGTCGCCTACCGCCACTTCGCGACCGCGCGGCGCCGGTTCATCGTCGCCGACGCCCCGGGCCATGAGCAGTACACCCGGAACATGGCGACCGGCGCCTCGACCGCGGAGGCGGCCGTCATCCTCGTCGACGCCCGCCGGGGGGTCGCGCCCCAGACCCGCCGCCACAGCTTCATCGTCTCCCTGCTCGGCATCCGCCACGTGGTTCTCGCCGTCAACAAGATGGACCTCGTGGGCTGGGACCGGGCGCGCTTCGAGGCGATTGCCGGCGAGTACCGAACCTTCGCCCACGGCCTCGGGATCGGGGAGGTGCACTGCCTGCCGGTCTGCGCGCTCACCGGGGCGAACGTCCTTGCGCCGAGCCCCGAGACGCCGTGGTACCGGGGCCCGGCCCTCCTCGACCGGCTGGAGACCATCGAGGTGTCGGCGGACGTCGCCGCGCGCCCCTTCCGGATGCCGGTCCAGTGGGTGAACCGGCCTGACCCGGACTTCCGCGGATTCGCCGGCACCGTCGCATCGGGCACGGTCCGCGCGGGCGAACGGGTGGTCGCGTGCCCCTCGGGGCGGGAATCGACGGTCGAGCGGATCGTCACCCGGGACGGGGACCTCGGCGCGGCGAGCGCCGGCCAGTCGGTGACCCTCGTCCTCGCCGACGCGATCGACGTCGGCCGGGGCGACCTCCTCGCCGGAGCCGCAGACCCGCCCGCCGCCACCGACCAGTTCGCCGCCCAGCTCCTCTGGATGCACGAGGAACCGCTGCTCCCGGAACGCCAGTACCTGCTGAAGATAGGTACCCGGCTGACGACCGCCCAAGTGACCGCCCTCCGGTACCGAATCGAAGTCGGCACCCTCGAGCACGTCGCGGCCCGGACCCTCGCCCTGAACGAGGTCGGCGTCTGCAACCTCGCCCTCGACGAGGCGATCGCCTTCGACCCCTACCGCGAGGTGCGCGAGACCGGCGGGTTCATTCTCATCGACCGGTTCACGAACGCCACCGTCGGCGCGGGGATGATCGAGTTCGGCCTGCGCCGCGCCGACAACCTCACCCGGCAATCTCTCGACGTCGGCAAGGCGCAGCGCGCCCGCCACAAGGGACAGCGGCCCTGCATCCTGTGGTTCACCGGCCTCCCCGCCTCCGGCAAGTCGACGACCGCGAACCGGGTGGAGAGGAAGCTCGCGGCCCTCGGGCGCCACAGCTACCTGCTCGACGGGGACAACGTGCGCCTCGGGCTCAACCGGGACCTCGGCTTCACCGATGCCGACCGGGTCGAGAACATCCGCCGCGTCGCCGAGGTCGCGAAGCTCTTCGTCGACGCGGGGCTCATCGTGCTCGTCTCGTTCATCTCGCCCTTCCGGGACGAACGCCGGATGGCCCGCGAGCTGGTCGAGAAAGGCGAGTTCGTCGAGATCTTCGTGGACACGCCGCTCGAGGAGTGCGAACGCCGCGATCCCAAGGGCCTCTACCGGAAGGCCCGGGCCGGCGAGATCGCGAACTTCACCGGGATCGACTCCGCCTACGAGCCGCCGGAGAGCGCGGAGATCGTGCTGAAGACGGTGGAACGGTCGGTGGGCGAGCTCTCCGACGAGGTCATCGCCTGGCTGCGCGACGGCGGCTACCTGTGACCCCGCCGCCCGCCCGAGTTTTGTGGGAAATCGGGTCAGGGGTAGGATTCCGGGGATGAAGCCGAGCGCGCCCATCACCAACTCCGCGCTCACGGACCGCGCGGGACTCGCCCCGGGCGCGAGCGTCGGCCTCGCCCTCGCCCACGACAGCGCCGCTCGCCACGTGCAGGGGAGCGCCGCTTACATCGACGACCTGCCCGAGCCGGCCGGCACGGTGCACGTCGCCCCCGGGTACGCCGGGGCGGCGGCGCGCGGCCCGATCCGGTCGATCGACCTTGCCGCGGTGCGCGCCGTCCCGGGGGTGGTGGCGGTTCTCACCGCCGAGGACATCCCAGACGCGAACGACTGCAGCCCCGCCTTCGGCGACGACCCGATTCTCGCCGCGGGCGAGGTCCTCTTTCACGGACAGGTGGTGTTCGCAGTCGTCGCGCGCACCCGCGACGCGGCCCGCCGGGCGGCGCGCCGCGCCCGCATCGAGGTCGACGCGCGTCCGCCCCGGGTCACCGTGGAGGACGGCCTCGCCGCCGACGCCGAGGTGCTGCCCCCCTACGAGTTCCGGCGCGGGGAGCCGGAGGCCGAGATCGCCGCCGCCCCCCACCGGCTCGCGGGAAGCGTGCGCGCCGGCGGACAGGAACACTTCTATCTCGAGGGGCAGGCCGCGCTCGCGGTACCCGGCGAGGACGACGAGATGCGGGTCCACTCGTCCACCCAGCACCCCGCCGAAGTGCAGCACCTCGTGGCCCGCATGCTTGGTGCACCGGACGCGGCGGTGGTGTGCGAGTGCCGGCGAATGGGTGGAGCGTTCGGCGGGAAGGAGTCCCAGGCAGCGCAGTGGGCCTGCCTCGCCGCCCTCGCCGCGCACGTCACCGGCCGCCCCGCGAAGGTCCGGCTCGACCGCGACGACGACATGGTCATGACCGGCAAGCGCCACGACTTCCGCGTGGACTGGCGGGTGGGCTTCGACGGCGAGGGCGTGCTCGCGGGGGTCGATGTCGAGTTGAACGCCCGCTGCGGCTGCTCCGCCGATCTCTCGCTCGGGGTGAACGACCGGGCCATGTTCCACGCCGACAACGCCTACCACTACCCGGCGGCGCGGATCCTCTCCCGGCGCGTGCGCACCGACACCGTGTCCAACACCGCGTTCCGGGGATTCGGGGGGCCGCAGGGGATGCTCGCCGCCGAGCGGATGATGGACGCGGCCGCGATCACCCTCGGGCTCGACCCGCTCGTCGTGCGCAAGCGCAACCTCTACGGGCCGGGGCGGGACGTCACCCCCTATGGAATGCGCGTCGAGGAGCACGTTCTCCCGCGCATCGTGCGCGCGCTCGAGCGCACGAGCCGCTATGCGGCGCGGAGGCGGGAGATCCGGCGGTTCAACGAGCGCATGGGGGCGCGCGGCGCGGCGCTTCGCCGGGGAATCGCCCTCACCCCGGTCAAGTTCGGGATCGCCTTCACCCTGCGGCCGCTCAACCAGGCGGGCGCCCTCGTGCACGTCTTCACCGACGGCTCGGTGCAGGTGAACCACGGTGGGACGGAGATGGGCCAGGGCCTCTACGTCAAGGTCGCGCAGGTGGTGGCGGAGGAGCTCGGGATCGCTGTCGACCAGGTGCGCCCGACCGCGACCCGCACCGACAAGGTCCCGAACGCCACGGCGACCGCCGCCTCGTCCGGCTCGGACTTGAACGGCATGGCTGCCCGCGACGCCGCGCGGACCATCCGCCGGCGCCTCGCCGCCCTCGCCGCGCGGCTCTACCAGGTCCGCGACGCGGACGTCGCCTTCGAGGACGGCCGGGTGCGGGTCGGGGCGGAGACGATCACCTTCGCGGAGCTCGCGAGGCTCGCGTTCACCGAGCGCGTTTCGCTCTCCTCCACCGGGTACCATGCGACCCCGAAGATCTCCTGGGACCGCGACACCGCGAGCGGGCGGCCGTTCCTTTACTTCGCGGGCGGCGCCGCGTGCTCGGAGGTGACGGTGGACATCGAGACCGGCGAGATGCGGGTCGACCGGGTGGACATCCTCCACGACGCGGGACGCTCGCTCAACCCGGCCATCGACATGGGGCAGATCGAGGGCGGGTTCGTGCAGGGCATGGGGTGGCTGACGACCGAGGAGCTCGTCTTCGACGCGAGCGGACGGCTGCTCACCCATGCGCCCTCGACCTACAAGATCCCCACCTGCTCGGACGTGCCGGCCGACTTCCGGGTCGCGCTGTTCGAGCCCGGGCGCAACCGCGAGCCGACCATCCACCGTTCGAAGGCGGTCGGGGAGCCGCCCCTGATGCTCGCCCTCTCCGTCTTCTCCGCCATCACCGACGCGCTCGCGAGCCTCGCCTCAGGAAGGGTGCCGCCCCTCGATGCGCCGGCGACCCCGGAGGCGATCCTGCGCGCGGCCGACGCCATGCGGGCGGGATCCTGAGCCGATGCGGGTGTGGTCGGCGGTCGCCGAGATGCTCGCCGCGCACGGCACCTGCGCGCTCGTCACCGTCGCGGCGGTGCGGGGCTCCGCGCCGCGCGAGGCGGGCGCGCGCATGGTGGTCGGACCCGACGGCGGGTTCCGGGGAACCGTCGGCGGGGGCGAGCTCGAGTGGCGCGCAATCGGGGCCGCCCGCGACGCGCTCGCGCGCGGGGACGCCCCGGCCGCGACCTTGAGCCGTTTCGCGCTCGGACCGGACCTCGGCCAGTGCTGCGGGGGAAGCGTGCGGGTGCTGAACGAGGTGTTCGGGCGGGACCGGCTCGACGAGGTCCGGGCCCTCGCCGCGCGCGAAGCGTCCGGCCCGTTCGGAACCCGCGGGCAGCTCGGCGCGCGGGTCTTGGCGCGCGCGATCGACGACACCGTCGCGCCGGACGGTCCCGCGGTGGAGATCGAGGGCGACCTCGTGGTCGAGCGCTTCCGCGACCTCCGGCACCCGGTCTGGCTGTTCGGTGCGGGGCACGTGGGACGCGCCCTCATGCTCGCGCTCGCCCCCCTGCCCTTCGACCTCACCTGGATCGACGAGCGCGAAGGGATCTTCCCCGCCGCGCTTCCCGCGAGCGTGCGCGCGGTGCGAAGCGCCGACCCCGCGTCCGAGATCGCGCGGGCGCCCTCCGGGGCCTCGATCGTGGTGATGACCCACCACCACCCCCTCGACCTCGCCATCGTCCACGCGGCGCTCTCGGCGGGCCGGTTCGGCTACGTCGGCCTCATCGGCTCGAAAGCCAAGCGGGCCCGGTTCGCGAGCCGGCTTCGCAAGGCCGGCATGGACGAGAAACGCATCGCGGCGCTCGTCTGCCCCGTCGGTATGCCGTCGATCCGCTCGAAGCTCCCCGCCGCCATCGCGACCGGGATCGCCGCCCAGCTCCTGGAGCGCGTGGGGCGGTGACCGGATCCGACCCCGGGAGCGGCGCGTCCCCGGCGTCAGCCCCGGTGCCGGCGCCGGCCCCGGCTTCGACCTGGACCTCGGCCCCCGGCCGCCCGCCGGGCCCGCAGGCCGCGCCCGCGGAGGAGGAGTTCCTTCTCGAGGCCCGCGACATCGTGAAGCGCTTCGGCGACTTCACGGCCAACGATCGGGTGACGGTGCGGCTTCGCCCGGGACGGATCCATGCTCTCCTCGGCGAGAACGGGGCCGGGAAGTCGACCCTGGTCAAGATCATCTACGGCGCCCTCCAGCCCACCGCCGGACAGCTTCGCTGGCGCGGCGAGCCGGTGACGGTCGCCAACCCCGCGGCGGCCCGGCGGCTCGGGATCGGCATGGTGTTCCAGCACTTCTCCCTCTTCGAAGCCCTCTCGGTGGCGGAGAACATCGCGCTCGCGATACCGGGGCGGCTCGACCTCGCGACGCTCGCGGAGCGCGTCGCGCGGGTCTCGGCGGAGTACGGCCTGCCCCTCGCGCCGACCGCGCTCGTCGCGGACCTCTCGGTCGGCGAACGCCAGCGCATCGAGATCGTGCGCTGCCTCCTCCAGGAGCCCCACCTCCTCATCATGGACGAGCCGACCGCGGTCCTCACCCCGCAGGAAGCCGACCAGCTCTTCGTGACGCTGCGCCGGCTGGCCGCCGACGGCTGCGCGGTGCTCTACATCTCGCACCGGCTCGAGGAGGTGAAGCAGCTCTGTCACGACGCGACGATCCTTCGTCTCGGCCGGGTCGTGGCCGACGTCGACCCTGCCGCCGAGACGGCCGCCTCCCTCGCCCGGCTGATGGTCGGGGCGGACGTGCACACGGTGAGCACCGAGGCGCACGCGAGCGACGGGCCGGTGATGCTCGGGGTGTCCGATCTCACCCTCCCCGCCGGCGGGCCCTTCGGAGTCTCCCTCCGGTCGGTCTCGCTGGACGTCCGGGCAGGCGAGGTCGTCGCCATCGCGGGGGTTGCCGGCAACGGGCAGGCGGAGCTCTTCGAATCGCTCTCCGGGGAACGGCTCGCGCCGTCCGCGGACGCGGTCGGCATCGGCGGCGAGGACTGCGGGCTCGACGGGGTCACCGCCCGCCGGCGCCTCGGGGCGGCCTTCGTCCCGGAGGAGCGCCTCGGACACAGCGCGGTGCCGGGCTTCGCGCTCTCGGACAACGTGCTCCTCACCCGGCACACGAGCGACCGCGAAATGGTCGCCCGGGGGTTCGTCGATCGATCCCGAACCCGGACCGTCGCGGAGCGGGTCGGCGAACGATTCGACGTGAGGACGAGCCGCGAGAACCCGGAGGCGAGCGCCCTCTCGGGCGGCAACCTTCAGAAGTTCGTCGTCGGGCGGGAGCTCGACCGCGACCCCCGGGTGGTGGTGATCAACCAGCCGACCTGGGGAGTCGACGCGGGGGCGGCGGCCCTCATCCGCCAGGCCCTCGTCGACATGGCGCGGGCAGGTACCGCGGTGCTCGTGATCAGCCAGGACCTCGACGAGATCTTCGAGATCGCGGATCGCATCGCGGTCATCTCGCGCGGCGAGCTCTCCGAAGCCTTCCCGGCACGAGCCATCGACCGCGAACGGGTCGGCCTGCTCATGGCCGGCGCCCACGAGACCGGCGGCCGGCAACGGCCGGAGGAAACGCCGGCATGAGGCTGATGCTGGAGAGGCGCCCCGAGCAGAGCCGGACGATGACCGTCGCCTCGCCGCTCATCGCCATCGCCCTGACCGTGGTCGCGGGCGGAATCGTCTTCTCCGCGCGGGGGCTCGACCCCTTCCACTCCCTCTTCGTGTACTTCGTCGAGCCGGTGATGAGCGTGTGGTCGCTCGAGGAGCTGGTCGTCAAGACCGCTCCCCTCGTCCTCATCGGGGTGGGGCTCGCGGTGTGCTTCCGGGCGAACCTGTGGAATATCGGCGCGGAGGGGCAGCTCGTCGCCGGCGCGCTCGCGGGTGCGGCGATCCCGGTCCTCGTGCCCGAGTGGCAGTCTCCGATGGCGCTGGTGCTGATGCTTCTCTTCGGCGTCGCGGGCGGGATGGCCTGGGCCGCGGTCCCCGCCTTCCTCCGCAACCGGTTCGGGGTGAACGAGATCCTGACGAGCCTGATGCTGGTCTACGTCGCGCAGTACCTCCTCGACTGGCTGGTGCGCGGTCCTTGGCGGGACCCTCACGGGTTCAACTTCCCGGAGTCGGCGGACCTCGCGGGGTGGCATGTGCTGCCGACCCTCGGGGTCGGGCGCGTCCACCTCGGGGCCGTCTTCGCGGTCATCGCGGTGGTGGTGCTGTTCGTGTTCATGTCGCGCACCCTCAAGGGATTCGAGATCCGGGTGAGCGGCGAGTCTCCCCGGGCGGGCGGCTTCGGCGGGTTCTCGCGCCCGCGCACGGTGTGGTTCTGCTTCGCCCTCTCGGGAGGGCTCGCGGGGCTCGCCGGGATCTGCGAGGTGGCGGGGCCGGTCGGGCAGCTCCAGCCCATCATCTCGCCCGGCTACGGATTCACCGCGATCATCGTCGCGTTCCTCGGTCGGCTGAACCCCATCGTGGTGCTGCTCGCGGGCATCGTGCTCGGCATCAGCTACCTCGGCGGGGAGGCGGCCCAGGTCGAGCTCAGGATCTCCGACAAGACGGCGCAGGTGTTCCAGGGCACCCTCCTGTTCCTCATCCTCGCCTGCGACACGCTCATCCGGTACCGGATCCGGGTGGGACGGCGCGGCGAGGCGGCTTCGACGGGAACATGACGGAGATGACTCGACCCAATCCCGGACACCGCGTCGCCCTTCCCGCCGCGGGGGGGGAAGCCGGAACGGCGTCCGCGGCGCGGCACGGCGCCGCCCGGATCACGCGGACCGGTCGAGGTCCCAGCCCATGACCGGACTCGAAGCGGTCCTCATGACGATCATCGCGGCGGCGACTCCGCTCCTCCTCGCCGCCATCGGCGAGCTGGTCGCGGAGCGTTCCGGAGTGCTCAACCTCGGGGTCGAGGGGATGATGATCATGGGGGCGATCGGGGGCTTCGCGGTCGCCTGGGTGTCCGGCTCGGCACTGCTCGGCGTCGTCGCCGCGGTGGGGGCGGGGGTGGGCCTCTCCCTCATCTTCGCCTTCCTCACCCAGACCCTCGTCTCCAACCAGGTGGCGACGGGACTCGCCCTCACCCTGTTCGGGCTCGGGCTCTCGGGGCTCATCGGGGAGGCCTTCACCGGCCTTCCCGGGGTCAAGCTCCAACCGATCCACATCCCCGGGCTGAGCGACCTCCCCCTCGTCGGCCCCGTGATCTTCGGCCAGGACGTGATCGTCTATGCGTCGATCGCGCTCACCGTCCTCGTGGCATGGGTGCTCGCCCGCACCCGGCTCGGTCTCGTCATCCGGGCGACCGGGGGCAACCACCACTCCGCCCACGCCCTCGGCTACAACGTCATCGCGGTGCGCTACGGCTGCATCGCGTTCGGCGGCGCCACCGCCGGCCTCGCCGGGGGCTACCTCTCGCTCGTCTACACCCCCCAGTGGATCGAGAACATGACCGCGGGGCGCGGATGGATCGCGCTCGCCCTCGTGGTGTTCTCGACCTGGGCGCCCCGGCGGGTCGCGGTCGGCGCCTATCTCTTCGGCGCGGTCTGGATCATGGGCCTCTACGTGCAGGGGATCGGCATCAACATCGCGCCCCAATTCCTCGCCTCGCTCCCCTACCTCATCACCATCGCGGCCCTCGTGGCGATCTCGGGGAATCGGCTCCTCACCAGGACGAACACGCCGGCCTGCCTCGGCCAGCCCTTCGTCCCCGACCGATAGGAGGCCGCGGGCCCGAGTCCGAACCTCCTGCCGTCCGGCCGCGAGCGGCGGAATGCGGCATACTTGCCCTTCGCCCGCCCACGGCTTCGCGCGCGCCTCCGCCGGAAGCCGGCAAGAGCGGCTACCATCGCCGTCAGCGGCCCGAGCCGGCCGCCCTGCAAACCACCCATTTCGAACCGTTGAGGAGACACGCAATGAGAAAGCGCTTCGCATTCGCGGCCGGTCTCGCCCTTGCCCTCGCCAGCGCCACGGCGATCGGCGCGGACAAGCTCAAGGTCGGCTTCATCTACGTCGGGCCGATCGGCGATCACGGCTGGACCTACCAGCACGACCAGGGACGCCTCGCCGTCGAGGCGGCGTTCGGGGACCAGGTCGAGACCGTTTACGTCGAGAGCGTGGCCGAAGGCCCCGACGCCGAACGCGCGATCACCCGCCTCGCCCGCGACGGGGCCGGGATCATCTTCACCACCTCGTTCGGCTACATGGACCCGACCAACAAGGTGGCCGGGAAGTTTCCGGACGTTAAGTTCGAGCACGCCACCGGCTACAAGCGCGACCACCCCAACGTGACGACGTACTCCGCCCGCTTCTACGAGGGCCGCTATGTCATCGGCCAGATCGCGGCGCGGATGTCGAAGAGCGGCGTCGCGGGATACATCGCCTCGTTCCCGATCCCCGAGGTGGTTCGGGGCATCAACTCCTTCCTGCTGGGCGCGCAGTCCATCAATCCGGACTTCAAGCTCAAGATCGTCTGGGTGAGCACGTGGTTCGACCCCGGCAAGGAGGCGGACGCGGCCAAGGTGCTGATCGGCCAGGGCGCCGACATCATCACCCAGCACACCGACTCGACCGCGCCGCTGCAGATCGCGGCCGAGCAGGGGGTCATCGGCTTCGGGCAGGCGTCGGACATGATCAAGTTCGCGCCGGACCACCAGCTCACCGCGATCATCGACGACTGGGCTCCGTACTACGTCGCGCGCGTCAAGGCGGTTCTCGACGGCACCTGGGAATCCACCGACACCTGGGACGGCATGGGTCCCGGCATGGTCGCGATGGCGCCGTACACCAACCTGCCCGACGACGTGGTGGCGATGGCGAAGGAGACGGAGGCGAAGATCACCTCCGGCGAGTTCCATCCCTTCACCGGCCCCATCTACAAGCAGGACGGCTCGATGGCGATCGGCGAGGGCGAGGTGCTCGACGACGGCACCCTCCTCGGCATGAACTGGTACGTGAAGGGCGTCGACGACGAGCTTCCGCAGTAGGCGGCCCGGCCCCGCTTCCGCCGAACGCTCTCCCCCGTGACCCGCGGGGGAGAGCGTTCGGCGGGCCTCGTCGAATACGGCGCAAGAGTGGGACTTCGGTGCACCGGGGTGCGCCGAACGAGGATCGCAACTCCCCCTCCGGCCTCGATCTTGCCGCGACGGAGCGCGAAGGCGAGGTCCGTGCGCACTCGAGAAACAAGACGTAGCATGTTGTTTTTCCCCCGTACGGATACACACCACAAGGGCGTGAACCCGCGCTGACCCCGCCGGGCCCCTCCCATGACCGCATTCGCCTTCGACTGGCTCAACCTGCTCATCCGCTGGGCGCACCTGGTTGCCGGGATCGCCTGGATCGGGACGTCGTTCTACTTCATCGCCCTCGATCTCTCCCTGAGGCGCCGCGACGACGCCCCCGCCGGCGTGACCGGCGAAGCCTGGGAGGTGCACGGGGGCGGCTTCTATCACGTGCAGAAGTACGCGGTCGCCCCGCCCTCGCTGCCCGAGCACCTCGCCTGGTTCAAGTGGGAGGCGTACCTCACCTGGGTGACCGGCTTTGCCCTGCTTGTCGTCCAGTTCTACTTCGACGCCAGCGCGTGGCTCATCGATCCGGGCGTGATGGCGCTCGAGCCGTGGCAGGCGATCGCCATCTCGGTCGCGAGCCTCGCCGCCGGGTGGTTCGTGTACGACGGGCTCTGCCGGTCGCCGCTCGGCCGCCACACGCCGGCGCTCACCGCGGTGGTCTACGTGCTCGTCGTCGCGGCCGCGTGGGGCTATACGGAGGTGTTCTCGGGGAGAAGCGCCCTCGTCCACGCCGGCGCGCTCATCGGAACCCTGATGGCCTTCAACGTCTTCGCGATCATCATCCCCAACCAGAAGAAGGTGACCGCGGCGCTCCTCGCGGGCGAGGACCCGGACCCGCGCTTCGGCGATATCGGCAAGCAGCGCTCGGTCCACAACACCTACCTCACCCTGCCGGTGCTGGTGCTGATGGTGAGCGGGCACTACCCGATGGTCACCGGGCACCCCCACGCGTGGCTGCTCGTCGCCCTCATCATCGCGGGCGGCGGGTGTGCGCGGCACTTCCTCGTCCACCACGAGGTGGGGACCGCGTTCCGGTCCATCGCGTGGACCCTGCCGGTGATGGCGGTGGCCCTCGCCGCCGCGGTCTGGCTCACCGCCCCCGCGGCCCCCGGCCCGAGCCGCGCCGGCGCCGAGGGGGTGAGCGATACGGAGGTGCTGGAGATCACGAGAACGCATTGCGCCTCGTGTCACTCCGAGCGGCCCACCAACCCCGCCTTCCCGGTCGCGCCGAAGAACATGGTGCTCGCCACCGTGGACGACCTCCGGCGCTACGCGGGCCTCATCGAGCTCCAGACCGTGCAGAACCGCGTCATGCCCCTCGGCAACATGACCGGGATGACCGACGGGGAACGCTCCCGCCTCGGCGCCTGGCTCGCCGCCCAGTCGCGATGAACGATCATGGGAACGCCCGCGTCGTTCGCGGCGCGGTGCTGACGTATCGCGACGATCCGGCGGTCGCCGGGCCGCGACGGGCAGTCCGCTTCCATCGAAGGGGCGCGGTCGCGGTCGGCGCGGACGGGCGCATCGCGTGGCGCGGCCCGCACGGGCGCCTCCCGGAGCGGTTCCGCGATCTCCCCTCGGACGACCACGGGGACGCGCTCGTCCTCCCCGGGTTCATCGACGCCCACATCCACTTCCCGCAGTACCGGATGCTCGCCGCTCCCGGGAGCGACCTCCTCGACTGGCTGAACCGCTTCACCTTCCCGGAGGAGACCCGCTACGCCTCGGCGACGCACGCCCGCGCCGCCGCCGAACGCTTCCTCGACCGGCTCGTGCAGCACGGAACGACCGCCGCCCTCGTCTTCTCCTCCGTCCACGCCGGCGCGGCGCACGCCCTCTTCGCAGCCGCCGAGCGGCGGGGCCACGCGATCGTGAGCGGCAAGACGATGATGGACCGGAACGCCCCCGAGTCGCTCCGCGACGATCCGGTCTCGGGGGCGCGCGAGAGCGAGGCGCTTCTCGGGCGGTGGCACCGCCGCGCAAGGCTCCGCTACGCGATCACCGTGCGCTTCGCGGTCACCTCCACCGAGGCCCAGCTCCGCGCGGCCGGCGAGCTCGCCGCCGCCCACCCCGACTGCCACGTGCACAGCCACCTCTCGGAGACCGAGGACGAGCTCGCGCTCGTCCGCCGGCTCTTCCCGTGGGCGGCCGACTACACCGACGTCTACGACCGTTTCGGCCTCCTCGGGCCCCGCAGCGTGTTCGCGCACGGAGTCCACCTCTCGGAGCGCGAGTGCACGCGGCTCCAGGAGTCGGAGTCGGTCGTCGTGCACTGCCCGACCGCGAACACCTTCCTCGGCTCGGGGCTCTTCGACGGCGGCCGCCTCGCCCGCGCGGAGCGTCCGGTGCGAATCGGCATCGGCACCGACGTCGGGGGCGGGACGAGCTACTCGATGCTCGCCACCCTCGGCGAGGCGTACAAGGTGGCGATGCTCACGGGCCGGATGCCCACCGCCCACGACCTCTTCCACCTCGCGACCCGCGGCAACGCGATGCGCCTCGGCCTCGATGACGAGATCGGGACCCTCGAAGCGGGCCGGTGGGCGGACCTCGTCGTGCTCGACCCGGCCGCCACCCCGGTCCTCGCGGACCGGCACGCCCTGTCCGAAGGGATCGAGGACACCCTCTTCGCCCTCGCGATCCTCGGCGACGACCGCGCGGTGCGCGCCACCTACGTCGCAGGCCGCCTCGCCTGGGACGCCGCGGCTGCAAGCAGCCGTTGAGCGAGATGCGACCCTCCCTGCCCCTTCGCGCTTCGAAAGCGCTTGCGGATGCAGACGTCAGCCCCGCGCGTCATGCGCGTGGAGAGCGGGCACGGTACGGATCTCGGGCGCCCACCGCTTGGCAATCTCGCGGTCGTGGGTCACCAGCACCACCGCCGATCCATGCTCGGTCGCAGCGCGCGCAATGAGGCGGATGACCGAGGCCTGCGTGATGGGGTCCATCCGGGAGGTCGGTTCATCCGCCAGCAGCACGGCGGGTCGAATCATCAGCACGCGGGCGAGCGCGATCCGCTGGAGCTCGCCGCCCGAGACCTCCGTCGGCCGCCGGTGCAGCAGACCGGGGCCAACGCCGAGGGCGGCCAGCAATTCTTCGACGCGTTCCCAGGGAACATCATGGCGGCGGGACACGTCGCGCAGGCTCGCAAGCAACGTCACCCGATTGGGAAAGGCGGCCGGGGGGTCCTGGTAGAGCTTCTGGACGGCCGTCGCCGGCAGGCCCGGTCCACGCCGGAGGCGCCCGGAAAGCGGGGGAAGGATCCCGGCGAGGGTGTCGAGCAGGGAGGTCTTGCCCGAGCCGCTCGGCCCCACGATGGATATCCGTTCCGACCGGCGAAGCTGCAGGTCGAATTCCCGGACGAGCGCACGGCCTCCGCGGCCGACGGTGAGGGCCTCCGCACGAAGCACGCTCTCACCCGTGACGGCCGGTTGCGGAAGCCTCCAGGCCGATGGTTCCGCGGCCAGCATCGCCCGGCCGTACTCCGATTCCGGGCGAGAAAGCAGCCGCTCGGAGGGACCCGTCTCGACCACGACTCCACCTTTGAGGATCACGCATTCTCCTCCCAGACGTCGTGCCAAGCGGAGATCGTGGGTGATGGTGAGCAGCGCCCCGCCTTCGTCCGGAACCCGCTTGAGAAGGGCGGTCACCGTCTCGACTCGGTCGGCATCGAGACCCTTGGTCGGCTCGTCGGCGATCACGAGCGGCGCGCCCCCCGCCTTGGCGGCGGCGAACGCGATCCGTTGCGCCATGCCACCGGAAAGGGTCCCGGGAAGGCGGCGTCCCGCCGCCAGCAGGTCGAGCTCGAGGAGGTCCGCGCGGGTGGCCGCTCCGGCATCGCGGACCGAGCGGCCGGCGACATGCCGGTGGGTTTCCTCCACCTGCGGCCCCGACCGCATGATCGGGTTCAGCGCCCGCCACGGCTCCTGCGGCAGCAGGGTGACCGTTCTCCCCCAGAGAGCGGCCCGGCCGGCGTGACCGGCTCGGTCCACCCGGGTCCCGCCAAGGCTGATGCGCCCGGTAGCGGTGAGACCGGGAGGCAGTGCGCCGATGACGGCCTGCGCGAGCAGGCTCTTGCCGGCCCCGGTCTCTCCCATGATGGTCGCGCAGCCACCGGGTTCGAGAACCAGCGACACCGGACCGACGATCGTCGCGTCCGGCGCTCCGACCGTGACCTCCTCCAGCTCCAGCCGCAACATTTCACCGCTGTCCTGCTGCGGACGCCAATCTGCTTGCGTCAGCGGACCGTACTCCCTCAAGCCGCTTCGTCAGCGCGTTAGCACTAGTGTCAGCTACGCCTTCAGCGCCTTTCGGTCCGTACGGCCCACACATACGGAAAAATCCGAGATTTTTCCGTATGGCGCTACCATGTGGAAACATCTCCGATGTTTCCACATTTCCACAAGCATCTTGGCGCCCTCGCGACGTACATCGGGGAAATATTGCGGCCAGCCCCGGAATCACGGGCGCGTCCGCTCGGTGCTTCCGACCAGCAGGTGCAGGGCGATGACGACGACGACCAGGCACCCGACGGGCTGGAGAATGAGCCAGGGGGCCTCTCGCCAATAGGGGAGCAGCTCGCTCATCATCACTCCCCACTCGGCGGCAGGCGGCCGGAGACCGATGCCGATGAAACCGAGCGCGGCGACCGATGCAACCGCCGTCGCGGCCCCGAACGAGGCGATGGTGAGCAATCCGGGGGCGATCTCCGGCCCGATGTGCCGGCAGAGGACATGGACGGGTCCGAGACCGAGGAGCCGCGAGGACTCGACGGCCGGAGCGGCGAGCAGCACGCGCGTCCGGGCGCGGGTGTACCGGAAGTACTCGACCCAAAGGGTGAGCGAGATCCCGACGTAGAGCGCCCACCAGGAACCGGGGGCGATGGCGGCGAGCATGAGGACGAGCAGCAGCCCCGGAAGGGCCAGCACGGCATCGGAGATCGACCCGAGAAGACGGTCGGTCCACCCCCCTTGCCAGGAGGCGAGCACGCCGAGCACCGAGCCGGGAACCATCGCGGTCAGCACGGACAGACCGGCGAGCGACAGGGAGAGCCTGGCCCCGGCAAGGAGTCGGCCGGCCATGTCGCGGCCGAGGTGATCGGTGCCGAGCGGGTGGGCGAGGCTCGGACCGGACAGCGTATCGAGCAGCGACTGCCGCGCGGGGTCGATGCCGAGAACCTGACCGCCAACCGATGCCGCGACCACCACGACACCGAGCATCGTGGCGCCGGCGAGGCGACCGGCGTTCACGCCCGCGTTCTCGGATCGATGGCGCGGCAGACCAAGTCGACCCCGAGGTTGAGCGCGACGTAGAGCAGCCCGAGGGTCAGGGCCGTTCCCTGCACCATCGGAATGTCGCGGTCGAAGATCGCATGCACGAGGGCGTGACCGATTCCGGGCCACGCGAACACCGATTCGACGATGACCACACCTTCCACGAGGTAGGCAAGCTGGACGGC
>JAJDXW010000379.1 GCA_022823045.1 Gammaproteobacteria bacterium
CAGTGCTCGGAGTGCTCGCGAAAGAACGCCTGGAACGCGCCGAGCAACCGGACGACGTCAAGACCACCGTGGGCATCGACGTACCACGCGGTCTCCTGCACCAGCGTCTCCTGCACCGCGTAAGTCAGCTCGCGCGGCACGACCTCGGCGTAGACCGGGTTCGCGATGCGCAGCGGGCCGTGCTGTGCGATCAGCCCCAGATCGCGCACGTACTCGATGTCGCGCGCCGAGGTCTCGCTCTCCCCGCCACCGCTCAGGAGCGGTTCGACGACGCGCCGGACGCGGTCCTCCTGAAGCTTGTCGGCGAGCTGGTCGAGGTGGGTTTCGCGGCGCACGATGAGCTGCTCGCGGGCCTCGAAGATGGCGTCCGCGGTGATTGCCCGACTCCGGTCGCGGCCCGTCTCGTTCCAGAAGCAGGCTTCCGAGGCGAGCGCGTTGACCAGCCAGGGCTGGCCCTGCGTCTGCGTGCGGATCGTCTCCAGGGATTCGGGGCTGAATGCCTGGCCGGTGTCCTCGGTATGCTGCGCGAGCAGCGCGCCCACCTCCTCTGCCGAGAAATCGCCCATGCGCAACGACCTCGCCTTGATGTTGAACGCGCTGCCACCGGCGACGATCGCTTTCTCGGCGCTCGAATGGATGCGGTAGTCGCGTACGTCGCGCACCCCGCACAGCACGATGCTCTGGGGAAAGCGCGCCGGGCGCTGGTCGTATCCCGCCCGAAGCTGGCGGAGCACCGCGAGCAGCGTGTCGCCGATCAGGGCGTCGATCTCGTCCATGAGCAGCACCAGGGGTCTCGGGTCCGACTCGGCCCACCGCGCCAGGACGCCCCGCAGTGCGTTGCCCGGCCCGGCTCTCTCCAGAATGCCGGGCCAGACGCTCTCCAGCGACTCGTCGCCCAGCGTCGCGCGGGCCTGGAGCTCCATCTCGTAGAGGATGGTGCGCATCGCGCCTTCGACGTCCTCGCGCAACGCCTGTCCGGCCTCGACGTTCACGTACACGCAGCGCACATCGCCCCCGGCGCCGCTGTTCAGCAGGTCCTTCAGCGCGAGGAGCGCGGAGGTCTTGCCGGTCTGGCGCGGCGCGTGCAGCACGAAGTACCGCTTGTCTCTGACGAGGCCGAGGACCTCGTCGAGGTTCAGCCGCGACAACGGCGGGATGCAGTAGTGGTCGGCCGGGACGACGGGGCCGGTGGTGTTGAAGAAACGCATGGCGGGCAGTATCGCACTTCAACCGTCTGGCTGTGGGAAGAACGGCGGCGCCCGCCGGCCTCCACGGGCTGGAACGGGCGCCGCCCCGGGCGCGGGTGCGGGGTCAGGCCGCGAGCCCGGCGATGGCGGCGGCAAGCACCTTCGTCCCCTCGCTGAAGTCGGCGAGGTCCATCGCTTCGTCGGGGTTGTGGCTTCCGTGGGCGTTGCGGACGAGCACCATGGCCGACGGGATCCCGGCCCGGGCGAAGATCGAGGCGTCGTGGCCCACGGTGGCGAACTCGCGGAGCGGGATCCCGAGCGAGGCGCAGGTCTTCCCGAGACGGTCGCGGAGTCCCGGGTCGAGGGGGGTCGGATCGGACCCCACGCACTCTCCGAGCTCGAATTCCACCCGGCGCTCCGTCCCGATCCGTCCGGCGAGGGCGCGGGTCCGGTCCCGGCACTCGTCGAGGAACGCCTTCGTGGTGCCGCCGAAGTTGAGGCTGAAGTCGCACCGCCCGGGCACCTTGGTCATGGCGTGGTGGGCGGGATCGGTGTAGAGCTTCCCCACCGTGAACACGGTGTCCGGCACGCCGTCCGCCTCGCGTTCGATCCAGAACTCGTCGAGGGTGCGGACGAGCTCGACCGCCGCGAGCGCGGCGTCGTGCCGCCAGGCGCGCGGCGTCGCCCCGGAGTGCCCGTAACGGCCGGTGCAGCGGGCATACGGGAACCGCACGTTCCCGCGGATCGTGGTCGGAATGCCGACCGGGAGGTCCTCGCCGACGAGCACCGGCCCCTGCTCGATGTGGAGCTCGAGGAAGGCCCGGGTGTTCGCGGACGAGACCGGGGGCCGCGGCGCGGCGCGAAGCGCGTCCACGTCCACCCCGACCGCGGCCATGTGCTCGGCGAGGGTGCGCCCGGTGTCGTCGCGGCGAAGCCGGTCGAGCTCGCCGGCGGGGAGCGAGCCGACCGCAAGACGGCTCCCGACGTAGGCGATCCCGTACCAGACGCTCTCTTCGCCGCGGAGGCCAATTGCGGTGACGTCGCACGCGGGCTTCGCGCCGAGGTCCCGGAACGAGGCGAGCGCGACGAGGCCGGCGACGAGGCCCGCGAGCCCGTCGTAGTGGCCTCCGGTGGGCACCGAATCGAGGTGCGAGCCGGTCAGCACCCCGGGCGCGTCCCGGTCCGCGCCGGGCAGCGTGCAGCGGAGGTTGCCGGCGAGGTCGCGCCCGACCTCGAGGCCGAGGTCCCGCGCCGCCTCCCCCACGATCGAGGCCGCTCGCTCGTCCTCGTCGCTCCACGCGGGGCGGGTCACCCCGACCGTGTCGGCCGTCGCCTCCCGGATCGCCTCGAAAAGGCGGTCCGCGAGGGGGAGGCGCGCCTCGACGGCGGCGGCGAGGGCCCCGGGGTCCACCCGGCTCACCGCGCGAATACCTCCAGGATCTCGTCGTAGTTGCGGCTGAGCGGGATGAGGACGAGCTGGTCGAGGCCCTCCCGGAGCCAGCGGTCCGCGCTCGCCACGCACTCCTCCGGGGTGCCGTGCGCGATGAGGTCGCTCACCAGGGCGTCGTCGACGAGGGCCATGGCGTCCTCGACTCCTCCCGGCCGCGGGGGCCAGCCCCCCATCACCGCCTTGAGCTCGGCGAGCCGGTCGGCCGGATACTCGAGGGCCTTCGCGAAGTGCGGCTGCTGGCCGAGGTATTGGGTGACGAGGCGCTTGGCGTCGAACCGTGCCTTCTCGGGGTCCTCGTCCATGGAGATGTTGACGAGCTGGAGCTTCTCGATATCGTCGAGGCTTCGCCCCGCACGCCGGGCCCCCGCCGCCATGTGCTCGAGCGAGCGGCGCGTGTAGGCAGGCGGGAGGATGCCGTTGATGAGCGCCCCGTCCGCGATCTCGCCGGTGAGCTCCATCATGCGGGGGCCGGTGGGGCCGATGAACACCCCGACGTCGGGGGGCACGCGCGGGTCCCCGTGCCCGAGGTCGAGGGTGAGGTCGCGCACCTTCACGAACTCCCCCTCGAACGTGACCCCTTCCTCGAGGGCGAGCAGGCGGCGCAGCACCTCGATGTACTCGCGCATCTGGGTCACCGGCTTCCCCCGGTCGATCCCCTGCTTCCAGGCGAGGGGGTCCCAGTACGCCCCGAGTCCCGCGTTGATCCGTCCCGGCGCGAGGTTCGAGAGGGTGGCGAAGGACATCGCCATGAGGCCGGGCCCCCGCGTCCAGGAGTTGACGATCCCGGTGCCGAGGCGGATGCGCCCGGTGGATGCGGCCATCGCGCCGAGGACCGAGAACGCGTCGCGGGCGAGGCGGGTCTCCGTCACCCAGAGCGAGTCGTAGCCGAGCGCTTCCGCCTTCCGCGCGAGGCGCACCTGCTCGGCGACCCCGGGCCGGTCCAGGAATCCGAACCCGATCGGCTTCATGACCCGGGACTCCACTTCGACCCTGGTCCCGCCGTTCTCGGTCGAGACCTCGTTTCGTCTCGGCTTTCGTCCGAGCGGACCCGCGCTTCGACCCTCATCTTCACTCCTCGACGAAACCTCGCACCGGCCCAGATTCTCCCGCACCGACCCCCGGAAGACGGGGAATATACTCCCACCGGCGATCCGCCCGCGTGGGCGGGGACGGGATGACCCGGGCCAGGGGCCGGGAAAGGACGTGCAACCGTGTCGAGAATTGGAGTCGCGTTTTCCGGCGGGCTCACCGCCACCGAGATCGCCGATTGCGCGGAGCGCGCGGAGGCGCTCGGCTACGAGTCGGCGTGGGTCGCGGAGGGGCACGGCGGGGACCAGTTCGCGATCCTTGCCGCCTGCGCGCTCCGGACCCGCCGCATCCGCCTCGGCACCGCCATCAGCAGCGTCTTCGTCCGCACCGCGCCCACGATTGCGATGGCCGCCGCGACGGTGGACGAGCTCTCGGGCGGGCGTTTCGTCCTCGGGCTTGGGTCGAGCCACCGGGTTCAGGTCGGTCCCGAGCACGGGGTCGAGTACGCGCGGCCACTCGACCGGATACGCGACACCGTGGCGATCGTCCGCACCCTGCTCCGCGAACACGACGTGAGCCACGCTGGGGAGACGGTCCGCATCGAGCGCTTCAACCTGTGGTTCCGGCCCCTCCGGGGGGAACTCCCCGTCTATCTCTCCGCCCTGTTTCCGAAGATGCTGGAGCTCACCGGCGAGATCGCGGACGGGGTGATCCTCACCCGGAGCACCCTCGCGACCGCGGCGGCGGCGCGGGCCCGAATCGCGGCCGGCGCCGCGCGGGCGGGGCGCGACGCGGCCGCCATCGAGATCACCTCCCTGCTGCCCGCGAGTGTCTCTTCGGACCGGGAAACCGCGCTCGCCGCGGCCCGGCCCGGCCTCGCCTTCTACGCGGGCTTCTTTCCCCGCTACAACCGCCTCCTCGCCGAGAGCGGCTTCCCCGAAGAGGCGGCCGCGGTGGCGCGCGCGTGGGCGGCGGGCGACTCCGCGGGCGCGGCGCGGGCGGTGACCGACGACATGATCGCCGCGACCGGCATCGCGGGCACCGCCGCCGAGTGCCGGGATCGGCTCGACGCGTACCGCGACGCGGGCCTCGACCTTCCCATCATCAGCCCGTTCGCCCGCGGCCCCGACGCGAAGGAGCGGTTCCTCGCCGCCATCGAGGCCAGCGCCCCGTGAGCGCGGCCGCGTCGGACCTCGCCCGGCCGAGGTCGGCGCTGTTCTCGCCCTTCGAGCTTCGCGGGGTCCGCTTTCCCAACCGGGTCGTGATCTCGCCGATGCAGATGTACCTCGGGCGCGAGGGGATGGCGAACGACTGGCACTTCCAGCATCTCGCGAAGTACGCGGTGGCCCGCGCGGGGTGCGTGTTCACCGAGGTGCTCTGCGTCGAGCCGCGCGGCCGGAACACCCACTGGGACCTCGGGATCTGGAGCGACGCGCACGTGCCCCCGCTCGTGCGCATCCGGGAGTTCGTGGAGTCCTGCGGGGCGGTCCCTGCGGCCCAGATCGGGCACTGCGGGGGCAAGGCCTCCCGCCAGCGCCCCTTCGACGGGCACGGCCCCCTCGGCGCGGCGGACGCGGCCCGCGGCGAGCCCCCGTGGACGCCGGTCGGGCCGATCGCGGAGCCCTCCGCCCCCGACTACCACCTGCCCCACGAGCTCACGGTGGCGGAGATCGCGGCCCTCGTGGACGCGTTCGGGGCGGGGACGCGGCGGGTCGCGGGGGCGGGGTTCCGGTTCCTCGAGGTGCACGCCGCGCACGGATACCTCATCCACTCGTTCTACTCCCCGATCGGCAACCGGCGGCAGGACGGCTACGGGGGCGACCGGCGCGGGAGGATGCGGTTCGCCCTCGAGGTTGCGGAGGCGGTACGCGGGGAGTGGCCGGAGGACCGGCCCCTCTCGTTTCGCCTCTCGTGCGTCGACGCGGTGGACGGCGGCTGGGAGATGGAGGACACCATGGTCCTCGCCCGCGAGCTTCGCGAGCGCGGGGTGGACGCCATCGACTGCTCGTCGCGCGGGATCCGCGGCGCCACCTCGCTCGCGAACCTCGAAGCGGCCCGCCGGCCGGCCCGGGCCGGCTACCAGGTTCCCTACGCGGAGGCGCTCCGCCACGAGACCGGCATCCCGACCATGGCGGTCGGCCTCATCCTCACCCCGGGCCAAGCGGAGCGGATCCTCGTGCGGGGACAGGCGGACCTCGTGCTGCTCGCGCGCGAGGCCCTCTTCGACCCGCACTGGACGCTGCGCGCGGCCCGCGAGCTCGAGCCCGACGCGGGCGGCTGGGACTTCTGGCCGCCGTCCTGGGGCTGGTGGCTCGCCCAGCGCGACCGCATCGGCGTCGAGCCCGACGACTGATCCTTCCTCAGATATCCGGCTCTCTGCGAGGAAGCGCTGGTCTTCGCTGCCGAGCTGCCAGTCTGTCCGAATGGGGCGCCTCGCCGGGGGTCTGCGCCCTCAGTTGCCGCAGCAACAGCGGCGAGATCCGATAGCCGCAGTCAACCATGCGTTGAATCGTGGCCTCGGCGTTGTCGACGATCGACCTCTGCTCGGCCAGGTGCAGCATGCGAACGGTTCCGATGTAATCCAGTCCGTGTCGCGTTGCCTCGCGCCTTGCCAGCCGATCGTCCACGATCAGCAGTGCCTTCTCTGTTTCCAGCGCCAGTTGTATCGCCTCGATTTCTCCGGTTCCAAGGCTCGGTGGATGACTCCGCTTTGCGGCGACTGACACCACATTCAGCCATCCCTCACTCGCGGCTTGTTCGATCCGCCGGCTGTCCGCGCCTGTTTTCTCCACGCACTCAAGCCACACCGCCTCCGGGATCCGGATGCTGGAGAACAGGTCTCGTGGAACGAACAGCGAGTCGACCTTGGCAAGGGCGATCAGGGGCCCGGCGTCGCTTATGACGCGAGCCATGCGGAAACGTCACTGGCTTCATCGTTCGTGGTCTCGTCCCGCCGGACGATCTCGATGCCCAGGTTGCCCAGATGATCCACGAACTCGCTCAAGGAAAGGCCGCTGATTTTCGCGGCCTTGCCCAGCGATACCCCGCCACTGCCGTACAGACCGGCTGCCAGGGCCGGACGCACGCCCAGTTCGGTCTCGGTCAACGACTTGTCCAGATGTATCAGCAAGGCGTCCGGCTCGTTGCCCTTCAGGATCAGAACCGGTCCATCCTTCGCCAGCCGCAACGCACGCGACGGATTTTTCTTCAACTCTCGGACGTTGGTGGTGTGCATCGAGGCCGTCCCATCGTTTCAGATCGCGTAAAGTGTAGTCCACGTGTGGTAGGAACGGGATCTGGTCTCCAGGCCGCGAATGTCGCCTCCGCGGACGTGAACATAACCTCGACCCCCGGTGCCTTGTCGCAGCACGTCCGATGCGCTGAGCCCCGGTGCGCGGGGCGCGCGAGCCGCGCGAGGCCGCCGCCGCCGATGGTCAGGGGCCGGCGGAGTGGCCCCCGGAGGCGGTGGTAGCGGTCGCGGCCGCAGCCGCGGCGGCGTCGAGCTCGGCGAGGCGGGCCGCCTTGGCGGGGCTGTCGAGCCAGGAGGCCTCGAACGAGTTGC
>JAJDXW010000385.1 GCA_022823045.1 Gammaproteobacteria bacterium
CTCTTCGAGAGCCCCCGACACCCCTACACGGAGGCCCTGCTCTCCGCGGCGGTGCTCGGGAGCTGGGGTGACGCGGTCAGGGAGACCGTTCTCGAAGGCGATCCTCCGAGCCCGATATCTCCTCCCTCGGGGTGCCGGTTCCATCCGCGATGTCCGTACGCGGAACCGGTCTGCGCGTCGGAGGAGCCTTCGCTGATGCGACTCGACAACGACCAGATGGCGGCCTGCCACCGGCTGACGGGAAAGCTCGGCCGGGCCGCCGCCGCGCCGGGATAGTCGCCGCCGCCCGGAACACGACGGCACCGCGGTCGCGGAGCCGCGGAAATCGGGGGCGGGGGCCGGCATCTTCCCTCGAACCACGGGGCTCTGCTGCGCCTCCCCCAAACCCGGTCGTGACCCGAGAGACCGGAGCACGGGATCTCCCCCGCCCCGGCCCTCCGGTAGAATCGCCGGATGGGCTTTCGATCGGGAGACTCCGGGCGATCCGCAAGGGCGCACGCGCGGCGGGACTGGCCGGTGCGAAAAGTGCGGCTCGGAGACGAGCCCGGGGATGACCTGAGCGGATCGACCACGGCCGAGGAGCGGCTCGCGATGATGTGGCCGCTCGCAGTCGAGGCATGGTCCCTGACCGGGGAACCCATGCCGGAGTACAAACGAGAAGATATTCCGGTCCGCTGGTTTCCGCCCACTGTGTCGAAGTAGCGGCTTGAACGAAGACTTCAGGGACGTTCTCGCCGAGCTGCTTGCGGCCCGGGCCCGTTTCCTGGTGGTCGGAGCCCATGCAGTCGCCGTGCACGGAATCCCCCGGGCCACCGGCGATCTCGATGTCTGGATCGACGCCGGCTCGGAAAACATTCCCCATGTCTGGATCGCGCTCGTCCGCTTCGGCGCTCCAATGGAAGCGCTCGGGGTAACGACGAGCGACCTTGCGAAACCGGGAACGATCGTCCAGCTCGGAGTCCCGCCACGCCGAATCGACATCATCACCAGCGTGACGGGGCTCGAGTTCGAGGACGCCTGGACCGGACGCGTCACCCACCGCGTGAACGATCTCGACGTTCCATTCATCGGCAGGGCCGAGCTGCTCCGGAACAAGCGGGCCACCGGGCGGCCGAAGGACCTCGCCGACATCGATGCCCTCGAACGCCGGGCCGGAGGCGGCGATTCGTAGCGAATCGGATGGGCCTCGCGGCGGCGAGTCCGTCCGATGGCTTCGGCTGAATCGACCGACCGGAGTATGAACGCGCCGTGTCGGATTCCCGGTGCCCGCGCGATCAGGCGGTGACCCGGCCGACCAGCTCCTCGAGGCGGTCGATGCGCGTCGCGAGCATCTCCACCGTGCCGCGCCAGAAGTCGGGCCGGGTGAGGTCGACTCCCAGGTGCCGCTCGGCGAGGTCTTCCGCGGTCATCCTTCCGGTGTCCCGCAGCAGCGCCTCGTAGCGCGGGAAGAACTCGTCGCCGAGCTCGTCGCGGCGGGCGTACACCCCGAGGCTGAAGAGGTATCCGAAGAGATACGGGAAGTTGTAGAAGCTCAACCCCGAGATGTAGAAGTGGAGCTTGCTCGCCCAGAAGAGCGGGTCCGGCTCGGCGAGGCTGTCTCCGTACCACTTCTTCCACGCCGCGCTCATCATCTCGTTCAGCTCCGCGGGCCGGAGCGGGCGCTCCGCCCGCGCCTCGCAGAAGCCCTTCTCGAAGTCGAAGCGGGCCGGGATGTTGAGGATGAACGCGACAAGCGCGCTCGCCTCCTCCCAGACGATCGCGAGCTCCTCCGCCGGCGAGCCGGCCCGCCCGAGGAGGTCGTCCCGCACGATCGCCTCACCGAAGGTGCTCGCGGTCTCCGCGAGCGACATCCCGTACCGGCGCTGACAGTCCGGAAGGTCCTGCATCACCCACGAGTGGTACGCATGCCCGAGCTCGTGGGCGAGGGTGATGACGTCGCTCGCGCCGCCCGTATAGGTCATGTAGACGCGCGGGGTGCGGGACTTGTCGAAACCGGTGCAGTAGGCGCCGGGACGCTTGCGTTCGCCCACTGTCCCCTCGATCCAGCGCCGCTCCGCCATCATCCGCACGAACTCGCCCATCCGCGGCTCGACCGAGCCGTACGACGCGGCGATGAGGTCCACCGCCTCGGGGTACGGAATCGGCGCACCGGCGCCCTCGTCGCCGCCGCTCGGGGGAGCCGGCGCCCGCTGATCCCAGGGCCCGTACTTCTCCTTGCCGTACGCCCGCGCCTGAAGGCGGGCGGCGCGGCGGGCGAGAGGAACGGCTTCCCCCGCGACCCCGAGAATCGTGTCCAGGGTCGCCCGCGTGATGCGGTTGAGATGGAGGGGGGCATCCAGGAAGTGGACAGCCCGGCCGCCCCTCGAACGTCTCCGGCACAACTCGAGGCGCCAGCCGGCGATGGCGTTGATCGCCGCCGCGCACGATTCGGCGTGCGCCTCCCAGGCCCCGTTGACGGCACGCCAGGCGCTCTCCCGCTGCGCATCGTCCGGCCTCAGCATGAGTGCGCTCGCCTCCGCGATCCCCATCCTCCGGGGCTCGTTGCCGAGCATCACCTCGCAGGCGAGAGTGCCCGAGAGCTGATCGTAGAGACGGCCCCAGGCGTGGATCCCGTCCTCGGCGAGCCCCGCCGCGAGGGTCTCCTCCTCGATGCCGAGCAGTTCGTACCGGCGCTTTCGCGAATGCTCGACGGAGAACCGCGCGGGGGCGACCGCCTCGTCCGCAAGCCACTCCTCGACCACCTCCTCCGAGGCCCGGTCCAGGAACTGCGCCAGCGGCTCGGCGAGCTCGGCGAACCGTTTCCGGTATGACTGCAGGCGTCCGCGAAGGGCCAACGCACCGGGGTCGCCGCTATCCACGCTGAGGAGGCAGTTCGCGTACACCCCGGGGTCGCGCAGCAGCCGGGCGGCCTCCTCGGACACCGCGAAGATCCGGCGCCCGGCCTCGATGGCCTCTTGCGCCGCCTTCACGGAAAGGTCCCCGGCGGCTTCGAGCAACGGGAGCAGCACCGCGTTCAGCCCCTCGACCTCGTCGAGGAGCGTGGTCAGCCTCGCGAGATCCGCCTCGACCGCCACCGAGTCGGGCGCCGGATACTCGCTCGCGAGGTCCCAACTCACCCCCTGCACCGCCAACCCATGCCCGGTCGCTGTCTTCATCGTCGCTCCATTCGTGCCTGCAACCCTGGCTTACGCTCCATCAGCCGCTCCCGCCCGCCAACGACCGCGACGAACCGAGGCGGCATGAAGACCTTGAATCACACGGGCTCACATGGGGCCAGCCGGGGAAATATTCCAGGAGGCCACGCAGATCATTCAGATAATGAGATAGTTTTCAAATATACTGCGGAATTCTATCGAAGAAGCCCACACATCTCGATGAACAGACGCCCGAATGCCGGCAACGGAGACGATTCCGGCATGTCCCCAGACCGAAACGAAGGGGAGGGCTTTTCTCCTCCCTGCCTCTCGCTGGACCTCGAAGTCGGCAAGAACGACGGGCGCATTCACGCTTTCGCCGCGGTGCGACCAGATACCGGCGAGCGGTTGGTCTTCAGTGGTGGCGATCTGGCGAAGGCATTGGCGAAGCTGGAGGCTCTCGCGAAAGGGGCCGACTTCCTGCTCGGCCACAACTTGATCAAGTTCGACCTCCCGCATCTGGCCGCGGCAGCGCCCAACCTTCGGCTGTTGGGACTGCCGGCGGTCGATACCCTGTGGCTCAATCCGCTCGCCTTCCCGCGCAACCCCTATCACCACCTGGTCAAGCACTACCAGGACGGACAACTCAAGCGCGGACGGGTGAACGATCCTGAGCTCGATGCCCGGATCGCACTCGACGTCTTTCGCGATCAGCATCGAAGGCTGAAGGAGGGAGCTTCGCCGGAACTGCTGATCTCCTGGCACTGGCTCTCGTCAGCGGGGGAGAACGGGGCCGGATTTGACAGATTCTTCGCAGGAGTGCGTGGGTCCCCGCGACCTCCCGATCACGAAGCCCGCGCGGCGATCGAGGGCCGGTTGGCGGGCGCCGGCTGCCGGATCGCCGCCCGTGAGGTCATGACGGACCCGGCCCGCAGTGGATGGGCGCTCGCCTACGCCCTTGCATGGCTCTCGGTGGCGGGCGGCAACTCGGTCATGCCGCCTTGGGTCCGCCACCAGTTTCCCGAGGCAGGGCGGCTGGTGCGCCGGCTGCGGGACACCGCCTGCAGTGAACCTGCTTGCCAGTGGTGCCGGGAGCGGCACAACGCCCGCAAGGAGCTCAACCACTGGTTCGGGTTCGACAACTTCCGTCCCGAGCCGGAGGGTGACGACGGTCGCCCGATGCAGCAGTCCATCGTAGAGTCGACGATGGCCGGCAGGCACGTCCTCGGGATCCTCCCCACCGGGACCGGAAAGTCGCTCTGCTACCAGATCCCGGCCCTCTCCCGCTACGACAAGACGGGCGCCCTCACGGTGGTGATCTCCCCTCTGGTCGCCCTCATGGCGGACCAGGTGGTGGGACTCGAAGCCCACGGCATCGGCTCGTGCGTCGCCATCAACGGCCTGCTGTCGATGCCCGAGCGGGCCGAAGCGCTGGACCGGGTCCGGCTCGGGGACGCCGGGCTGGTGCTCGTCTCGCCGGAGCAGTTGCGTAGCGGGTCCTTCCGCCGCGTGCTGAACCAACGCGAGATCGGCGCATGGGTGCTGGACGAAGCCCACTGCCTCTCGCGATGGGGTCACGACTTCCGGCCTGACTACCGATACGTGGGACGCTTCATCCGTGAGAAGGCCGGGTCGGATCCGATCCCGCCCGTGCTCTGCCTCACCGCGACCGCGAAGCCCGATGTGGTCGACGACCTCACCCGGCACTTCCGGGACGAGCTCCGCATCGAGCTCGAGGTCTTCGACGGGGGCGCCCAGCGCGCGAACCTCGAGTTCGTGGTGGTTCCGACCACCGGCGGGGAAAAGTTCGCGCACATCCACCAGATCCTGATGGAGGATCTGCCGCCGGAGACGCCCGGCGGCGCCATCGTCTACTGCGCGACCCGCCGGCAAGCTGAAGAGGTGGCGGAGTTCCTCCAGATGAAGGAG
The DNA here is from genome assembly GCA_022823045.1 of Gammaproteobacteria bacterium. GTDB lineage: Bacteria > Pseudomonadota > Gammaproteobacteria > HK1 > HK1 > JAJDXW01. The sequence continues at coordinate 5,064 of JAJDXW010000385.1, forward strand.
GTCGCGGCGGACCACTTCCACGCCGGATTGCCGCCCGAGACCAAGAAGAGCGTCCAGCAAAGCTTCATCTCCGGCGGGCTCAGGGTGATCGCGGCCACCAATGCCTTCGGCATGGGCATCGACAAGCCGGACGTGCGGCTCGTGATCCATGCAGACATCCCGGGCTCGCTCGAGAACTACCTCCAGGAAGCGGGCCGCGCCGGACGGGATCGGGAGACGGCGCGCTGCGTGCTGCTCTACTCGACGGATGACGTAGAGCGCCAGTTCGGGATGTCGGCCCGCTCGCGGCTCACCCGCCGGGAGATTCACGGCATCCTGCGTGCGCTCCGAAACCTCGACCGGAAAAAGCGTCTTGGCGGCGAGGTGGTGGCCACCGCGGGCGAGATCCTTCTCGAGGACGACGAAAAGGTGTTCGAGCGGGACTCGGCAACCGACGATACCCGGGTGCGCACCGCCATCGCCTGGCTGGAGGAGGCGGTGCTGCTCACCCGCGAGGCGAACGAAGTGCGGGTGTTTCCCTCGTCCCTCCGGGTGAGCTCGTTGGAGGAGGCGCGCACCCGAATCGAAAGGCAGCCGATGGCGGGCGCCTATCGGGTTCAGTTGCTGGCCATCGCCGAGACGCTGATCGACGCGGATCCGGACGAAGGCATCTCCACGGACGAGCTGATGAACGCATCGGGCCTGAGCCCGGAAGGGGTACGCGCCGCCCTCTACGACCTCGAACGGATCGGCATCGCGAGCAACGACACGGCGCTCACCGCCTTCGTCCATGCCGGAGTGGAGCGGAGCTCGCGGAGAAGACTCGAGGAAGCGGAACAGCTCGAGATCGCACTCATCGAGCACTTTCGCCTGTCCGCTCCGCACATGGGCAAGGGAGAGACCTCGACCCTGCACCTGCGGATCGCGTCGCAAGTTCTACGCGATGAGGGTCTGGCCGACCCTCTCCCCGAACGGCTCTGGCGCATTCTTCGCAGCATCGCCGCCGATGGCCGTGGGGAGGGAGGATCGGCCGGGAGCCTCGGGATCCGAAAGCACGACGCCGAGACGGTACGGGTGACCCTGCAACGCGAATGGTCCGCCCTCGCCGAGACCGCGTCGCGCCGCCGCGAGGGAGCGAGACGCCTGCTCGAGCACCTGCTCGCGGTTCTTCCGCTCGGGGTCCGGGGCACGGATCTGCTGGCCGAGACCACCATCGGAAAGCTGCTCGAAGCGCTCACCTCCGATCTGGTGCTGAAGAGCCGGGTCAAGGATCCGGAAAAACTCCTGGACCGCGCGCTGCTGTGGCTGCACGAGCAGGAGGTCATCCGCCTCCACAAGGGCCTCGCGGTGTTCCGCCCCGCCATGACGATTCGGCTCGGTGACGAGAATCCGAGGCGCGGCTTCGCGGCCGCCGACTTCGAACCCCTTCGGCTGCACTACGAGGGGCAGGTACGGCAGATCCACGTCATGGTGGAATTCGCGCGGCGCGGGCTCGAAGCCATGGCCGATGCGCTACGTCTTGCCATGGACTACTTCAGCCTGGACGAGGCGGAATTCCTGCGCCGCTGGCTTCCGGAACGAAGTCGGGAGATCGGGCGCGAGACCACCCCCGAGTCCTGGCAGGCAATCGTCGAGAGCCTGAAGAACCCCGTCCAGCAACGCATCGTCGCGGACGATCGAGAGCAGACGAACGTGCTGGTCCTCGCCGGGCCTGGCTCCGGCAAGACGCGCGTGCTGGTGCACCGCATCGCCTACCTGGTGCGGGCGAGACGCGAAAACCCCCGAGGTATCCTCGCCCTCGCCTACAACCGGCACGCGGCGGTCGAGATCCGGCGCCGCCTCGGGAAGCTGATTGGAGACGACGCCCGCGGGGTGACCGTGCTCACCTGCCACGGCCTCGCCATGCGGCTCGCCGGAGCGAGCTTCAGCGAACGCGCCGAGCGTCCGGACGGCGAGATGTTCGAGGACGTGATCCGCCGGGCGATTGCCCTCTTGCGTGGCGAGGGACTACCTCCGGAAGATGCCGACGAGCAACGCGAGCGCCTCCTCACCGGCTTCCGCTGGATCCTCGTGGACGAGTATCAGGACATCAACGCGGATCAGTACGAGCTGATTTCCGCTCTCGCCGGACGAACCCTCGATGAAGAGGACCGCAAGCTCACCCTCTTTGCAGTGGGCGACGACGACCAGAACATCTATGCCTTCAACGGCGCCTCGGTGGAGTTCATCCGCCGCTTCGAGGAGGACTATGGGCCAAAGCCCGCCTACCTTGTCGAGAACTATCGCTCTACCGGACACATCGTCGAGGCGGCCAATTCAGTGATCCAGTCCGCACACGACCGAATGAAGGGCAAGCATCCCATCCGAGTCGATCGGACCCGCGCCAAGGACCCGCTGGGCGGTGCGTGGCAGGAATTCGATCCGGTGGCCAAGGGCCGGGTGCAGATCCTGCCAACCAGGTCCGACCCGATCGCGCAGGCAGGGGTGGCGATGACCGAGCTCCAGCGTCTCGCCACCCGCGCCACCGACGACTGGGATTGGTCCAGGTGTGCCGTCATCGCCCGCGAGTGGAGGTACCTCGAGCCGGTACGCGCCTTCTGCGAAGTCAACGCCATCCCGGTACAGATGGGGGACGAAGAGATTCCGCGCTTCTGGCACCTTCGGGAAGTCCGGGAAATGGTCAACCGGCTGCGCGGAGCGGAGACCCCGCTAGTGAGCGGCGCGGCTCTGCGCGCGTGGGTGGACACCCATCCTCCCGGACCCTGGATCGATTTGCTGCGGGAAGCGTTGGACGAACATGCTCACGAAACCGGCGAGGACGCAGAAGTGCCGGTGGACCACTTCGTCGAGTGGCTCGCGGAGTGGGGACGGGACGTCCGCCGCCGCCCACGCGGACTGATGCTCCTCACCGCGCACCGCGCGAAGGGGCTCGAATTCGATCACGTGGCGGTGCTCGACGGGGGCTGGGAACGCCGCAGCCGGGAGGAAGACGCCGACGCGCCCCGCCGCCTCTACTACGTGGCCATGACCCGCGCCCGGCAAACCCTCTCCCTTGTGCGCTTCGGAAGGTCCCAAGACGGAGCGCGGCCAAGCTTCGTAGGGGAGCCCGAACCTCCTGTCTACGCCGGGCGCGCCCATCCGCTTCCGGCTGCTTTCCCGGAGGGCGGCCCGGTGTTGTATCGCGAGCCGGCCGTCACCCCGCCCCAGGTCCCGGAGCTCGCCCGGGTCTACCGGCGGCCCGGCCTGGACGAGATCAACCTGGGCTTCGCGGGACGCCACCGCCCACGGCATCCGGTGCACCGTGCCATCGCCGCCCTCTCCCCCGACGACCCGCTGGGGTTGCGCGGGGACCGGCAAGGGCGCCGGAATCTGCTCGATGGTTCCGGGGCGATCGTTGGCCGCCTCGGAGGAAAGTTCGTGCCCCCGCCCAGGATGCGATGCACGTCGGCCACCGTCGTCGCCGTCGTCGGGTGGAGCCGGGAAGCGTCGGACCCTCGTTACCGGGACGACCTCAAGTGCGACGCTTGGGAGGTGGTGATCCCCGAGCTGGTGTTCGAGCCAGCCGACTGACATTTCGATGCCGTTCTCGGCGCCTGCGAATGGGTCAACATCGCATTCCTCTGGCGCCCGAATCTGCCGGACGAGTCCGACAATCACCTGATTGAGTTGGCGATCGCGGGCAACGCCACGTGGATCGTCACGGGCAACACCAAGGACTTTGCGGCAGGCGAACTGGTCTTCGATACTCTCCGTATCGTCACGCCGGGCGCTTGGTTGAAGGGGGATGACTGACATGGCGACCTTGACGATCCGGCTGCCGGATTTCCATCGCGACCGGTTGGCGGCCATGGCCGCGCGACGCGGCCAAAGCTTGAACAAGCTGATAGAAGAAATCTCCCTTCGAGCGCTGACTGAACACGACATCGAGATGCGCTTTCGGATGCGCGCGGCACGCGGCAATTCAGAACGGGGACTTGAATTGCTCGACGAGCTGGACCGCCAGCATGAACAAGCGAAGGAACGAGGGGCTCCCCCGGTGGGGTCGTGACGCTCCTTGAACCACGGTCCGCGACTGCCGGCGACGCGACCGGCATCGCCGCGTGCGTGCGTGCCGCCTATTCTCCGTACATCGAGCGCATCGGCCAGGCGCCCGGGCCGATGCTCGACGACTATGACCAGGTGGTTCGCGACCACTGGGTCCATGTCATCGAGGAGGACGGCGAAATTCTCGGTGCGCTCGTCCTCATCGAGAAGGATGGGGGGCTTCTCCTCGACAACGTTGCGGTCGTGCCGTCCCGGCATGGTGAGGGGATTGGTCGCCGCCTGCTGGAGCACGCGGAATCGGAGGCGTGCCGGCTCGGGTACCGGGACCTCGATCTCTACACCCACGAGCGGATGACCGAGAACATCGCCATGTACGAGCGTATCGGCTACGTGGAGGTCGACCGCCGTACCGAGCACGGATTCCCGCGCGTCTACATGCGAAAGCGCCTGTGACCCCGGCGGCGACGCCGCGGCAGTGGCGGCCGCGACGACCGACGCCGCCCGCTCATGCGGGTTCGAGCCGCGCGAGGAACTCTTCCGCTCCGACGATCCGGCACGAAAGCTCGGTGGCGAGACTCGGAAGGTCCCGGTTGTCCGTCACGAGGCACTTTGCTCGTCCCGTGATGGCGAGGTCCAGGGACGGCAGGTCGGGCGGGCTGCGGCGTGCCGGAGCGGACGGCGCCGAAGCCCCCGCCTCGACGATCTCGCAGAAGAGCAGGTAATCGAACAAGAGCTCTTCCTGCTCGTCGGCGGTCAAGGCGAACCCGGGCCACGCGAGCCCACCCACCAGCTCGCCGACGGTTGCCTTCGAAGCGAGCGGGGTGAATTGTCCTCCCTGCCATCCCCTCCGCAGAGCTTCTGTCGCGTCGCCGGTCAGCACCAGTGCGGACAACACGTGATCGGTGTCGAGGACGACCCGTGGCGGGGTGCGTTTCGCGCGCGAGGCCACCATGGCGAACGCGACTCATCGCCCTCCGGCGTGGGGCGTCGCGCCCGCCTCCCGGGCCCGTGCCACGGCGCCCCGGATATCCTTCACGGTGAGATTGAGCGAGGCGAGCTTCGCCCGTATCGCGTCCGCGCGCCGGGTGCGGACCGGGGTCAGGACCGCCTCGCCGTTCCGGGTCGCGACCACGAGGTACTCGACCGGACGAGGCTCGCCGGGGACCTTCCCGATCGGCGTGAACGGGTTACGGGTCGTGATTCTCGCCGGCATCGCCGCCGGTCTTTCGGAAGCAGGCCCTTCCGGCTCGAGGCGTGCCTCCGGCGAAACGAGACCATCGACACCCTCGGGAACCGGGCGTCTTCCGATTGCCTCGTCTACCGAACCGGGCGGCCGCTCTCGCGTGACGCAAGCTGACGATTCTCCGGTTATCCCGGCACGGTGCGCGCTCTCGGGGCGTACGATGTCCACCGGCCACTCCAGCTCCGTCGGCCAGTGGTCGGCAAGCCATTGCACGACGGCGGTTGCCGATCGGATGGTCACTCGACCGGTCAGGCACCGCTCGAACCAGGTGCTGGAGCCCGTCGCCTCGCGCGCGAGGGTCGACGTCGCGATGTGCCTCGCCGTGGCGTAGCGATTCGCAAGGCGCAGGATGTCCTGTATCGCATACATGCGACCAATGGTTGCATGCGTGCGCTTTCTGTGCAATCGCAGCGCGCAATGGGTCCCCATCGGCACCCGAGCATGGCATATATTCCACGATGGAACGGCCCGGCGAAGACTATCGCGCGACGATTGCCCGTGCGCTCGGCGGCCGTTCGGTGGCCGGCTCGGCCACCGCCTACGGGCTGCCGAGAGACGCGATCCGCCGCGTCCTGCGAGGCCATGACCCCCGCCTCTCCCGCGCCGACGCCATCTGCCGTGCGTTGGGCATCAGCTTTACCATCGGGAAGCCGCAAGACGGCGCGAGACGCTCCGAACATGCCACCCGTTCGTGGCTCAGCGACTCCGTTCCGGCCGGAGGTGGAAGTGCCTCCTCCCGGACCCGAACGGGATCGGTCCCGGTTCGCGACCCTCGGCTCGCGGAGCTCCTTGGCCGGCTCGCCGCGCACTGGAACGAGCTCGACGCTCCGGAACGCGATCGCCTCGCGGCCGGGATTGCCGCCATCCTCGAGCTCTCGGACGCAGGCAAGAAGCCGCGCTGAACCGTACTGCCGTCCCGCACGGGCGACCGCCGAACCAGCCGAGAATCCTTCCTCCACCAGCGTTCGCGGCCGATGTGCCGACTCGGCCCGCGTGCCCCCGGCCGAAGTCGAGGCAGCCCTTTCCGGTCGAGAAGCCGATACGCGGTCGCGGCCGGCTTCAGGCCACGGGTCGCATCGACCTCTGGTTCTCAGGCGGAGGGATGAGCCATGCCGCCCGGGGGGCGCGGCTGCGCGACGCGCCGGAGCACCACGGCGTCGCCCCCGCCGACCCCGAGCACACGACGGCCGAACTCGTCCAGCCCGACGCTGCCCGCATCGGCCTCGCCCCCGTCGACCCGCACCCAGGCGCGAAGCGGCGCGGGGTGGGCGCCGAGCAGCTCCACGAGTTCATCGTCCGAGACCCCCAGGCGCTCCGCGACCGCGGGGGTGATCCGGACCGTGCGGCGCCTTCCCCGGACCCCGGTGTAGGGGTCCGCCTCGTCCGCGCGCACCGGGAGGCGAAACCGCGCTCGCCCCAGGGCTTCGCGGGCGACCGTGGTCGCCTCCCCGTCCACCTCGCCGGCCGCGTCCAGCACCACGCCATAGCCCTCGCGGGCGCGCTCCGCCGACACGAATCCCGCCTGCACGTCCGCGCGCACCGACTCCGGATCGCGTTCGAGCGGGTCGCCATAGCCGCCCCCGCCCGCGGACTCCATGATCACCACGTCGTCCCGCCGCACCGGATGGCCGGTGACCTTGCCGGGGGTCGGAAAGACGTTCTCGGTGCCGTTGCGCCGCACCGCCACCCGGTAGGAGTGGGAGCTCGTGCCGCCCCCGACCCCGAACGGCGGGATCGCGGCGCGGTCGCTCAGCACCGAGTAGCTCCCCTCCTCACCAAGCACCCGGATCTCCCGGTGCAGGCCCATCCCGCCCCGCTGCGCGCCCTCGCCGCCCGAGTCGGCCCGCAGCTCGCAGCGCTCGACGAGGAGCGGCATCTCGTTCTCGATCGATTCCGCGGTCTGGATGGTCCGGATGTTGCCGAAGTCGACGTTTGCGAACGCGCTCGAACCGTCCGCCCCGGCGAACCCCCCGTTGCCCCCCGCCGGCGCCTCGTAGTAGACGTACTGGCGATCGCGCCGGTGGTTCCAGCCGCCGATCGAGTTCGGAAACGAAGTGCCGCAGAGGTCTCCCGACACCCGCTCGGGGATGATCTGCGACAGCGCCCCCAGGGCCACCGACACGGCGCGCTTGCGGACCTCGCCGTGGGCGCCGGCCGGGGCATCGCTCCGAACGTCCACCACGCTCGCGGCCGGAGCCCGGAGCTCGATGGGCCGGAAGGCGCCTTCGTTCACCGCCCCGCCCGGGTCCAGGGTGGACTTGACGGCCACGAACACCCCCGCCCCGGTCACCGCGAGGGACGAGTTCACGACCCCCGGAACCTGGGGATTCGAGCCCGCGAAGTCGGCCACGATGCCGTCCCCGGCCACGGTGAGATCGAGCCGGACGAGCACCGGGTCGAGCCGCCCGTCCTCGTAGTACTCGAGGTAGTCCTCGTAGGAGTAGGTTCCGTCCGGGAGCTCCGCAATCCGCTCCCGGAGGCGGCGCTCCGTGCGGTCGAGGTTGATCCGGACCGCGGCGTGGACCGTGTCGGTACCGTACCGCTCGTAGATCCGCCGAATGCGCCGCTCGGCGACCCGGCACGCGCCAAGCGAGGCGTTGAAATCGCCTTCGCGCTCCTCCGGCACCCGCATGTTGGCCATGAGGAGAGCCATGGCGGCTCGGTTGACCTTGCCCCGCTCGAGGATCTTGATCGGCGGGATCCGCACCCCTTCCTGGTAGATGTTGGTCGAGAGCCCCGAGTAGCTCCCCGGCACCATGCCGCCGACGTCCACCCAGTGGGCCCGCACCGCGGGGAACACGAGGACGTTCCCGTCCTCGTCGAAGACGGGATGGACCAGGGTCACGTCGTTCAGGTGGGTGCCGCCCCGGTAGGGATCGTTGAGCAGCACGACGTCGCCGGGGTGGAGGTCGTCCGCGAAGTCCTCGAACATGCAGCGCACCCCCCACGGCAAGGGGAGCACGTGCCCGGGATGGTCCCAGGACTGCGCGACCATCTCCCCGCGAGGCCCGAAGAGCGCGCAGGAGAAGTCGTCGAACTCGTAGATGACGGACGAGAACGACGAACGGATGATCGTCGCGCGCATCTCCCGCACGATGGCGATGAGACCCTCGCAGACCACCTCGAGGGTAATCGGGTCCACCTCCGGGCGCTCGGATGCGACGGCGGGCGGCGTCGCGCCCGTGACGGGCGGACGGGGAAGGGGCTGCGAAACGCTCATGCGTCACCTCTTTGAAGCATCAGATCTCCGGATTCGAGGACCCGGAAGCGCCAATCGGGCGGCACCACCGTGGTGGCGCCATCCTCCTCCACGATCGCCGGCCCCGCGAGCACGGCCCCGGCCGGCAGCCGGCTCCGATCCAGCACCGGGGTGTCGAGGAACCGGCCGGCGAAGAACACGGGGCGCGTCTCGATTCGGGCCCCCGCGACGTCCCCCGCCACGTTCCAGGCACCGAACGCGGGCTTGGCCGCCCGGCCGATCCCGGTCAACCGAAAACTCACCACCTCGGTCTCGCCGTCGTTGCGGTGCCCGAACCGCCGTTCGTGGGTATCGTGGAAGGCGGCCTCCAGCGCCTCCACGGACGCCATCTCCGGGGGCACCTCCACGTCAACCTCCCAACTCTGGCCAAGATAGCGCATGCCGAGCGCCCGCCGGGAGGAGAAGTCGCCGGGCGCCACTCCCTCCTCCCCGAGGCTCCGGCGGGCCTCCTCCTCCAGCCGGTCGAGCCCGTCCGCGATCTCCGCGAACGACGCGAGACGCCGGGGCAGCAGGGTGCGGGTCCGCACGAAATCCTGCTTCACGTCGGAGATGAGCGACCCGAGGGCCGCGAAGTTGCCGGGCCCCATCGGCACGAGCACCCGCTCGATCTCGAGCTCCTCCGCGATGAAGGCCCCGTGCATCGGTCCCGCGCCTCCGTACGCAACGAGGGTGAAGTCGCGCGGGTCGTAGCCCTTCGCCACCGAGATCTGCTTGATCGCGCTCACCATCCGGGCTATCGCGATGCGCACCACTCCCTCCGCGGCCGCCTCGTCGGCGAGCGAATCGAGCCCGAGCGTCCGGAGCGCCCGGCGGGCGAGGTCCTCGTCCAGGGCGATCCGGCCGGCGAGCCGCGCCCCGGGCTTCAGCCGGTGGAGGACGAGGTTCGCGTCGGTCACCGTCGGCTCCCGCCCGCCCTGGCCATAGCAGGCGGGGCCGGGGTCGGCCCCCGCGCTCCGCGGCCCCACCATCAGGATGTCCCCCGCATCCATCCACGCGACGCTCCCGCCCCCCGCGCCGACCGCGTTGATCTCGGTCTGAGGAGTGCGGTTCGCGTACGGCCCAACGAACTGTTCGTTGGTGAGAGGGACGACCAGGTCCTCGATGAGGCAGACGTCGGTGCTCGTTCCGCCCATGTCACAGGTGATGAGGTTGGGAATGCCGAGCCGCCCCCCGAGGTCGGCCGCCGCCGCCACGCCCCCCGCCGGACCCGACAGCACGGTGGCGACCGGAAGCCGGCGGGCGCGTTCGGCGGTCGCGACCCCGCCGTTCGACGTCATGATGAACACCGGCCCCCGGTAGCCGCGCTCCGCGACCGCCGCCTGGAGCCGGCCGAGATAACCGTCGATGAGGGGACCGATATAGGCGTTGAGGGCGGTGGTGTTGAAGCGCTCGTACTCCCGGAACTCCGGCAGCACCTCGCTCGAAGCGGTGACGAACGCCGCGCGCGACGCCTCCCCGTTGCACCCCTGCCGCGCGAGCGAGGCCACCGCCCGCTCATGGTCGGGGTTCGCGTAGCTGTGAAGGAAACATACCGCAACCGACGCTCCGGCCGGCAGGCTCTCCACCATGGCGCGCGCCTGGTCGAGGTCGAGGGGACGGAGGATCTCGCCGTCCCATGACATCCGTTCGTCGACTTCCAGGGTGCGCCCGCGCGGCACGAGGGGCGGCGGCTTCCGGGCGGTGATGTCGTAGAGGACGGTGCGATTCGTCCTTGCGATCTCGAGGACATCGCGAAACCCGGTCGTGGTGAGCATCCAGACTTCCGCCCCTCGCCCTTCCAGGACCGCGTTCGTGCCGATGGTGACGCCGTGGATGAAGCGCCGCACTTCGCCAAGGTCTACACCGAGGCGCTCGAGCACCTCGAGGACTGCGCGCGCGGGGTCCGCGGGCGTGGACGGGACCTTGGCGTAGCGAATCGATCCGGCGGTGTCGTCGAACACCGCCGCGTCGGTGAAGGTTCCACCCACGTCCACGCCGACGCGGTAGCTGGCTTGTGATATGTCCATGATCCTCCTGCCGATTGCGGGCCGGCTCTCATCCCCCCGATGCTTCGTTCACGGCCGCCGCCTCGGCCAGCACCCGCGCCGTCGTTCTGGCCGGCGCATCCCCGGCGAGCCGCCGCCGGCCGGTCCGGCCGGAGGGACGGCGGTTGTACTGGAAGCGATGCCGCGCTATAACGCGCCCACGGCCAGCGGTATCCGCGTGGCCGAAGGACCAATTTGACCGGAGAGCGAAGAAATGAACCGACCCATCCGTTCCGTACTCGCAGCCGCGGCTGCCGTAACGCTCAGTGTAGCCTCGATTCTGTCCGTCACCGGCGCCGCGCAGGCCTGGGAGCCGAAGAAGCCCATCGACTTCGTGATCATGGCCGGCAAGGGCGGCGGCGCCGACAAGATGGCGCGGCTGATGCAGACCATCGTCGAGAAGCACGATCTGTCGTCGAAGCCCCTCATCCCCATCAACAAGCCGGGCGGGTCCGGGGCCGAGGCCCTCATCCACCTCAAGGGGAAGACGGGCGACGACCACACCATCATGGTCACTCTGAACAGCTTCTACACCACCCCCCTTCGCCAGCCGGGGCTCGACGTCGACATCATGACCTTCACACCGGTCGCCCGCATGGCGGAGGACACGTTCCTCCTCTGGGTGCACGCCGACTCCGACATCAACACGGTGGACGAGTTCGTCGACGCGGCGATGGCCGCCGGCAACGACTGGATCATGGCCGGCACCGGTTCGGGGCAGGAGGATCAGCTCCTGACCACCTTTCTCAACTCCGCCTACGGCCTCGACATGAAGTACGTGCCGTTCAAGGGCGGCGGCCGGGTGGCGAAGGAGCTCGCCGGCAAGAACGCGCACTCGACGGTGAACAACCCCTCCGAGCAGCTCGGCTTCTACGAGGCGGGGAAGACCCGGCCGCTCGCCGCGTTCACTCCGGAGCGCCTCGAGCTGTTCGGCGATGCGCCGACCTTCGTCGAGCTCGGGCAGGACTTCGTCTACTTCATGCAGCGTTCGGTAGTCGGCGCGCCGGGCATGAGCGCCGAAGCGGCCGCCTTCTACCAGGATCTGTTCGCGAAGGTGTTCGAGTCCGAGGAGTGGCAGACGTACCGGCACGACAAGAGCCTGTACGGCGACCTCATCTCCGGGGACGAGCTGAAGGCCTACTGGATGCGCGAGCGCGCCATCCACGAGGTGATGCTGAAGGAGATCGGCGAGATCTAGCGCCGCCGCCTTCCTCAGCGTCAGCGACAAGGCAGTGCACGAAGCCGGGGCGGCTGCCCCGGCTTCGTGGTGCGTTGCCTTGATGCAAAAATCGAATTGCGCCCGGAAATCTCACCAGCTTCCTGCTGCGGACGCGGATCTGCTCGCTGTGACAAGGCGTACTCCCTCAAGCCGCTTCGACGTAGTGCCGACTACGCCTTCAGCGTCTTTCGGTCCGTGCGCCTTGTCACAGCGGCACCTCCACGCCCTCGCGACGAAAGCTGGTGAGATTTTCGGGCTCGCCGATCGGATTTGACTCATGCGCCAGGCGGAGCTGGTTCTCGCCGTGGTCATGGGGCTGCTGTCGGCAGGCCTCATGTGGAAGAGCGCCGAGCTTCCGATCGGCTGGATCCCGGACGAAGGGCCGGGCGGCGGAGCGTTTCCGTTCTGGCTCGCGGCGGGGATGCTGGTGTGCTGCATCTGGATCCTCGTCCGGTGGGTGCGACGGCCGACCGGACCGGCGGCCGACGACAGCCCCTATATCCCGCCGGAAGCGCGAACCCAGATCGTCGTCGTCACCGCCGCGCTCGCGGTGATGATCGGGCTCGTTCACATCATCGGGGTGTACGGCTCCGTCCCGCTCTTTCTCATTTTCTACCTGCGCGGGCTGGGCCGCCATAGCTGGAGGCTGACCGGCTCGTTCGCGGTGGCGACCCCCATCGTGACGTTCTTCTTCTTCGAGTCAGCGCTCAAGATCACCCTTCCGAAGGGGTACACCGAGCCCCTCTTCTACCCGCTCTACGACTGGTTCCTGTGAGCGTCCGTCGCCGTGGGAGGACACCCTACAACCGCCGGCCGGGAGCGGATCTCCGGGCGATCCGCGCCGGGAGAGAAACGGCCCCGGATGACCCGATGCCGCTCCTCCGACCCCTCGTGAGCTCCCGCGCGAATCGCTGATGGAAATTCTCACCCACCTCCTCGAAGGATTCGGGATCGCGTTCCTGCCCCTCAATCTGGGGCTCGCGATCTTCGGATGTCTGCTCGGCCTCTTCATCGGAGCGATGCCCGGCCTCGGGTCGGTGAACGGAGTGGCGATCCTCCTTCCGCTCACCTTCCTCGTGCCGCCGACCTCCGCGGTGATCTTCCTTGGCGCGATCTACTACGGGGCGATGTACGGCGGGGCCATCAGCTCCATCATGCTCGGCATCCCGGGCGCATCGACGGCCGTCGCGACCACCTTCGACGGCCGGCCGCTCGCCCGCAAGGGCATGGCCGACCGCGCCCTCGTCGCCGCCGCCACCGCCTCGTTCGTCGGCGGAACGATCTCGGTGGTGCTCTTCACCCTGTTCGCTCCTCCCCTGGCCGACATGGCGCTCGCGTTCGGGGCACCCGAGGAGTTCGCCCTGATGCTCCTCGCGTTCGCGACCTTCATCGGGCTCGGAGGCGACGACATCCCGAAGACGATGTTCTCGATCTTCATCGGGCTCGTGCTGAGCGCGGTCGGGCTCGACATCATGAGCGGCCAGCCGCGGCTCATCTTCTTCGATATCCCGGGCTTCTTCCACGGGATCAACTTCCTGGTGCTCGCGATCGGAATCTACGGAATCGGCGAGATCCTGTGGACGATCGAGACGAGCCACAAGGGCGTCGAGGTCGCCCAGGCGCGACTCTCGGTCCAGCGTTTCGTGGACTCCCTCCGCAGCCTTGCCCGGACCGGGAAGACGATGCTGATGGGCTCGTTCCTCGGCTACTTCGTCGGCATCCTCCCCGCCGCCGGAGCGACTCCCGGCTCCCTCATGGCCTACGGAGTCGCCAAGTCGATCGCGAAGGACCCGGACTCGTACGGCAAGGGAAACGTGGACGGGGTGGTCGCGCCGGAGTCCGCGAACAACGCGGCGAGCACGGGGTCGATGCTGCCCATGCTCACCCTCGGCATTCCGGGGTCGCCGACGACCGCAATCCTCCTCGGGGGCATGGTGATCTGGGGCCTCGAACCGGGGCCCATGCTCTTCATCGAGCACACCGACTTCGTGTGGGCGCTCATCGCGAGCCTCTACGCCGCGAACTTCTTCGCCCTCATCCTCAACCTCGCCTTCATCCCCGCGTTCATCGCGGTGTTGCGGCTCCCGTTCACCATCCTCGCCCCCATCATCTTCATCCTGTGCCTGGTCGGCGGATACGCGCCCACCCAGGACATGCACGACGTGTGGCTGATGTTCCTCTTCGGCGTCGTCGGATACCTGCTGCGCAAGCTCGACTACCCGATGGCCCCCGCGGTCCTCGCGATCGTGCTCGGGCCGCTCGCGGAGACCTCCATGCGCCAGTCACTCCTCATCGGGCACGGGTCGCCGGCGATCTTCTTCGAACGGCCCATCTCGGGCAGCATCATGCTGATCGCGATTGCGCTGTTCGCGATTCCGGTCGTCCAGCTTATCCGCCGCAAGATGCGGCGCGCCGCCTCGTAAGGGGGAGGGTCCGTCCCGCTCAGGAACCGGAGTCGGGGTCTTCGGACCGACCGAGGGCGGCGAGCACCGTCCCCACGATGTGGCTCGACCGCAGGCCTGCCTCTTCGTACTGGAGGTCTGGCTTGTCGTGGTCGAGGAACCGGTCGGGAAGCACCATGGGACGCACCTTGAGCCCGCCGTCGTCGAGGATGCCGGCCCCGGCGAGGAAGTGGAGCACCTGGGCGCCGAACCCGCCGATCGCGCCCTCCTCGATGGTGACGAGCAGCTCGTGCTCCCGCGCGAGGTCGCGCACGAGCGCCTCGTCGAGAGGCTTCGCGAACCTCGCGTCGGCAACCGTCGCGGAGACCCCGCGCTCGGCAAGCTCCTCGGCCGCGGCGAGCGCCTCCTGCAAGCGGCCGCCGTAGGACAGGATGGCGGCCGTGGTCCCCTCGCGCAGGATACGGCCCTTCCCGATCTCCAGGACCTCGCCCCGCTCCGGCAGGGTGATTCCGAATCCGGCCCCCCGGGGATAGCGGAACGCGCACGGCCGGTCGTCGATGGCGACCGCGGTCCGGACCATGTGGACCAGCTCGCTCTCGTCCGCCGCCGCCATCAGCACCATGCCGGGGAGGCAACCGAGGTAGGCGATGTCGTACGCTCCCGCGTGGGTCTGCCCGTCCGCCCCGACGAGACCCGCCCGGTCCATGGCGAACCGGACCGGGAGGTTCTGGATCGCCACGTCGTGCACGATCTGATCGTAGGCACGCTGGAGGAACGTCGAGTAGATCGCGCAGAAGGGCTTCATCCCGTCCGCCGCGAGGCCGGCCGCGAAGGTCACCGCGTGCTGCTCCGCGAGCCCCACGTCGAACGCCCGTTCGGGGAAGACCCGCTCGAAGAGGTCGACCCCGGTCCCGGACGGCATCGCGGCGGTGATCGCGCAGATGCGGTCGTCGAGGCGCGCCTCCGCGATCAGGCTCTGGGCGAACACCTTGGTGAAGGAGGGGGCGTTGGAGCTGGACGCCTTCTGCGCCCCGGTGCCGACATCGAAGCTGGACACCCCGTGGTACCGGTCCGAGGACTCCTCCGCCGGCGCGTAGCCCTTCCCCTTCTTGGTGCAGACGTGGACCAGGATGGGACCCGCCGCCGCATCGTCGCGCACGTTCCGGAGGATGGGCAGGAGATGGTCGAGGTTGTGCCCGTCGATGGGCCCCACGTAGTAGAAGCCCAGCTCCTCGAACAGGGTGCCGCCGGTCACCAGTCCGCGAGCGTACTTCTCGGCCCGCTTGACCCCATGCTCCACCACCCGCGGGAACCGTTCCGCCGCGTGCCGCGCGATGTCGCGGATCGAGCGGTACCGCTTCGAGGAGATGAGCCGCGAGAGGTATCCGCTCATCGCCCCGACCGGCGGAGCGATCGACATCTCGTTGTCGTTGAGGACCACGATGAGGCGCGTGTCCATCGAGCCCGCGTTGTTCAGCCCCTCGTACGCCATGCCCCCGGTGAGCGCGCCGTCGCCGATGACCGCGACGACCCGGTTCTTCCGGCCCTGCAGATCGCGGGAGACGGCGAACCCGAGCGCGGACGAAATGGAGGTCGAGGCGTGGGCGGCGCCGAAGGGGTCGTACTCGCTCTCGGACCGCTTGGTGAAGCCGGAGAGCCCGCCTCCCTGGCGGAGGGTGCGGATCCGCGAACGCCGGCCGGTCAGGATCTTGTGCGGATAGCACTGATGACCGACATCCCAGATCAGGATGTCCTCGGGGGTATTGAACAGGTAGTGAAGGGCAGCGGTGAGCTCGACGACCCCGATCCCGGCCCCGAGGTGGCCGCCGGTGTGGGAGACCGCGTCGATCGTCTCCGCCCGGAGCTCGTCGGCGAGAAGCTTCAGCTCCCGCACGGACATCCCGCGCAGGTCGTGGGGCCACTCGATCAGGTCGAGATGCGGGGTTTCAATCGCCATGCCGTATCCCTCGTCAGCTCCGACGCGCGAGGACATACGCGCCGAAGTCGCGCAGCAGCCCGGCACCGTCGCCGAATCCGTCGAGCCGGGCAAGGGCCCGCTCGACGAGCGCTCCGGCCTCTTTCCGCGCCGCCTCCACTCCCAGGGCGGCGACGAAGGTCGCCTTGCCGGCGGCGGCATCCTTGCCGACCGTCTTTCCGAGCGCGGATTCGTCGCCCACCACGTCCAGCACGTCGTCGATGATCTGAAAGGCGAGCCCGACATCGTATCCGAACTCGCGCAGGGCCCGTCGAAATCCGGCGTCGCGGCGCGCGAGGATTGCGCCCGCCTCGCAACCGAACGCGATGAGCGCTCCGGTCTTCATGCGCTCGAGGGTAACGATCAGATCGTGGTCCGCCCCGCCGTGCTCGGCCGCGAGATCAATCATCTGACCGCCCACCATGCCCCCGCCCCCGGCCGCGGCCGCCATCGCCCGCACGAGCTCACAACGGACCGACGGGTCCGGATGCACCCTGGGATCGGCGGCGAGCTCGAAGGCGAGGGTCAACAGCGCATCGCCGGCGAGGATGGCCGTCGCCTCATCAAAGGCGACGTGGCAGGAGGGCTTGCCCCGACGCAGATCGTCGTCGTCCATCGCCGGCAGGTCGTCGTGGATGAGAGAGTAGCCGTGAACCATCTCCAGGGCCGCGGCCACCAGCAATGCGCCCCCGTCGTCGGCGCCGGCGAGCCGCGCTCCGGATCGCACCAGGAACGCCCGCAGTCGCTTCCCCCCTCTGAGGACGCTGTAGCGCATCGCTTCGAAGAGCCGCGACTCCGGCCCGTCCGGCCGGGGCAGCTCGGCGTCGAGGACCGTCTCGACCGCGGCCGCCGTCTCGGACATCGCTTCGGCGAGTCCGGCCGCATCCGAATGCTCATCCACGTACGAAAGGCTCCATTCCGGCTGCTCCCGTGGCTTGCGGCGCCTCCCGCGCGGGGTACATGATTCGAGCGAACGGCTCGATGGCGATCCATCCGGCTCTTGCCCGTGAGGGCGCCGGGACGAGTGAACCACACCGGATTGACCTCACTCAAGCCACGCTGGCCCCCTTTCGAGGCGACGCCCATGATCAAGACCGCGCTCCTGACTCTATCGACCATGCTACACCTGCTGCTCGCCGGCACCGTCGCCGCCCAGTCGATCGAGGCCGCCCGCGCCGCGCAGGACGAAGGCCGCTTCATCGAGGCGGCAAGGCTGGGGGAGGCGCTCGGAACCTCCGACGGATTCGCGCTCGCCGCGGAATCGCTCGCGATCCACGGCTACTACGTCGCCGGGGAACCCGAGAAGGAGGCCCTGTTCGAGCGTGCCATGGGGCTCGCGGAAGAGGCGATCCGGCTCGACCCGGCCAATCCCGAGGCCCATCTACAATCGGCGCACTCCATGGGCCGGTACGCGCAGACCATCGGCGCGGTGAAGGCGCTCGCCCGAGGATACGCGGGGAAGGTGCACAAGGCGATCGAGAACGCGCTCGCCCGCGACCCCGAGATGGCCGGCGCTCATCTGAGCCTCGCGACGTGGCATTCCGAGACCATCAACGGTGCCGGGCTCGCGGCCCGCCTGGTCTTCAGGGCTTCCCGGAAGCGCGCCCTCGCCCACTACGAGCGCGCCCTGGAGCTCGCGCCCGACGAAAAGCTCGCGTACCTCGAGTACGCGCTCGGGCTGCTGCTCCTGAAGAAGAAGCGGGACCGCGGCAAGGCGAAGGACCTGCTTGCGCGTGCGATCGAGACCCCGTCGAAGGACGCCTTCGATCGCCTTCTTCACGAGCTGGCCGTCGAGAAGCTGGCCGCCCTTGACGGAAAGTAGCCTGGACTCTGCCCGCATCCGCCTCGACGGCTCCCGCACGCAGGGAGGATTGCTTCAGGGACGGGTTGCGCCGGGTTCTCGTGTCGAATTCGAGGGCGTGCCGGTGCGGGTCTCGGAGGAGGGCTGGTTCCTCGTCGGGTTCGGCCGGGACGCGGCACCCGAGGCGGAGGTCGTGGTAACGGGCCCGGACGGCGGTCGCGAACGCCTCGTCCTCGCGGTGTCGCCGCGCGAGTACCGAATTGAGCGCATCGACGGGCTGCCGGCCGCCAAGGTGACGACGCGCGACGATGAAGAGCTCGCCCGCATCGACAGGGAGGCGAGTCGAGTCGCGGAAGCCCGCATGATCGACGACCCGAGGACCGATTTCCGAAGCGGCTTCCGGTGGCCGGTCGCCGGCCGCATCAGCGGCGTCTACGGTTCGCTGCGGATCCTCAACGGCGAGCCGCGCCAGCCGCACTACGGGGTCGACATCGCGGCTCCCGCCGGGACCAAGGTGCGCGCTCCCGCGGACGGACTGGTCACCTTAGCCGAGCCGGACCTGTTCCTTTCCGGGGGCACCCTCGTCGTCGACCACGGCCACGGGCTGTCGTCCACGTTCCTGCACCTCTCGCGCATCCTCGCCAAACCGGGCGAACGAGTCTGGAAGGGTAGCGACATTGCGGAGGTCGGGGCGACCGGCCGCGCCACCGGACCGCACCTCGACTGGCGGGTGAACCTCTTCGAGCGGCGCCTCGACCCGGCGCTCCTCGTTGGCCCGATGCCGAACGAACCCGTCGACGCGCGCTCGGAACTTGCATAGCTTCGTGCACCAGCCGGATCTCCCGGGTCAATTGGCAATCTCGAATTCGCCTTCGGAGCGAGACGAATCCGCATCAGCCAGCGGCACTGAAGCCCAATCGCAGGCCGAGCGACCTCGCGAGGGCGCGGATGTCCGCGACCGGAAATCCACTTCGGAGCCAGAGCGTGCGCCGCGATAATCCTTGAAAATCCTCATTTCAATTGCCGATTTTCAAGGAAACTCCCCGCCAGAGGCACGACATGAAACCAGGATCCATATCCGGAGCCGCGTCCTCGGCTCCGTTACGCGAATGGATTGACGACTATCAGACCGCCAATGCGCTGACCGGCCTGAAGATCCTCCGTCAACAGCCGGTCACACCCGGCTTCGAGCGCCGAAGCCACAATGAGCGAATCGTAGAGGCTGAAGCCATGCGATCGAGCGATGGAAAGGGCCTCGACGTGGGTCGCGACATCGATGGAGCGAACGGGGTCGAGCGCGGCTCGCACATCCGCGACCGCGTCCGCGATGACTTCCCACTCGAAGCCGAACTTGCGGCGGAGGACAGCCGCGAACTCGTTCAGAACCTGCACGCTGATCACGCCACCCGCGAGAATCGTCTGCCGCGCCACCTCGCTCTTGTCCTCCCCGCCCTGGGCGTAGATCAGAACGTTCGTGTCGAGGAACGCCGTCATCGGGCGTTGGCCTCCTCCCGGTCGAACCCATAACCTTCGGGTATGGACCAGGCGCGCGATCGCATCCGCTCGACTGCCCGCAACCGGCGCTCGTCTTTTGCGATGACGATGCGCTCCTTCGCCTCGGAGACGATCTCCAGCCTGTCACCCGGCTTGAGCCCGAGATCCTCGACCAGCGCTTTCGGCAGCCGGACAGCCAGGCTGTTGCCCCATTTGGAGACCCGCATCGCCTGCTCCAGGATATCTAAGGGATTATTGATATCATATGCGGCGCTCAAACAGGGTTCAAGGCGGAATCGGGCAGAATCGCGGTGACCGGAGGCGCTGGGTGACTGACCACTACACATACCGGATCACCTGGTCACCCGAGGACGGCGAGCATCTGGGACTCTGCGCCGAGTTTCCGTCCCTGAGCTGGCTCGCACCGACGCCGGACGAGGCCCTGTCGGGCATCCGGAACTTGGTAGGCGACGTGTTGGCGGACATGCACGCCAATGGCGAATCGCCGCCCGAGCCCTTGGCCGACCGCACCTACAGCGGCCGATTCGTGGTGCGGGTGCCGCCCGAGACCCACCGTGACCTCGTGATCAAGGCGGCGGAAGAGGGGGTGAGCCTCAACCGGCTCGTGAGCGCGCGGCTCGCGGGATAGCCCGGGACCAGCGACGGAGACCATGACGGCCAGGAGTGCAAAGCTTTCGGCGGCGGTGGAGACCTACCTCGCCGAGCTCGGCCGGTTGCGCGCCTCGGGCGGTGCGACCGACGAGCGGTCAAGTTACGGTCCGCTCGCAAAGCTGCTCGATTCCGTGGGCGCGACCCTCAAGCCGAAGGTGTTCTGTGTGGTCGAGCCCGCCAACCAGGGCGCGGGGCATCCCGACTTCGGCCTCTACACGTCGAAGCAGGTGCAGAAGGGCCGGCCGCGCAAGGGACAGCTCCCGGAACGGGGCGTCGTCGAGGTGAAGTCGGCGCGCGAGGACACCCGCGCAACCGGGGTGCGCGAGCAGGCGAGCCGCTACTGGGGACGCTATCGCTTGGTCCTGGTGACGAACCTGCGCGAGTTCGCGCTCATCGGACCGGATGCCGGAGGCGGGGAAGCGACCCTCGAATCGTTCCGTCTGGCTGACAGCGGCTCGAGAAACCGCGCGTCTTCGCCCGTGAGACCGGGGCCGGCCTCGCCGAGTATCTCTCACGCGCGCTGTCACATCGGGCTGCGCTCACCGAGCCGAAGGACCTTGCGTGGCTGCTCGCTTCCTACGCCCGCGATGGACTCGCGCGGGTCGAAACGGCTGGCGACTCGCCGGCACTTGCGGCGGTGCGGTCGGCGCTCGAGGAAGCGCTCGGCGTTCGCTTCGAGGGCGAGAAGGGTGCGCGCTTCTTCCACTCGACCCTCGTGCAGACCCTCTTCTACGGCGTCTTCTCCGCCTGGGTGCTTTGGGCGCGCCAATCGTCGGCACCGGCCAGCAGCAGCTTCGACTGGCGAACCGCGGTATGGCATCTCCGCGCTCCGGTGCTGCGAGCCCTGTTCCAGCAGCTATCCGACCCCGGACGCCTGCAACCACTCGGCCTCATCGAGGTGCTGGACTGGACGGCGTCGGCGCTCGACAGGGTGGATCGGCCCGCCTTCTTCGCCCGGTTCAGCGAGGGCGAGGCGGTGCCCTACTTCTACGAGCCGTTCCTCGAAGCGTTCGACCCCGCGCTGCGCAAGCAACTGGGCGTCTGGTACACGCCGATCGAGGTGGTCCGCTACATGGTCGCCCGCGTGGACAAGGCGCTGAAGGACGACCTCGGCATCCCGGACGGGCTCGCGGCGGAGAACGTGTACGTGCTCGATCCCTGCTGCGGCACCGGAGCCTATCTCGCCGAAGTGCTGCGCCGCGTCGCCGCCAACCTCGAAGGACGCGGGCTCGGCGCGCTCGCGGGTGCGCGGGTCAAGCAGGCGGCGACGGAGCGCGTGTTCGGATTCGAGATCATGCCCGCTCCGTTCGTGGTCGCCCACCTTCAGGTCGGGCTCACCATGCAGGACCTCGACGCACCGCTGGCTGACGACGGGACGGAGCGCGCAGGCGTATTCCTCACCAACGCGCTCACCGGCTGGGAACCGCGAACCACCAAGCCGCTCCCGTTTCCCGAGCTGGAGGAGGAACGCGACCGCGCAGAACGGGTCAAGCAGGAGACTCCGATCCTCGTGATCCTCGGCAATCCGCCCTACAACGGCTTCGCCGGCATGGCGGTGGACGAAGAACGGGAGCTCTCGGAAGCATACCGCTCGACCAGGCGGGTACGCCGACCCGAGGGCCAGGGGCTGAACGACCTCTACGTCCGCTTCTTTCGCATGGCGGAGCGGCGCATCGCGGAGAAGACCGGACAGGGAGTGGTCTGCTTCATCTCCAACTACTCCTGGATCGACGGGCTGTCGTTTACCGGTATGCGAGAACGATATCTCGACGCATTCGACGCGATCCGCATCGACTGCCTGAACGGCGACAAGTACAAGACCGGCAAGGTCGCGCCGGACGGATCGCCCGATCCGAGCATCTTCTCGACGGAAGGCGATCCGGTCGGCATCCAGGTCGGCACCGCGATCGCGACCCTGGTGCGCAAGGCCGAGCACGCGCCGGCCGGCGAAGTGCGCTTCCGCCATCTCTGGGGACAGGCAAAGCGCGAGGCGCTGGCCGAAACGGCGGAGGCGGAACCAGCCGCACTCTACGAGGGGTTCGAGCCGATCCTGCCGCTCGGCATGCCGTTCGTGCGCACCGCCGCAAGCGAGGACTGGTTCGACTGGCCGGCACTACCCGACCTGTTTCCCGTGTCGTTTCCGGGCGTCAAGACCGACCGCGACGGGTTTCTCATCGATGTCGATCGTCGACTGCTCGAAGACAGGATCTCCGACTACTTCAGCCCGGATGTGAGCCACGAAGAGATTGCAAGACGCTATCCCGCCGCGATGAGAAACACTTCATCGGTGCCACGCGACGCTCGCGCGGTCCGCGATGAACGACTCGCACTTGGCCAGCCAAACGAAGCCGGTTTCATCCGTTGCGCCTATCGGCCGTTTGACAACCGCTGGCTCTACTGGGAGGCGGACGCGGGCCTGTTGGCTCGTCCGCGTCCCGACTATCGCCAACACGCATTCACAGAAAATCTTTGGCTTTCCGCCGCGCAACATCTGAGGAAAGGCTCGTCGGAGCCGCAGGCATGCTTCACGGAACATGTGGGCCAACTGCACCTGATCGAGCGTAGTGCAAACCTGTTCCCCGCGTGGCTACGCGACGACGGCATTGAGAGAAACGACGAAAACGCGCGGCGCCCGAACCTCTCGCGTGCCGCCCAGCGCTATCTCGACCACTTGGGCCTGAACGTGGAAGACCTGTTTCACCATGTCCTCGCAACTCTCCACGATCCGGCCTATCGCGAGGCCAACGCCGGGGCACTTCGGATGGAATGGCCGCGCATCCCTCTCCCCGGCTGGCCCGACGGTGAGGATGTGAGCGCAGCAGAGGAGATTGCGGTGACAGCGGCGCGGGGGCGCGACCTCGCGACCTTGCTCGACCCCGACAAGCCGGTGTCGGGCGTCACCGAAGCGCCCCTCCGCCCCGAGATTGCGTCCATCGCCGTACCCGCCACAACGGACGGACGCAACATGACCGGCGGCGACTTCGCGCTCACGGCGGGATGGGGACACTACGGGACGGGCGACGCCGTAATGCCGGGCCAAGGCCACATCGTCCAGCGCGCCTGTACGCCCGACGAACGGGCGGCGCGGGGCGACACCCCGCCCACGCTCGGCAAGACCACGTTCGACATCTACCTCAACACCCGCGCCTACTGGCGGAACGTCCCCGCTGCCGTCTGGACCTACAAGCTCGGCGGCTACCAGGTGCTCAAGAAGTGGCTCTCCTACCGCGAGCGCTCAATCCTCGGTCGCCCGCTCTCGCCGGAGGAAGTCCAGCACTTTACCGACACCGCCCGCCGCATCGCCGCCATCCTGGCCACCGTCTCGCCCGCCCGGCGCGCGGCCCCACGATCGTCCACCGAGTGATACCCCCAACATGAAACCCACCGTGTACATCGAAACATCCGTTGTCAGCTACCTGACCACGTGGCCTTCCCGAGACATGGTTGTGGCGGCATACCAGCAGATCACCCGTGACTGGTGGCGCAACGCCCGAGACAGATCCGAACTCGTAGCATCCGAGTTGGTGCTCGCAGAAGCAGGTGCAGGTGATCCGGATGCCGCCAAACATCGTTTAGCCAGCGCTCGGGGTTGACAGACGGACCGGTTAACGAGATCGTAACCCCGCAACTTAGGGTGACGGGGAGGAGAGAACGAATGACCATCAGGGCTTTCGCTAGAGACGTGGCCTTGATTCTGCTGGGTTGCATGATCTTTGTTACTACAATTTCCGCTCAAGAACTCGAAGGCGAAGAACAGTTTGTATTCAAACCGGTAGAGATAGATTGGATTCTCGAAATCATGAAAAACGAAGGTTATTCCGCAACCAAGGATAAAGACGGAGATGTCGAATGGAAGATTGACGGATTCAAAGCATGGATAGTGTTTTCCGACGATGAAAGTCACTTGTTATTCTATTCGGCATTCGGAGACACTGAAGCGAATCTTCGCAAAGTCAACACTTGGAATAGTGAAGTCATTTATTCGCGTTCGTATATCGATGACAATGGAGACCCGATTATTGAATATCCTCTGAGAACTAAATCCGGAGTGACAAGAGAACAGGTAAATGATTTTCTTTCATTGTGCCGTGATATGTTTACAGAATGGTATGCAGACGTCGTCAACTAAGTTTCATGGTAACCGTCTGTTTACCTTAAAGAGGAGAATCACGACATGGCCAATCGTCCGATAAGGCATATGAAAAGAAACATGGTATACTGGTTTCCCATCATACTACCAATTCTAATGGCGATTGTGGTGACGATTCCGCATGTAGGATTGGAATATCATTTTGCACGAGAAGAAGAAATGAAATCGACTCCACAAGAAAAGAATACTGAAGCCGTTGGGATGCGTATACCAGATCATCACGACAAGAAGTCAAAAAAACATCAGGATATTGCTATCTTGACCAATGAAAACGAAACTG
Organism: Gammaproteobacteria bacterium; assembly: GCA_022823045.1. Taxonomy (GTDB): domain Bacteria; phylum Pseudomonadota; class Gammaproteobacteria; order HK1; family HK1; genus JAJDXW01. Next base: position 29,606 of record JAJDXW010000385.1, read on the forward strand.
AGAATCAGAAAAAAATTCTCGATCGGAAAGAACGGGGCCAGAACGGCGATCTGGTGTCACGTAGTAGAAAGGAACTAATTCCTTCTTCCGTAGCTGAAGATTCCGCGCACGAAAAAACGGTTGAAAATGGGGAGAGGATTTCGTGGATCGTTGCGATATGGCCTTATGCAAACGAGGTGATTATCGTTGGAGTTTTTGCTGCATATTTGCATTTCTTTCTTGTCTTTTTGCCTTCAAGTACCTATCTACGTCGTAGCATCGAAACGGACGCGGCGTATATGTGGGTAATTGTTGGAGCGATAACCCATTTTCCAATCGTTGCCTCTATCCCATACTTTCATAAGATGTACGGAGAGTACGAAAGGGTTGATGATCTGATGATTGCGTCGGTACTGGCACTCGGTTCTCTTCTAATTGTCATTCCAATTCGCGAGATAATTTGGCGGAAGTGCGACAGAACGCGTTTTAACGGCGCGATGGTCGTATCGGATTCTCGTTAGGTAGGGGCGCCGTTAATCGTACCGACGGAGCTGTTAAGGTGAATCCGTTCAAAGTGCGTCACGGAGTGGGCCTACATAGTGACGCTGAAGGGACGAGGTGAATACCTCGCCCCTTCGCACTTCCGTTTTTTCTTTCGTTTTAACGCCCAGATGTCAACATCTCTGCTCGTGTCGAGGGCGGTCAATTCCTCAGCATTGCGCCCCGTACTGAAATGATCGGTCAGCAGCGGTCCGTGCGCTTCGGTCGCAGCGTTGAAGACGGTGGCAATCTCCTCTGCGCCGGCGCCGCAGAACGCGCCGAACGGCCCGTCCTCGAAGCATTCTACTGTATCGTCGAGCGCGGCTTCATCGGTCGAGTTCATTGTCTCTGACCGCCCTAACCCGACTTCGCCAACTCGGCACGTTGGGCGAGGATAACGCATTGATTTTCAGTGACCGGACTCCCAATGTTCGTAAGCGGCCAAAGTAGAGCGTTGTTTCATTTCTGAGGATTGACTGATTCACTGATCGCCTTTTTTGGCAGGAGGCGAAAGCAGTCATGGCGAGATTGAACGGTTCGGTTCGTTACCGTCGACGCACGGCGAACGAGTGG
>JAJDXW010000356.1 GCA_022823045.1 Gammaproteobacteria bacterium
TCGAACGCGGCCGCGTCATCGGAAGAATCCTTGTGGGAGGGCATGAGGCGTCAGACTTCGAGGAGCAGGCGAGCCGGATCTTCCACCGCTTCCTTGATCGTCACCAGGAACTGCACCGCCTCGCGCCCGTCGATGATGCGGTGGTCGTAGGAGAGCGCGAGATACATCATGGGGCGCACCGCCACTTCGCCGCCGACCACTACCGCGCGATCTTCCGTCTTGTGCATGCCGAGGATCGCGCTCTGCGGAGGGTTGAGGATCGGAGTGGAGAGCAGGGAGCCGAACACGCCGCCGTTGGAGATGGTGAAGGTGCCCCCGCTCATCTCTTCGAAGCTGAGGGTGCCGTCGCGCGCCTTTGCGCCGAACTCGCCGATCTTCGTCTCGATCTGCGCGAAGGACATGTCCTCGACGTTGCGCAGGATGGGCACCACCAGGCCCCGCGGCGAGCCAACCGCGACCCCGATGTCGCAGTAGTCGTGGTGGACGATGTCCTCCCCTTCGATGAAGGCGTTGACGGGAGGGAAGCGCCCGAGGGCCTGCACCGCCGCCTTGACGAAGAACGACATGAACCCGAGGCGGACCCCGTGCCGGCGCTCGAAGTCCTCGCGGTAGCGGCGCCGGAGGTCCATGACCGGCTGCATGTCGACCTCGTTGAAGGTGGTGAGGATCGCGGCGTTCCGCTGCGCCGCGAGGAGCCGTTCGGCGATGCGGCTGCGCAGGCGCGACATCGGTTCCCGGCGCTCCCCGCGGGATCCCGGGCGTGCATCGGGAGGGGAATCGGGCGGGCGGGTCGGCTCGGGCTCCGGGCCGGCTTCGGGGGCCGGCTCCGCGGGGGTCGGCGGGGATGAATCGAGGTGACGGAGAACGTCCGCCTTCGTGATCCGGCCGTCCTTGCCGGTCCCCTCGATGGCGGCGGGGTCGAGTCCGTGCTCGGCGAGGATGCGCCGCGCGGCCGGCCCCATCGGCGGCGCCGTCGCCGTACCGGCCGCGGCCGTGGCCGGGCCGTGCGGCCCGCCGGTGAACTCCGCCTCCGGTTCGGAGCGCGCGGCATCCGCGTGCTCGGCTCCGTCGCCGGCGGTGTCGATACGGGCGATGAGCTGCTCGCTGAGGCCCGTCTCCCCCTCCGGGAGCACGATCTCGGCCAGGGTGCCGCTCTGCGGGGCGGGCACCTCGAGCACCACCTTGTCGGTCTCGAGCTCGATCAGCACGTCTCCGCGCTCGACCCGGTCCCCGGTCCGGAAGTTCCAGGCGAGGAGCTTCGCGTCGGGTACGGATTCGGCGAGAGCGGGGATCCGCACATCTACGAGCATGAGAGGACTCCGCGCCGGCGTCGTGCCGGCTCGTCTGCCGAAGATGGCCCGCGATGCCTTCGCGGGGGCGCTAGCGCCGCCCGGGCGCCCGCCCGCCATGGTATCCGGCCGCGGGCCGGGATGAGGACCGTCGACGGCACGATTCAGGCCGTGCGCTGCTTGAGCGCCGCGAGCTCGTCGAGCCCGAGCGCGGATTCGACGAGCGCCCGCTGCTGCTCGAGGTGAAGGCCGAGATAGCCCGCCGCGGGCGATGCCGAGTACTCGCGCCCGGCGTAGCCGAGACGGCGGTTCGACCGGATCATCCCCGCGAGGTGGCGGCGCGACAGCATGAAGAACCACGTGCCCTGGTTGCGCGGCTCCTCCTGGGCCCAGATGACGTCCCGCGCCTTCGCGTACCGGTCGAGGATCGCCTGGATCTCCTCGCGCGGGTACGGGTAGATCTGCTCGACCCGGACCAGGGCGACGTGGTCCAGACCGTGCTCGCGGCGCTTGTCCGCGAGGTCGTACCAGAGCTTGCCGGCGCAAAGGACGAGGCGGGTCACCCGGTCCGGAGGCGGGGCGTCCGGGTCGTCGATCACCACCTCGAACCCGTGGCCGGGGGCGAGCGCCTCGCGTTGGCACACCGCGAGCCGGTGCCGCAGCAGGCTCTTCGGGCTCATGACGACGAGGGGCTTGCGGTACGGCCGGATCATCTGCCGCCTGAGGAGGTGGAAGATCTGGGCCGGGGTGGTGGGAACGCAGACCTGGAGGTTGTCCTCCGCGCAGAGCTGGAGGAAGCGTTCGAGCCGCGCCGAGGAGTGCTCGGGGCCGGCCCCCTCGTAGCCGTGGGGGAGGAGCATCACGATTCCCGAGTAGCGTCCCCACTTCGCTTCCGAGGAGCTCAGGAACTGGTCGATCACTACCTGCGCGCTGTTCACGAAGTCCCCGAACTGGGCCTCCCAGATGACGAGCCCCTCCGGCTCGGAGGAGCTGTAGCCGTACTCGAACCCGAGGACCGCCTCCTCCGAGAGGAGCGAATTGATGATCTCGACCGGCGGCTGGTCGTCGGCGAGATGGGCGAGGGATTGCCAGGTGCCGCGGGCTTCCTGGTTGTGCACGGTGGCGTGGCGGTGGGCGAACGTCCCGCGCTCACAGTCCTGCCCCGACATCCTTATCGAGTAGCCGTCCCGGAGGAGGGACCCGTAGGCGAGCATTTCGGCGAAGCCCCAGTCGACCGGGCGTTCGCCCCGCGCCATCTCGCGCCGCGCCGTCATCAGGCGGTCCACCACGCGGTGCAGGCGAAAGTGCGCGGGCTGCTCGCAGAGCTTGAGCCCGATCGCCTCCACCGCCTCGACGGGGATGCCGGTCTCCGCCTCCGCCCGCCAGTCCGGACCGAGGTAGGGGTCCCAGTTCGCAAGATGGTCGATCTTGAGTCCGTGCCGGAGCGGCCGCGACACCGGTTCGCCCGCCTCCAGCCGATCGAGGTACGCGTCGTACATGCGTTTCGCTTCACCCTCGGCGATGACTCCTTCGCCCTCGAGCCGCTCGGCGTAGATGCGGTGGACCCCCGGCTGCTTGCGGATCTTCCCGTACATGAGCGGCTGGGTCACCATCGGTTCGTCGGCCTCGTTGTGGCCGTGGCGCCGGTAGCACACGAGGTCGATCACCACGTCGCAGCCGAACTCCATCCGGTAGTCGAGGGCGAGGCCGGCGACGAACGCGACCGCCTCCGGGTCGTTCCCGTTCACGTGGAAGATGGGCGCCTGCACGAGCTTCGCGACGTCGGTGCAGAAGCTGCTCGAGCGCGAGTCGAGGGGATCGCTGTTGGTGAAGCCGATGAGGTTGTTGACGATTACGTGGACCGTCCCGCCGGTCGAATAGCCCCGCGTCTCCGACAGGTTGAGGGTCTCGGTGACCACCCCCTGGCCCGCGAACGCGGCGTCGCCGTGGATGAGGACCGGCAGGACCTGGTTGCGCGAGGTGTCCCGGCGCCGCATCTGCCGCGCCCGCACCGAGCCCTCCACCACCGGGTTGATGATCTCGAGGTGCGAGGGGTTGAACGCGAGCACGATGTGGGTCGGCCCGCCCTCGGTCTCGATGTCCGAGGAGAAGCCGAGGTGGTACTTGACGTCGCCCGATCCCGCACTCTCCTCGACCTTGCCCTCGAATTCCTCGAACAGGACCGCGGGGAGCTTTCCGAGGACGTTGACGAGCACGTTGAGGCGGCCGCGATGGGCCATGCCGATGACGATCTCGCGGGTCGTCCGCGCTCCCGCCCGCTGGATGATCTCGTCGAGCAGCGGGATGAGGCACTCGCCCCCCTCGAGCGAGAACCGTTTCTGCCCCGGGTAGCGGGTGTGCAGGAACTCCTCGAGCCCGCGCGCCGCGATGACCCACCCGAGGAGTTCGCGCTTCTTCTCGGGGGTGAACGCGGGCCGCCCGCGGGCACGCTCCAGGCGCTCCTGCACCCACCGTTTCGACCGGGGGCTGGTGAGGTGGGTCAGCTCGGTGCCGATGTGGGTGCAGTAGGTGGCGTGCAGGATGTCCACGAGCTCGCGCAGGGTGAGCTCCGGCGGGCCGAACAGCGAGTCGGTGGTGAACCTTCGATCGAGGTCCGCCTCCGTGAACCCGTGCACCTTCGGGTGGACGTCGGGGGCGCCGGGGCGGCCGTAGATCTCGTGCATGTTGAGAGGGTCGACGTCCGCGATGCAGAACCCGCGGTAGCGGTAGGCGCTGATGAGACGGTGGACGGCCCCGCGGCGGTCGTCCGGGGAGCCGGCGGGATCCGACGGGGCCGCCGGACCGCGACCGGGTTCGCCGCGGCCGCGGTCGAGCTCGGCGAAGAACGAGCGCCACGCCGCGTCGCAGCCGTCGGGGTCCGATCGGTAGCGGCGGTAGGCGTCTTCGAGAAACGGGGTGCTCGCGGCGAAGAGCGGCGTTTCGCTCATGGCGGACCGTTCACGGTGGGAATCGGGAGCCGCGCGGCAGTCTACCGGATCGGATTCGGGGATGGCTACCCAAGCGCGAGCGCCCTGTGCGAACATGAACGGAATTCCGCGAGGTCCGGGGCCCCGGGCCACGGAAGGGCAGGCGTGCCGGCCCCGGCTGGCCACCGTGCGGATCGATGCCCGCCGCGACAGGGAACCTGAACATGTCGAAGACCCTGACCCTCACCGACAACGACACCGGGCGCTCGGCCGAGCTGCCCGTACTCGAGCCCACCTACGGCACCCCGGTCGTCGACATCTCCGGTGTGCCGAGGGAGATCGGGTGCTTCACCCACGATCCCGGGTACGGCGCCACCTCCGCCTGTCGGAGCTGGGTCACCTACATCGACGGCGACCAGGGGATCCTGCTCTACCGCGGCTATCCGATCGAGCAGCTCGCGGAGAAGAGCAGCTTCCTCGAGGTCTGCTACCTCCTCATCTACGGGGAGTTGCCCGGGGCGGCCGAGTGGGTGGAGTTCGAAGCCGACATCCGCAAGCACACGATGGTCCACGAGGGGCTGCGCACGATCATCACCGGATACCGGCGCGGCTCCCACCCGATGGCGATGATGGTGGGGCTCGTGGGGGCGCTCTCGGGCTTCTACCACGACGCCCTCGACGTGAACGACCCGGCTCACCGTTTGGCGTGCATCCACCGGCTCGTCGCCAAGATGCCGACGATCGCGGCGGATACCCACAAGTGGGGGGCGGGGCAGCCCTTCATGCACCCCGACAACTCCTACGGATTCGTCGAGAACTTCATGCGCATGATGTTCGGGGTGCCCGCAGAACCCTTCGAGGTGGACCCGGTGGCGGCGCGGGCGCTCGAGCTCATGATGATCCTCCACGCCGACCACGAGCAGAACGCGAGCACCTCGACGGTGCGCCTCTGCGGAAGCTCCGGGACCAATCCCTACGCGGCGATCGCGGCCGGGATCGCGACCCTGTGGGGGCCTGCCCACGGGGGCGCGAACGAGGCGGTGGTCCAGATGCTGTCCGAGATCGGCGGGCGCGGGGACATTCCGAAGTTCATCGACCGGGTGAAGGACCGGGAGAGCGGGGTGCGCCTGATGGGCTTCGGCCACCGCGTGTACAAGAGCTACGACCCCCGGGCGTCCATCATCCGCAACGCCTGTCACGACCTCCTCAGCAAGCTCGAAGGCACCGAGCGCGAGCAGCCGATGTTCGAGAGCGCCCTCGAGCTCGAGCGCATCGCGCGCAGCGACGACTACTTCATCGAGCGCAACCTCTACCCCAACGTCGACTTCTACTCCGGGATCATCCTGAGCGCCCTCGGGTTCCCCCTCAACATGTTCACGGTGATCTTCGCCGTCGCCCGGACCGTCGGGTGGATCACCCAGTGGAACGAGATGCTGGGGGACACCGAGGACTTCCGGATCGGCCGCCCGCGCCAGCTCTATCTCGGGCACGCCCGGCGCGACTACGTTCCCGCCGAGGAGCGGTCGTGAAGGCGCCGGTCCGGGTCGCGGTGACCGGCGCGGCCGGTCAGATCGCGTACTCGCTTCTCTTCCGGATCGCCTCGGGGGAGATGCTGGGACCGGAGCAGCCGGTCATCCTCCAGCTCCTCGAGATCCCGCCCGCGCTGCCCGCCCTCGGGGGCGTGGTGATGGAGATCGACGACTGCGCGTATCCGCTCGTGCACGGCTTCGTGGTCACCGATGACCCGAACGAGGCGTTCCGCGACGCCCGCTTCGCCCTCCTCGTCGGCGCCCGGCCGCGGGGCAAGGGCATGGAGCGCAAGGACCTGCTCGCCGAGAACGGCCGGATCTTCGGCCCGCAGGGGCGGGCCCTCAACGAGCACGCGGCGCGCGACGTCAAGGTGCTGGTCGTCGGCAACCCGGCCAACACGAATGCGCTCATCGCGATGAAGAACGCCCCGGACCTCGATCCCTCGCAGTTCACCGCGATGACCCGGCTCGACCACAACCGCGCGGTGGCGCGGCTCGCCGCCCGCACCGGCGCGGCGGTCGGGGACGTGTCCCGGATGACGATCTGGGGCAACCACTCGGCAACCCAGTTCCCCGACATCGCGCACGCCGCCGTCGGGGGGCGGCCGGCTCCCGAGCTCGTGGACGAAGCCTGGGTGCGCGACGAGTTCATTCCCGGGGTCCAGCAGCGCGGGGCGGAGATCATCGCGGCGCGGGGGCTCTCGAGCGCGGCTTCGGCCGGCTTCGCCGCGCTCTCGCACATGCGGGACTGGGTGCGGGGCTCCCCGGACGGGGACTGGCTCAGCATGGCCGTCCCGAGCGACGGGAGCTACGGGATCGGCGAAGGCCTCATCTACTCCTGTCCGGTGACCGTGCGCGACGGTCGCTACACGATCGTGCCGGACCTCGCCATCGACGACTTCGCGCGGGCGAAGATGGATGCGACGCGGACCGAGCTCGAGGAAGAGCGCGACGCGGTCCGCGACATGCTCTGACGCGGCCCCGCCGGCGGAGCGATGACCTCGCTTCGGAAGGAGGGAGAAGGGCGGCGCGGACCAGCCGCACCCCGGCACCCGCACCGGCCGCTGCCGCTGCTCCCTTCCGGGCCTGACGGGATTCACGGCGTAGCGATGCGAGGGGGCCGGTCCGGCCGCTGGGGCCAAGTCTATCCGGTCCGGGCGTCCCGCGGGGAAGGGCAGGGAGCGCCCCCTTTGTACCGGTCTCCTGGGAGCGCGGGCTCGCAGCTCGCGGGAACACCCAGGGAACTGCGATGCACGGGACGATTTCACCCCCGTCAGACCGGGGCAGGAAGCCCCCACACCCGGGAAATTGGGAATCCCCGTCCGAGCCTTGTGGATAATTGGGACCGCGGAAGGGGGCCGGTAAGTTTGGTTTACATCCGAATGCGAGGAGAGAGAACATGTCGTCTTGCGAGTTCCTGAGCGCGAACGCCGCCGCGGATGCACTGGCCGCGGGGGACCTCACGTCCGAGCAGCTCGTCGAGGCGCTGCTCGCGCGGATCGAACGGCTGGACGGGCAGCTCGACGCCTTCATCGCGGTCTACGCGGAAGAGGCCCGGGCCGCGGCCCGGGCCGCGGACCTTGCGCGGCGAGCCGGCCACGCGATCGGGCGCTTCCACGGGGTGCCGATCGCGCTCAAGGACATCATCGATCTCGAAGGGCGCGTCACCACCGGCGGCTCGAAGGTCTGGGAGAACCGCGTCTCGCCGGTCACCGCGACCCTCGCGCGCCGCCTCGTCGCGGCCGGGGTCATCGTGCTCGGGAAGACCCGGACCGTCGAGTTCGCGATGGGCGCCTGGGGCACCAACCGATACATGGGAACGCCGTGGAACCCCTGGGACCTCGCGGTGCATCGGGGGCCGGGAGGGAGCAGCTCCGGCTCGGGGGTGGCGGTGGCCGCGCGGCTCGCGCCCTGGGCCATCGGGACCGATACCGGGGGCTCGGTACGGATCCCTTCCTCCTGGAACGGGCTGACCGGCCTCAAGGTCACCCTCGGGCGAGTGAGCTGCCACGGGGTCCTGCCCCTCGCGCACACCCTCGACACGCCGGGGCCGATGTGCCGGACGGTCGAGGACGCGGCCGATCTCTACGGGCTGATTCGAGGCCCCGACCCGCTCGACCCCGTCACGCTGAACGGGCCGAACGGGGGAGACCCCCGCCTCGGGATCGACCGCGGGGTGGCCGGAATGCGTCTCGCCCGGATGCCGGCGCACGAGCGCGAGGGAGTGGACGCGGACATGCTCGCGGCCTACGACGAGTCGCTCGCCCTCCTGGCGGAGCTCGGGGCCACCGTGGTCGACGTGGAGCTTCCGCGCGGGTTCGTCACGATGGGCGATCTCGTCGGGAAAATCATCGCCGCCGAAGGCCATTCGTGGGTCGGCGAGTATGTCGACGACGACTCCCTCCCGGTGGACGACGACATCCGCCCCCGGATCCGCCCCGGGGGAAACATGTCGGCGGGCGAGTACATCCGGGTGCAGCGCGAGCGGGCCGCCGTCAAGCGCGAGTTCGATGCGGCCCTCGCCGGGGTCGACGCCCTGCTCACCCCCGGGGTCCGGACCGCCGCGCCGGTCGTCGCGGACATCGACCAGTCCACCACGGCGGCGATCTTCACCCGCCCCTTCAACCTCATCGACTACTGCGCGCTCGTGGTGCCGAACGGGCGGACGAGCGGCGGGCTGCCCCTCTCGCTCCAGATCGTCTGCCGGGGGTTCGAGGAGGGGACCGCGCTCCGCATCGGACGGGCGTACCAGCACGCCACCGAGTGGCACACCGGAGTCCCGCCCGGCCTCGACGATTAAGGCGGGCCTACGCTATCGCCCCCCATCCATGACGAGCGCGAAGAGTGAGAATTTGTCCCGGGTCGCTTTCCAAATCGTCAGGCAACCGGGGCGCGGCCGGCCGGCGTGAACGCGAGGGGCGGCGCTACAATGCGCGCCCCACGGACCGGCCGCGGCCGGCTCGATCCATCAACCGGAAGGAAAGCGACATGGCAATCCGCATCGGCGACGAAGCGCCCAACTTCACCGCCCGCACCACCCACGGCGAGATCGACTTTCACGACTGGATCGGCGACGGCTGGGCGATCCTGTTCTCCCACCCCAAGGACTTCACACCCGTGTGCACGACCGAGCTCGGGTACATGGCGGGGCTCGAGGCGGAGTTCGCGAAGCGCAACTGCAAGGTCATCGGCCTCAGCGTCGACTCGACGGACGACCACGATCGCTGGCTCGGGGACATCGAGGAGACCCAGGGACACAAGGTCAACTATCCCCTCATCGGCGACGATGACCTCGCGGTCGCGAAGCTCTACGACATGATCCACCCGAACGCGAGCGGAAGCGCCAAGGGGCGAACCGCGGTCGACAACGCGACGGTCCGCTCGGTCTTCGTGGTGGGCCCGGACAAGAAGGTGAAGCTGAGCCTCACCTACCCGATGAGCACCGGGCGCAACTTCGACGAGGTGCTCCGGGTCCTCGACTCGATGCAGCTCACCGCGAAGCACCAGGTCGCGACGCCGGTCAACTGGAAGCAGGGCGACGACGTCATCATCGTGCCCGCGGTGTCGGACGAGGCGGCGAAGGAGAAGTTCCCGGGCGGCTGGAAGGCCCCCCGGCCCTATCTTCGCATCGTGCCCCAGCCCGAGTAGGCGCCGCCCCCGGCCTCACCCCGTGCGCTCCGGCCCGTCCGGGCCGGAGCGCCTCTCCCGTTCCCGGGAAGGAAGACGCTCCTTCTCTCCCTGTCGGATTCGATGCTCATCGAGCGAACGCGGCAACGGCGCGGTGGACACGGGACGCATCGCCGGGCCGGATTGGAGCGAGACATGAGATATCGCCTCGTTCAATTGGCCGTCGTGTCGACGCTGCTTGCGTGTTCGGCCTGGCCTGCCACCACGCGGTGGCCGTGCTCCCGGCACGGGTGAAGAAGCCGCGCGACAACGCATACCGTCCTGCCTCGTCGCTCGGCGTGTTGATCCTTGCTCACGGCAGTGCTACAAGTAGCACTATGGATGTGATCGGGATCCGCGAATTGCGGCAGCGAGCGAGCGACTACCTCAGGCGGGTAGCGGCGGGCGAGACATTCGAGGTGACCGATCGCGGACGTCCGATCGCCCTCCTGACTCCCATTCCGAACTCATCGCCGCTGGACCAGCTTCGCGCAGCGGGTGATCTGGATGAAGCAACCGGTTCGGCGGATGATCTTCCCGAGCCTGTCGAACTCGTTCCCGGGGCGGAGCCGCCTTCCATCCGGCTCGCGCGGCTGCGCAGCGATGAACGCTGAACGCGTCTGCTACGTCGATTCGTCGGCCATCGTCAAGCTTGTGGTGCGGGAAAATGAGTCTGCCGCGTTGCGGCGATATCTCCGCGGGCGCTCGCTGGTGTCGAGTGCACTCGCCAGTGTAGAGGTCACTCGGGCAATCATGCCGCATGGAGCCCGAACCCTGCGTACGGCCAAGGAGGTTCTCTCCCGCATCGAGATCGTGAGGATCAACGCCAAGGTGCTGTCCCGTGCGGCGACCATGGAGCCGGCGGACCTTCGCACCCTTGACGCGATCCACCTCGCCACGGCGTCTCTCTTCGGAGAGTCCCTGCACCGATTCGTGTGCTACGACGGGCGGCTGGCGAGCGCGGCGAACGCTGGCAACTGGACCGTCGTGTCGCCCGATTGACGGATCGGACGAGGCCATCGTGCGGTCGGGAGAGGCGCCCCCCGCCTCACCGCCCGCCGATGGCGCAGAGTTGATGCCCCCTTGGGATGCGAGCGGACCGGTGCGAAGTTCGCGCCCGGCGAGCGTATTGCAAACGCGTCATGGAGTCCATCCGATAGCTCATCCACCATTCGTGTGCGGGACTTGTGGCGCGAAGAAATCCGGGGACGAGGTGGTCGGTTCATCCGGCAGATCGGGCACGACCTCAGGAGAGCACGCCGTCTTCGATCGGGCGCGGGAAGGAGGCGCGGAAGGCGCTCCGGTCGTCAGGAAGGTCTCGGAAAACGCCAGGCGGCGTCATTCAAGCTCTTTGCTTTTGTGGTAGAGTTTATGATGAAAATTTCGTAATTTATTATTTTTGATGTGTTATTGGCGGAGAGGGAGGGATTCGAACCCTCGGTACGCTATTCACGCACACACACTTTCCAGGCGTGCTCCTTCGACCGCTCGGACACCTCTCCACGGCTCCGGTATGATGCCACAACTCACTTTCGGCGCGGGATCGCGGCACCCTCCGATGTTCGAACTCGATCGCGAGCGGCTGGACCTTCAGGCGCGGGCGCGGGCCTTCGCCGCCGAGGTCGCCGCTCCCCGCGCGGCCGAGACGGATCGGAGCGAGGCCTACCCCTGGGACACGGTGGAGGCGCTCCGCGACGCCGGCTTCATGGGCATGACCATCCCCGCGGACTACGGCGGCCAGGGGCGGGACTACCTCGACGCGGTCCTCGTCATCGAGCAGATGGCCGGCGCGTGCGGCGTAACCGGGCGCATCGTGGTGGAAGCGAACATGGGCGCCATCGGGGCGGTCATGCGCTACGGCTCGAAGGAGCAGAAGCGCCTCGCGGCGGACCTCGTCCTCGGCGGCGACAAGCCCGCCATCTGCATTACCGAGCCCGACGCGGGGAGCGCGGCGACGGAGATGACGACCCGGGCCGACCGCCGCGGCGACGTCTACGTCCTCAACGGCCGCAAGCACTGGATCACGGGCGGCGGGGTCTCGAAGCTCCACCTCATCTTCGCCCGCGTCCACGAGGACGGCGAGCCGCTCGGCATCGGCGGGTTCCTCGCCGTCCGGGGCGAGTCGCCGGGGCTCGTGGTCGGCGCCCGCGAGCCCGCGATGGGGCTTCGCGGGATCCCGGAGACCGAGATCCGGTTCGAGGACCTCGAGGTGCCGGCGTCGATGGCCCTGATTCCTCCCGAGGGCCTCGCCCGGGGGTTCGCGGGGCTCATGAACGCCTACAACGGCCAGCGGGTCGGCGCCGGCACCGTCGCCCTCGGTCTCGCCCAGGGAGCGTACGAGCATGCTCTCGAGCATGCGCGCGAGCGCGAGCAGTTCGGGCGGCCCATCTGCGAGTTCCAGGGGATCCAGTGGATGCTCGTCGACATGAACACCCGCATCGAGGCGGCCCGGCTCCTCCTCTACCGGGCGGCCGCGAGCGCGCGCGGAGCGAGCGCCTTCCCCGACCCGACCGAGGCCGCGCGGGCCAAGATCTTCGCCTCCGAGATGTCCATCGACGTGACCAACGACGCCCTCCAGGTGTTCGGCGCCGCCGGGTACTCCCGGAACCGGCCTCTCGAGCGCATGGTCCGGGACGCCCGCATGTTCACCATCGGGGGCGGGACGGCCCAGATCCTGCGAACCGTGGTCGCTTCGCGTATCCTGGATCGGAAGCTCCCCCAGACCCGCGACGGCTATGCGCGGATGAACCGCTGACCCCGGGGATGGAGGCAGGGCGGCCCCCCGCCGGCCGGTGCTGGCGGGCTCGACGAAGCAGGCTCGAAGACGGTTCATGAAGCGCTACTCGCTGTTCACCCTCGCCCGGGAGGCGCTCCGCCGCCATCGCGGCTGGTCGGGGGCGTGGCGCTTCCCGAACCTCAAGCCCCGCTACCGCATCGCCATCGTGGGGGGCGGCGGGCACGGGCTCGCCACCGCCTGGTACCTCGCGAAACTCCACGGGATCCGCGACGTGGTGGTGCTCGAGAAGGGGTGGATCGGGGGCGGAAACACCGGGCGCAATACCACCATCGTGCGCTCGAA
>JAJDXW010000046.1 GCA_022823045.1 Gammaproteobacteria bacterium
GCCGGCTCGGGCCGGCAGGTCCCCCGCGTAGCCCTGCCCGCTCGACGCGTCCGCGGTCGCGGCGCGGCGGGTGCCCGTCGCCCGCGGGCGACCCGGGAATGTGCACGTGCGATGTCGTATGAAAGACATTTCCGCTACGACAGGGCATGCTTGCATCGGCCGGCGGCGGAACGCCCGGCCATCGTCGCCATCGCGAAAAGAGGGTTCATGAGCTCCTCGTCGCCGTTCGACCCCGATGGTCAGGACCGTCCGCTCACCCGCGCCGCGGACTATGCGGCCCCCGGGGCGGTGTTCCATCGGCCGAGCCGGGCGTTCATGCCCGCCTACGAAGTCGCCTTCCTGCTCGTGCCGGGGTTCAACATGGTCTCCTTCGGGGCCGCCATCGGACCCCTGCGCCAGGCGAACGACCTCAGCCCTTCGCCCATGTACCGCTGGCACCTGGTGAGTTTCGACGGCCGGCCGGTGGTCTCCTCGAGCGAGGTGCGGGTGGAGGTGGACCACCCGGTCGCGCGTGCCCCGGCCGCCGAGCTCGTGCTCGTGTGCGGCGGGCGCGACGTCCAGCACCACCTCGACCCGGCGGCCCTCAAGTGGCTGCGTTCGCTCGCCGCGAGACGCATCGCCCTCGGGGGGATCGACACCGGGTCGTACTTCCTCGCCAAGGCGGGGGTGCTGCGGGGGTACCGGTGCACCACCCACTGGGAGCACCGGGACACCATCATCGAGGAGCATCCGGAGACCATCGTCACCCCCGGGGTGTGCCTCATCGACCGCGACCGGCTGACCTGCGCCGGCGGCGACGCGCCCACCGACCTCATGCTCAACTTCATCGCGAGCCAGCACGGGCATCCGCTCGCGGCCACGATCTCCGATCAGCTCGTGCGCGACCGGATCCGCGACAGCCGCGACCGCCAGCGGCGGCCCCTGGTCCAGCTCATCGGCACCGGGCAGCCCCGGCTCATCGACGCGGTGCAGCTCATGGAGGCGAATGTCGAGGAGCCGCTCTCCATCGACCAGATCGCCCATCACGTGGGGTTGTCGCGCCGGCACCTCGAGCGGCTGTTCCACGAGCACCTCGGGAGCGTGCCGAGCGCGCACTACCTGCGGCTCCGCCTCGCCAGGGCCCAGCATCTCATTTGCCAGACCACCATGGCCATCGCGGAGGTGGCGGTGGCGTGCGGGTTCGTGAGTGCGAGCCACTTCAGCAAGGTCTACAAGGATACCTTCGGGCATTCGCCGCGCGACGAACGGCGGCCGACGAGGATCCGGGAACGGTTCTCGGAGTGAGCCGCGCCGCCGCTCCGGCCGCAGGGCGAGGAACCGCACCCGGGTCGGGAGCCTGGAGTCGGGAACGCGGGGTGGGGAGCGCGGGGTCGGAGGCCGGTCAGGGAAGCCCGGTCTTGCGGGGGTCGAACGCGTCGCGCACCCCCTCGAAGACGAAGATGAGCAGGGAGAGCAGCACCGCGAGCACCGAGAAGGCGGTGATCCCGAGCCACGGCGCGTGAAGGTTGGCCTTGCCCTGCGCGACGAGCTCTCCGAGCGACGGAGACCCGGGAGGCATCCCGAACCCGAGGAAGTCGAGCGAGGTGAGGGTCACGATCGAACCGTTGAGGATGAACGGCAGGAAGGTGAGGGAGGCCACCATCGCGTTCGGCAGCACGTGGCGGAGCATGATGGTGAGGTTGGCGACCCCGAGCGCCCGCGCCGCGCGAACGTACTCGAAGTTGCGCGCGCGCAGGAACTCCGCCCGCACCACGCCGACGAGGGCCATCCAACTGAAGAGCAGCATGATGAGGAGCAGCCACCCGAAGTTCGGCTCGACGACGCTCGCGAGGATCATGAGGAGGTACAGCTCCGGCAGGCTCGACCAGATCTCGACGAAGCGCTGGAACCCGAGGTCCACCCATCCCCCGAAGTATCCCTGCACCGCGCCCGCGAGCACCCCGATCACGGTGCTCGCGAGGGTGAGGGCGAGACCGAACAGCACCGAGATCCGGAATCCGTAGATCGCCCGGGCGAGCACGTCGCGCCCCTGGTCGTCGGTGCCGAGCCAGTTCTCGCGGGAGGGCGGGGAAGGGGCCGGGGTTGTGAGGTCGTAGTTCACGGTGTCGAAGCTGAACCGGATGGGGGGCCAGAGCATCCAGCCCTCCGCCTCGATGAGGTCGGCGACGAACGGGTCCCGGTAGTCGGCGGCGGTCTCGAACTCGCCCCCGAAGCGGGTCTCGGGGTAGTCCCGCACGGTCGGGAAGTGGAGCTCCCCGCGAAAACTCACGAGGAGCGGCCGGTCGTTCGCGATGAGCTCCGCGAAGAGGGTCAGCACGAACAGGGCGAGGAACGTCCAGAGCGACCACCAGGCGCGCCGGTTCGCCCGGAAGCTCGCCACCCGGCGGCGGTTGACGGGGCTCAGCCGCATCCGCGGTCGCTCCCGCGCCGCCGTGTCGGGCTCCGCCCGGCCGCTTCCGGGATCATGTCTCGCGGCTCTCGAAGTCGATTCGAGGGTCGATGGCGACGTACATGAGGTCCCCGACGAGCCGCATGACGAGGCCTAGCAGGGAGAACATGTAGAGGGTGCCGAAGATGACCGGGTAGTCGCGCCGGAGCACCGCCTCGAAGCCGAGGAGCCCGAGACCGTCGAGGGAGAAGATGACCTCGATGAGGAGGGCGCCGGTGAAGAGGATCCCCACGAACGCGCTCGGGAAGCCCGCCACCACGATGAGCATCGCGTTGCGGAAGACGTGCCCGAATCGCACCCGCCGCTCGCTCGCCCCCCGCGCCCGCGCCGCGGTTACGTACAGCTTGTTGATCTCGTCCAGAAACGAGTTCTTGGTTAGCATCGTGAGGCCCGCGAACGCGCCGATGAGGAGGGCGAGGATCGGGAGGGTCAGGTGCCAGAAGTAGTCGACGATGCGGTCGAACCAGCCGAGCTCCGCCCAGTTCTGGGACGTGAGGCCGCGGAGCGGGAACCAGTCGAGGAAGCTCCCCCCCGCGAACAGCACCACGAGGAGGATCGCGAACAGGAACCCGGGGACCGCGTAGCCGACGACGATGGCGGCGCTCGTCCACACGTCGAACGAGGAGCCGTCGCGCACCGCCTTGGCGATCCCGAGGGGGATCGACACGAGGTACACGAGGAGGGTCGTCCACAGCCCGAGCGAGATCGACACGTCCATCTTGTCGACGACGAGGAGGACCACCGACCGGTC
>JAJDXW010000059.1 GCA_022823045.1 Gammaproteobacteria bacterium
AGGATCGCCTGGATCTGCTTCGGCGACTGGAGGTTGAACGGGCCGCCGGCCTCCGCGTGGGCCTCGCGCTCGAGGGCATCCATCCGCACCGCGAGCTCCTCGCTCAGCGCCCGGAGCCGTTCGGTGTCGACGCGCACCCCGCGCCGCTCCATCGCGGAGAGGACCGGCACGAGGGGCATCTCGATCTCGCGGTAGACGCGCTCGAGCCCCGACCGCTCGCCAAGCCGCGGGGTGAAGAAGGCGTGCAGGCGAAGGGTGACGTCCGCGTCCTCCGCGGCGTAGGGCCCGGCCTCTTCGAGCGGAACCTGGTCGAAGGTGATCTGCTTCGCCCCCTTGCCCGCCACCTCCTCGTACTTGCGGGTGCGGACCCCGAGGTAGCGGGTCGCGAGGGAGTCCATGTCGTGACGGGTCGCGGTGCTGTCGAGCACGTAGGACTCGAGCATGGTGTCGTGCGCCACCCCGGCCATCGCGACGTCGTGGTTCGCGAGGACGCTCATGTCGTACTTGAGGTTGTGACCGATCTTGGGCCGGTCCGGATCCTCGAGGAGGGGGCGGAGCGCGCCGAGCACCCGTGCCTCGTCGAGCTGGTCCGGCGCCCCGGGGTAGCGGTGCGCGAACGGGACGTAGGCCCCCTCGCCGGGGGCGGTCGCGAGGGCGACCCCGACGACCCGCGCGTCCACGTAGTCGAGGCTCGTCGTCTCGGTGTCGAAGGCGAAGGCTTCCGCCTCCCGGATCCGGTCCATCCACCGGTCGAAGGCTTCCCCGGTGAGCACCGTCTCGTACGAGACCTCGCGCTCCGGGGCGGACGCGTCGCCGCCCTCGGCCGGCCCGGCGTCCGCGCCGCCGGCGGCGGCCGGCGGCGCCTCGTCCAGGAGCTCGTCGAGCAGCGCGCGGAACTGGAGCCGGCGGTAGATCGCCTCCAGGGTGCCGCGGTCCGGCGCGTCGGGTCGAAGCGCTTCGGGGTCTTCCGGAACCTCGACGTCGCGCCGGATCGTCACCAGCCGGCGGGAGAGCTCCATCCGGCTCTCCGCCGCCCCGCTCGGCGCCCCGTTCGGCGCAAGGAACTCGCGGAGGTACTCGCCGACCTTCCCTCCGATCGCGGCCGCGTTGTCCCGGACCCCGTCGAGCGAGCCATAGGCGGCGAGCCACTTGACGGCCGTCTTCGGCCCGACCTTGGGAACCCCGGGCACGTTGTCCACCGAGTCCCCGACGAGGGTGAGGTAGTCCACGATGCGCCCCGGCGGGACCCCGAACCTCGCCTCCACGCCCGCCTCGTCGAGGACGGAGTCGTCCATGGTGTTGACGAGGGTGATCCGCTCGTCCACGAGCTGGGCCATGTCCTTGTCGTTGGTGGAGATGACCACCCGGCACCCGCTCGCGCCGGCGCGCTCGGCAAGGGTGCCGATGACGTCGTCCGCTTCCACCCCGGGGATGCAGAGGAGGGGCAGGCCCAGCGCCCTGACGATCCGGTGGAGCGGCTCGATCTGGGCGCGGAGCTCGTCCGGCATGGGCGGGCGGTTCGCCTTGTACTCGGGATACCAGTCGTCCCGGAAGGTCTTTCCGGGGGCGTCGAAGATGACCGCGAAGTACTCGCTCGGATAGTCCGCCCGGAGCCGGCGGAGCATGTTGACGACCCCGCGGATCGCCCCGGTCGGCTCCCCGTCGGAGGTGGTGAGGGACGGCATCGCGTGGTAGGCCCGGAAGAGATACGACGAGCCGTCCACGAGTACGATGGTGGGTGAGTCCGCCATGAGTCATGCGTACCGGGAAGCGGGGCGATGATAGCCCGAATTCCCGCGCCCCGCATGCGTCTTCGGCCATTTCCCCTCCCGCGGGGGAGGAGGGCGGGCCCCGAAATCTGGCGCGCTAGGCGAGGGCGAGGGCGCCGAGGCCGAGGATCGCGGCGAACCCCACGACGTCGGTGATCGTCGTCAGCACCACTCCGCCGGCGAGGGCGGGGTCGATGGAGAGCCGCCGCAGGAGCAGGGGCAGCGACGCCCCCGCGAGCGCCGCGACCAGGGTGTTGAGAAGCAGGGCCGCCGCCACCACCGCCCCGAGCCACGGGTCCCGGAACCACAGGGCCGCGATCGCGGCCACCACCGCGGCCCACACGAGCCCGTTGATCCCGCCGACCATGAGCTCCTTCCCGACGAGGGCGCGCGCGTTGTGGAACCCGAGCTGCCCGAGGGCGATCCCCCGGATGGCGACGGTGAGGGTCTGGGTCCCCGCGATCCCCCCCATGCTCGCGACCACCGGCATCAGGATCGCGAGCGCCACCACCTGCTCGATGGTCTCGTCGAAGCGGCCGATCACCCAAGCGGCGACGAGGGCGGTCGCGAGGTTGGTCCCGAGCCACACGAGCCGCCGCCGGGCCGCCGCGCCGATGGGCCCGAAGAGGTCGTCCTCCTCGTCGAGGCCGGCCATCTGCATGAACGACCGTTCCTCCTCGTCGCGGATGACGTCCACCACGTCGTCCACCGTGATTCGCCCGAGCAGCCGCCCTTCGCCGTCGACCACCGGGGCGGAGACGTAGTCGCGCCGCTCGAAGAGCTTCGACACCTCGTTCGCGGGGAGGTCGGCGGCGATGGGCGCGACGTCGCCCTGGAGGAACGCTTCCACCGGCTCCTCCGCGTCCCGCGTGAGGAGGTCGGCGAGGCGGATGGTTCCCCGCAGGCGCCCGTCGCGGTCCACGACCATCAGCCGGTTGGTGGCGGGGGGGATCTCGCCGAGCCGGCGCAGGTACCGCTGCACGACCTCCACCGTCACGTCGGCCCGCACGCTGATCGCGTCGCGGTTCATGAGCCCGCCCGCGCTGTCCTCGGGGAAGGCGAGGGCGCGCGCGAGACGCTCCCGGTCCTGCGCCGCCATGGCTTCGAGAACGTCCTCCATCACCTCCTCGGGGAGCTCCTGGAGGATGTCGACGACGTCGTCCTCGTCGAGGTGGGCGGCGAGGGCGGCCAGCTCCTCCGGCCGCATGGTGAGGAGGCGCCCGGCGCGCACCGCATCCTCGATCTCGGCGAGCACGTCGTGGCGGCGGGCGGGGTCGATGCAGCTCCAGGCCGCGTCGCGATCGCGCGCGGGGAGGGACTCGAACCAGTCCGCCGCCTCCGCCGGATGGAGCTCGTTCAGGGCATCGCGCAGAGGTCCGACGGCGCCCTGCTCGAGCAGCTCCGTCAACCGTTCGTGGCGCGGGACGGGCCGGGCGAGGTCGCCCTCGAGGCGGCATTCGTTCATCTTTTCTCCGGGGGATTTACGCCGGGGCCGATTCTGATATTGTCGCGCCCGCCACGGACCGGTGCTCGACGCGGGATCGAGGGCCGCCATGCGCCTTTGGATGCGTCGAAAAACCGCTTGAGATCAACACTATCGACGTGACGAGGAGTGCCATGACCCGCCAGCCGGAAAGCGTCGACCAGTCCGACCGGATCGTCCCCATCAACCTTCGCCAGAGCGGCCGGACCCCGACCGAGCTGCTCATCTCCACGCGCGTGCGCAAATCCCCCTACTGGCACCTGTCCCACGAGGCGGGGTGCTGGCGTGCCACCGTCTACAACCGCATCTACCACCCCCGGGGCTACGTGCGGCCGGAGGACGGGGGCGCGGCGGCGGAGTACGAGGCGCTGACCAGGCACGTCACCATGTGGAACGTCGCGGTCGAGCGCCAGATCCGGGTGAAGGGTCCGGACGCCGAGCGGTTCACCGACTACGTCATCACCCGCGACGCGACGCGCATCGAGCCGATGCACGCGAAGTACGTGATCCTCTGCAACGAGCGGGGCGGGATCCTGAACGATCCGGTGCTCCTGCGGATCGCCGAGGACGAGTTCTGGTTCTCCCTCGCGGACTCCGACATCCTGTTCTGGCTCCAGGGGGTCAACGTCGGGATGAAGATGGACGTCGAGATCGACGAGATCGACGTCTGCCCGGTGCAGATCCAGGGGCCGAAGTCGCTCGACCTCATGGCCGACCTCGTGGGAGACGGCATCCGGGACATCCCCTACTACGGCCTGATGGAAACGGAGATCGCGGGCTGCCGGGTGGTCATCTCGCAGTCCGGCTTCTCCGGGGAGAAGGGCTACGAGATCTACCTCCGGGACGCCACCCGGCACGCCGAGAAGCTCTGGTACGCGGTGCTCGAGGCGGGCAAGGCCCACCAGCTCATGGTCATCGCGCCCGGCCACCAGCGTCGCATCCAGGCCGGGATCCTCTCCTGGGGGCAGGACATCGACCACGAGACGGTTCCCTTCCAGTGCAACCTCGCCTACCAGGTCCCGCGGAAGAAATCGGGCGACTACATCGGCCGGGCCGCGCTCGAGCGGATGCGCGAGGAGATCGACGCGGGGCGCCCCCCGTTCTCGATGGTGATGGCGGGGATGACCCTGGGCGGAAAGCCGATAGACGACTACGCGCCGGACTTCTGGCTCGTGTCGGATGCCGACGGCGGCGATCCCATCGGCTACCTCACCTCGCCGTGGCATGCCCCGGAGCTCGGCACGAACATCGCGATGGGGTACGTGCCCGTGGCCAAGGC
This sequence comes from Gammaproteobacteria bacterium, assembly GCA_022823045.1. Lineage (GTDB taxonomy): Bacteria > Pseudomonadota > Gammaproteobacteria > HK1 > HK1 > JAJDXW01. The sequence goes on from JAJDXW010000059.1 coordinate 4,532, forward strand.
CGCGATCGGCACCGAGCTCACGGTGTGGCTCCCCGACGAGTACGCGAGCGAGCCCGGGATGCCGGACCGCGCCGAGGTGTGCGAGGTGCCGTTCCGGCCGTCGGTCAATCCGAGCGCCCGCGAGGTCGCGCGCGCCCGGGGCGAGGACGCGACCGTCTGAGCAATGGGTCGGAGCGAGGCTTGCACGATGGGGTCGGGGTGAGGTCTCGGGGTGGTGCCGGGTTCGGGTGAACGCACCGGATGAGGACCGAGAAAACGCACTCCGATCCCCTCTTGTTCGACAGCGAGCCTCCGCTCGACCGGGAGCGGCTCTACCGCGGCGAGTTGCCGGTCTTTCGCGGGCTTCCCGCGATGCTCGGCCTCGTCGCGCGGGCGCGCGCGATGGCCGAGGCGGCCTTCGCCCCCCATCCCCCGCCGCTCGCCCAGGCGGCGTTCGAGCCGGAGGACTTCCTCGCCCGGGCGGCGGCGCTCCGGCGCTCGTTCATCGGCGACGGGGAGGCTCGCGCCGCCTTCCGGGCCGTGATCGAGTCGCTCGGGCTCGATCCGGCCTCGACATTCGCCGACCGGCTGATCCTGCGCCTCCAGCCGAGCGGCGACACCCACTCGGGGCGGCGGGTGCGCGACCTTCCCCCGCACCGCGACACGTGGGGCTCGAACCTGATGTCCCAGATCAACCTCTGGGGTCCGGTATTCCCCCTCGACCCGGGCGCGACCATGGTGATCTGGCCGACCCTCTTCGCCCGGCCGGTGCCGAACACGAGCAGGGATTGGGACCTCGAGCGCCTCCGGGAGGCGCCGGGCCGCTATCCGCTCCTGCCCGTGCTCCGCGGCCCGGTTCCGGATGACGGGCGGGGGGCGCGGGAGCTCCCGATCCTCATAGAGCCGGGCGACCTGCTCTGCTTCTCCGGCGCGCACCTCCACGCGAGCCGTCCCAACCGGACGGGGACGGTGCGGGTCAGCGTCGATTCGCGCACCGTGGACCTCGCCGACCACCGGGCGGGGCGCGGGGCCGAGAACGTGGACGGGCGCGCTCCGCGGGACGGCCGCGACTGGTTCCACCGGGTGTCGGATGGAGTCGCGCTCGCCGAGGCACTGACGAATCCGGCCGGGGCATGACCAAGAGCGCCGGGGCATGCACGAAACCGGCCGGGGCATTGACGAATCCGGCCGGGGCATGACCAAGAGCGCCGGGGCATGAACGAGACGTTGATCGCGATTGCGCTGATCGCGGTCGCGATCTGGTTCTGGCGGGAGAGCCTGCAGGCTCGCGAGGCGGCCACCCTGGCCGGACGAAGGATCTGCAAGGCGAACGACGTGCAGTTCCTCGACGAGACGGTGGCCCTCGCGAGGATGAGCCTCGGCTGGAACGGGCGGGCGGCGCTGCTCAGGAGCTACCGGTTCGACTACAGCACGGACGGGGCGGACCGCGCGACGGGGCTCGTCGTCGTCCAGGGGCGCGTCATCGTCCACGTTCAGCTCCACGCCCCGGGTACCCTGCACTGACCTCCCGCCAAGGGCAATCCACGCGGCGGTGCCCGGGCGGGATTCGATGGGCCGGTAGTCCGCGGGTCGGATCGCGCTTCGCTCATCCGGCCTGCAATTCGGCCAGCTCGAGTGATTCCGGATTCCGGACAGGCTCCCCTTCGGGGCGCGCGGGGACTACCATAGTCACCTGCAATTCGAGGCATGGGCATGAATCTCACCAATCACTTCCTCATCGCCATGCCGTCGCTCGAGGACCCCAACTTCGCGCGCACCGTCACCTACCTCTTCGCGCACGACGAGGACGGGGCCATGGGCCTCGTCATCAACCGGCCCGCCGGCTTCGATCTCGGCACGGTGCTGGAGCAGGCCGGGGTGGAGGCCGGCCCCGACGCGGAGGGCGATTCCGCCCGGCAGCTCCCGGTGATGGAAGGGGGGCCGGTGATGAAGGAGCGCGGCTTCGTCCTGCACCGCCCCGCCGGCACCTGGGAGCACGCGCTCGCGGTGGAGGGCGAGGACATCGCGATCGCCATGTCGCGCGACATCCTCGACGCGCTCGTCGCCGGGCGCGGCCCGCGCGACGTTCTCGTCGCCCTCGGCTACGCGGGGTGGGGGCCGGGGCAGCTCGAGAACGAGGTCCTGCAGAACGCGTGGCTGAGCGGGCCGGCAGACCTCGACCTCGTCTTCGAGGCGCCGTTCGAGGACCGCTGGGAGCTCGCGGCGCGCGGGCTCGGCATCGAGATGCACCGCCTGTCCGGGCAGTCGGGGCGCGCATGAGGGTCGGCCGGACGTTCCTCGGGTTCGACTACGGCGAGCGCCGCATCGGGGTGGCGGTGGGGCAGTCCGTCACCGGAACCGCAAGTCCGCTCTCGACGGTGAACGTGCGCGACGGGGAGCCGGACTGGGACTCCATCGACGGGATCGTCTCGACCTGGAAGCCCGATGGGCTGGTGGTCGGGGAGCCGCTCCACATGGACGGCCGGCCCCAGACCATGACCCGCCGGGCGCGGCGCTTCCGGCACGCCCTCCGGAGCCGGTTCGGGCTCCCGGTGCACGCCGCCGACGAGCGGCTGACCACGGTGGAGGCGCGCGCCGAGCTCGCCGGGCGGGGCGCGTTCCGGGGCGCGGGGGCCGGGCGCCGGCGCGAGATCGACCACCCGGTCGCGGCCCGGATCATCCTCGAATCGTGGCTCGGCGAGCGGCGGCCGAACGCGGCCGGGCCGAAGGCGGGCGGCGGCGCCCCGGCCGCGCGTTCGGGCCCTGATCCAGACCCGGACCCGGATCCGGACTCGAACACGGCGCCGGCCCCCGACCCGGCGCCGGCCCCGCCTCCCGCGGCGGACGGCGATGGCGGCATCCGGGTCCATGCCGGCTGACGCGGCCGCGCGCCCCGTGTCGGGCGATGGCGAACCGTTCCACATCATCGATCCGGAGCCGTTCCACCGCGCGTTCCTGGACGAGATCTGCGCCCTCGCCACCGAGATACGCGCCGTCGCGAAGACCCGGGACGGGCGGCTCGGGCTGCAGGCGCTCCTCGGCGACCGCCGGGCGATGCTCTACTTCACCCAGCCTTCGACCCGGACGTTCCTCTCGTTCAACAACGCCTGCCACATCCTCGGCATCCGCACGAGCGAGATCCGCGATCCGTCGACTTCGTCGGAGGTGAAGGGGGAGACCCTCGAGGACAGCATCCGCACGTTCAGCTCCTACGTCGACGTCATCATCATGCGAAGCGCGGAGCCGGGCCTCGCCGCGCGGGCGGCGCGCATGATGGACTCGATCGCCCGCCCGGTGCCGATCGTCAACGCGGGGAGCGGCCCCGATCAGCACCCGACCCAGGCCCTCCTCGACATCTACACCCTCGACCGCAGCTTCGCCGAACGGGGCGGCATCGAAGGGAAGACGATCGGCATGATGGGCGACCTCGCGCGGGGGCGCACGGTGCGCTCGCTCTGTCATCTCCTTCGCCACTATCCGGGGGTGCGCCTCCGGCTCCTCTCGCCGCCCGCGTTCCGGATGCGGGGCGACGTGAAGGCGCTCCTCGAGAGCCACGGCATCGACCTCGAGGAGACGGATTCGCCCGGCGAGATCCTCCCCGAGCTCGACGCCCTGTACCTCACCCGCCTCCAGTCGGAGTACGACGGACCGGGAGAGACGGCCTGGTTCGACCATGCCCGCTTCCGTCTCGGGCCGGACGAGCTCCGGCGCATGAAGCCGGACGCGATCATCATGCATCCTCTTCCGCGGGGTCCGGAGCTCGACCCGCGGGTCGACGAAGACCCCCGGGCGATGTACTGGCGGCAGGAACGCAACGGAATGTGGGTGCGCGTGGCCCTCCTCATCCGGATCCTCGGGGCCGCCGCCCGGTTTCGGGAGATCCGTCCGTGAACCGGCCGGACGGGGCAAGTCGGGCGGATCGGCCGCACCGGGGCACGATCCTTCTCGAGGAGGCGGAGGTGCTCGCGAACGAGCGCCATCCGGCCGGACAGCACGTCGTGCGGATGCGCTCGGCGAAGGTCTCGGAGCGGGCGGCGCCGGGTTCGTTCGTTCACCTTCGCTGCGGGCCGGAGCTCGCGATGCGCCGCCCGATGTCGGTGATGCGAACGGACCCCGCGGAGGGCTGGTTCGAGATCCTCTTCAAGGAAGTCGGAGCGGGGACCCGCCTTCTCGGGGGGTGCGAACGAGGGGATCGGCTGAGCGTGCTCGGACCCATCGGCCGCGGCTTCGCGCCGTCTCCGGACCGCCCCCGCCGGCTCCTCCTCGGGGGCGGCGTCGGGATCCCCCCGATCCTCTTCCTCGCCGAGCGGCTCGCGGCCTCCCGCCCGGTTGTGCTCATGGGGTCGGAGGTCCCGTTCCCGTTCGACCTCGGCCGGTCCGCGATGCCCGAGGCGGGGCTTCCCGCCGGGGCGGCCCTCCGATGCCTGGAGGAGGCCGGAGTCCCGAGCCGGACGGCGAGCCGGGCCGGGCTGCCCGGTTGCTTCGACGGGCTGGTGACGGACCTTGCGCGCGATTGGCTCGCGGTGCGATCCTCGCTCGACGAAGTCGAGCTGCGCCCCTCGCACGACGGAGTCGAGCTGCGCCCCGCGATCGACGAGGTGGAGCTCTTCGCGTGCGGCCCGGAGCCGATGCTGCGGGCGGTCGCGGAGCTGGGAAGGGAGTTCGGGGTGCCGAGTCAGCTTGCCCTGGAGGAGCACATGGCGTGCGGCACCGGCGGCTGCGCGGGGTGCAACGTCCCGGTGCGGACGCCGGACGGGCCGGCGATGAAGCGGGTGTGCGTGGACGGTCCGGTCTTCGACGGGGCGAGCGTGTTCGGAGATTAGTTCCATGGGTACATCCCGACCCCTCGACGGCATCCGCGTGGTGGAGCTCGGACAGCTCATCGCGGGCCCCTTCGCGGGCAGCATCCTCGCCTACTTCGGAGCGGAGGTCGTCAAGGTGGAGCCGCCGGGGGGCGGCGACGCGATCCGCGGCTGGCGCGTGCTGCGCGACGGGACGTCGTATTTCTGGCGGATGCTCGGGCGCAACAAGAAGTCCGTCACCCTGAGCCTGCGGACCGAGGAGGGCCGGGCCCTCGTCAAGCGCCTCATCGAGGGCGCGGACGTCGTCGTCGAGAACTTCCGGGCGGGGGCGATGGAGCGCTGGGGACTCGGGCCGGACGAGTTCAAGGAGTCCAACCCCGGCCTCGTCTATGCCCGCGTGTCCGGCTACGGTCAGACCGGGCCCTACTCGGAGCGGCCGGGCTATGCCTCGGTGTGCGAGGGGATCGGCGGGTTCCGCTACCTCAACGGCTTCCCCGGCGAGGCGCCGGTGCGGCCCAACCTCAGCCTCGGCGACACCCTCGCGGGCCTGCACGCCGCGCTCGGGATCCTCCTCGCCCTCGTCGCGCGCGGCAAGTCGAGCACCGGCCAGCTCGTGGACGTCGCCATCTACGAGTCCGTGTTCAACGTGCTCGAATCGGTCGTCCCCGAGTACGATGGGGCGGGACTCGTGCGCGAGCCCTCCGGGACCACCCTGACCGGGATCGTGCCCACCAACACCTATCCGTGCCGAGACGGCCGGCACGTCATCATCGGCGGCAACGGGGACTCGATCTACCGCCGGCTCATGCGGGCGGCGGGGCGGGCGGACCTCGCGGACGACCCGCGCCTCGCCCACAACGCGGGCCGCGTGGAGCACGAGAAGCTCATCGACGATGCGCTCGCGGAGTGGACCCGGAGCCTCGACTCGGCCGAGGTGCTCTCGCGGCTCGCCGAGGCGGACGTTCCCTCCGGCCCCATCTACAGCGTCGCCGACATCATGGAAGACCCCCACTACGGGGCGCGGGAGATGTTCCACCGGGTGGAGATCGACGGGCAGCCCCTGGTCCTCCCCGCGATGTCGCCCCGGCTCGGTGCCACCCCGGGGGGCACGGAGTGGCCCGGCCCGGAGCTCGGCTCCCACAACCGGGAGATCCTGGAGGAGCGGCTGGGGCTCGGGGAGGCCGAGATCGAGGCGTTGCGCGGGAAGGGGGTGCTGTGAGCCGGCCGGGAGCCCGGGTGGCCAACGCCCTCGGCGCGGTGCGCGAGCGGATCGCGGCCGCGGAGCGGCGCTTCGGCCGCGCGCCGGGGAGCGTCACCCTCGTCGCGGTCGCCAAGACCAAGCCCGCGAGCCTCATCCGCGAGGCATGGGAGGCGGGGCAGCGGCAGTTCGGGGAGAACTTCGTCCAGGAGGCGGTGGAGAAGCTCGACGAGCTGGCTCGGCTCTCCGGCCCCGGGGGCATCGAGTGGCACTTCGTGGGCGCCCTCCAGGCCAACAAGTCGCGGACGGTGGCGGAGCGCTTCGACTGGGTCCACACCGTGGACCGCATCCGCATCGCGCGGCGCCTGAGCGACCAGCGCCCGGCGTTCCTTCCGCCGCTCAACGTCTGTCTCCAGGTCAACGTGAGCGAGGAGTCGTCCAAGTCGGGGGCGCGGGTGGAGGGGGTCGCGGACCTCGCGGCGGCGGTGGCCGACCTCCCCCGTTTGCGTCTGCGTGGCCTGATGGCGATTCCCCGGCCGTGCACGGGCTTCGACGAGCAGCGCGGTGCGCTCCGGCCGCTGGCCGAGGCGTACGAACGCCTGCGAGGCGACGGTCTCGCCCTCGACACGCTCTCGATGGGCATGACCGACGACCTCGAGGCGGCGGTGGCCGAGGGCACCACCATGGTCCGGATCGGCACCGCCGTGTTCGGACCGCGCGGTTAGCGCGGGTTGCGGGGCGTCTTTGCCGGGCGCCCCGAATCTTCGATAATCCCGACCGTTCGTCGTGACGCGGAGCGGAGCATGACCCGGAAGATCGCCTTCCTCGGCGGGGGCAACATGGCGGCGAGCCTGGTGGGCGGGCTCGTGGAGAGCGGTCATCCGCCCGCGGCCATCGTCGTGTCGGAACCGGTGGCCGAGAAGCGCCGCGACCTCGCCGAGCGGTTCGCGGTGGGGGTGACCGCCGACAACCGGGAGGCGGCGGCCGCGAGCGACGTGGTGGTGCTCGCGGTCAAGCCCCAGGACATGGCCGAGGTGGTCACCGGGGCGGCGGGGGCGATGCGCGAGCGTGGCCCCCTCGTCGTCTCCATCGCGGCCGGGACCCGGATCGGGCGGATCCTCGAGTGGCTCGACTACCCGGCGCCGGTGGTCCGGACCATGCCGAACACCCCGGCCCTCCTCGGCTGCGGGGCCACCGCCCTCTTCGCGAACGAGGCGGTGAGCGATGAGCAGCGCGACGCGGCGGAGACCATCCTGCAATCGGCCGGGATCGCCCTCTGGGTCGACGACGAGGGCCTCCTCGACGCGGTGACCGCGGTCTCGGGCAGCGGGCCCGCGTACTACTTTCTCCTCATGGAGCACATGATCCGGACCGGGGAGCGCCTTGGCCTCACCGCAAGCCAAGCGCGCGCCCTCACCCTCCAGACCGCGCTCGGGGCGGCGCGCATGGCCCTCGAATCGGGGCGCACGCCGGAGGAGCTACGGGTGGGCGTCACCTCGCCGGGGGGAACCACCGCGCGGGCCCTCGACCTCTTCCGCGAGGGCGGGTTCGGCGAGCTGGTGGAGACCGCCCTCACCGGGGCGCGGGACCGCTCGCGCGAGCTCGGCGGCTGACCGCGCCGCCGTAGCGAATTCCCATGGGAGCCCCCTACGCCGGCAACGCGCTCACCTTCCTGGTGCAGGTGGTGTTCGGGATCTACATCCTGATCCTCATGCTCCGCGTGCTCCTGCAGGTGCTCCAGGCCGACTACTACAACCCACTGTCGCAGTTCGTGGTGAAGCTCACCGAGCCGGTGCTGGCCCCGCTTCGCCGCATCATTCCGCGGGTCGGGCGGATCGAGGGCGGCGCCCTCCTCGTGATGCTCGGGGCGCAGATGGTCGAGTACTGGCTGGTATTCGGGATGAGGGGCGCCGAGCCGTCGCTCGCGGGACTCGCGGTTATCTCGGCGGCGGAGCTGCTCGACCTCTGCACCACCGTCTTCTTCTGGGCGATCCTCATCCGGGTGATCCTGAGCTGGGTGAACCCGGGCATCCGCCACCCGGCGAGCGACATCGTCTACAGCCTGACCGAGCCCGTGCTCGCGCCCGCGCGCCGCGCCCTGCCGGCGATTGGGGGCTTCGACCTCTCGCCGATCCTGGTCCTCGTCGGGCTCCAGCTCGTCAATCTGCTGCTCATCGCGCCGATCCGCGACGCCGGGCGCCTGATGTTCTGAGCCGATGGGGGCGGGAGCGGACGGCTCCGGGAGGGACGCTGCGGCCGCGACGGAGGCGACGGAGGCGACGGAGGTGAGGGAAGCGACGGCACGGCGCTTCATCGACCTCGCCCTCGAGTGCGACGCGCTTCGCTTCGGGGAGTTCGAGCTCAAGTCCGGGCGGCTCAGCCCCTACTTCCTCAATACCGGGCGGTTCAACTCCGGGCGGGCGCTTGCGGAGCTCGGGCGTTGCTACGCGCAGACCATCCGCGCAGCCGGCTTCGAGTTCGACATGCTCTACGGGCCCGCCTACAAGGGGATCCCGCTCGTCGCGAGCGTCGCCGTCGCCTTCTTCAAGGAGGGGGCGAGGGACGTTCCCTACGCATTCAACCGCAAGGAGGCGAAGGACCACGGGGAAGGGGGCACCACGGTGGGGGCGCCGCTCTCGGGACGGGTGCTGATCGTGGACGACGTCATCTCGGCCGGAACCGCCTCGCGCGAATCCCTCGCGATCATCGGGGCGGCGGGGGCGGCGCCGGTGGGGTTCGTGATCTCCCTCGACCGCGAGGAGCGGGGGATCGGACGGAAGTCCGCGGCACGCGAGATGCGCGAAGACCGGGGGCTCCCGGTGGCGGCGGTCGCCACCGCAACCCAGCTCCTTCGCGTCGTCGAGAGGCGCCCCGATCTCGCCCCCCACGCGCCCGCGATGCGCGCCTACCTCGACCGCTACGGCGAGCGCTGACCCGTTTCCTGAATGGACCTGTCGAAGGGGAAGGTGAGGATGAATCGACACGATGAGGAATGGGCGGTACGAGGAGATGGCGCTCACCACCGAGTCGGACGGCGGGGTTCGGGGATACAGCCCGACGTTGGGTCTCAGCCTGTATCGGAACCAGGACAGACTGCGACTTTACAATCCGACTGCCGAGATGTGCGCGCTCAACGTGGTCGAAGAGCGGGCGGCGCGCCTCGCTGCCGAAGCCGAGAACCGGCGGCTGCGAGAGCAATTGCGGAGCCTTCAGTCGGAATGCCGGCCGTTCCCATGACGACCGGAGCCTGGCGACAGAGGTTCCAACATTCGGAAAAAGGCCTCCATGTACGAAGCTCATCCGGTGAGCCAGTCGGTCCTGTATGGTTCCAGGGAGTTGAAAGGTCGGGAGGCGGCCATGGCACGCAGTCGGATTCAGTTTCAGAAGGGCTGCAGCCTGACGCATCTCATGGACGAGCACGCGACCGAGGAGGAAAGATGAAGCCGAGGCGTTCGTTGACGCGGAAACATGCACATCTTAAGGTGGGGTGAACACCACGCGGAGGTGGGGCAACCGGTCATGCGCTACACGCCGGGGCAACTGCGGGACGCGGTCGGACTTTCCAAGGAGGCGCTCCGTCATTAGAAGCGCGTGCTACCGGGGTCTCCGCACGGTCAGAGCCACGCCCCCACCTACTCGCCTGGGGACGTTTTGGCGTTCGCCGTGCTGCGCCGGTTGACCGAGGGCTGCGGCGTAAGGGTGGGACTGCTGCGGGCGGTGTCGAGAAGCGTCTTCGTTGTTTGCAATGAGACGCCTTGGGAGGTACTGGCAAAGCGGACGATCGTGATCGATCTCGGAAGACAAGAATGTGCGACGGTGCCGCAGGCGGGCCCCTTGATTGGAGACAGCGCGGTCGTGGTGTGCCCGATGGCGCCGGTCATCGCGATGTTGCGAGAAGCTCTTGTTGGTGCGTCGCCACTGTCGATGGGTTCGGAGGCACTCGGCGACGCCGGAGCAATGGGGGTGACGGCGGACCGACGGGCATGACTAGTCCGCAGAACCAAACGCTGAGTGGGGAGTGGAAGGACCGGCTCGATCTGTCCCTGCGCGAGGCGGGGGTACTGTACGAGGATGTGCGGGACGCGGGCCGGAGCGCGCATGCCGGGGCGATCAGGGCAGCGCTGGAGGATTTGAACGCATCGGGGGTGTTCTGTGTGCAGGACGTGCCAACGGTGGTGATTGCGGAACTCGAGGATTACGACAGGAGGCGGGTGGTCGATCTGCACGCCGCGTTGTGGAATCAAGGGCTGGCCACCCTCCTGCTCGTGCTCTCGCAAGATACGGTGCGGGCGTTCTCGCTGGCGCGGAAGCCAGTCCGGGACGAGGGAGCTTTCGACGCGAGGTGCTTGGTTCGGGAACTTGACGCAGTGACGGACGCGCTCGCCGTCCGGAGTCTCATCTACGCGGTGGAATCCGGACGGATGTGGGCGGAGCACGCTGACTTCTTCCGGCCGGGAGAGCGAATCGATCAGGTGCTGCTCGACAATCTGACCGCAGCGCACGAGGCGTTGCAGACGGATGGGCTGAGTGCGACGGGTGCGCAGGCGCTGCTCATTCAGACGATGTTCATCGCCTATCTGGAAGACCGGGGGATAATCCGCCCCGAGTACATGCTGGAGGCGACGAGCGGGGCGGCAAAGACGTTTGGTGCGTTGTTGGAAGCGAGGAACCCGGCGGGGCTCTACCGGCTCTTCGAGAGTCTGCGAAACGACTTCAACGGCGATCTGTTTGTGGCGCCGTTCGCCTTCGACGAGAAGGCCTCCCGCGAGCGCGTGCTGTCCTCGCACTTGGTGACGCTGTCGAGGTTCCGGAACGGGTATGAGGAGATGCGGCCCGACGGCGGTGGCCAACTGCGTTTCTGGGGATACAACTTCAAGTACATCCCGATCGAGCTTGTGAGCGCCGTCTACGACCGTTTCCTGGGAGCTCGGAAGGTGGAGCAACGCACCCGCGGCGCGTACTACACGCCGATGTTCTTGGCCGATACGGTAATCGGCACACTCTGGGACGTGCTGCCCGACAAGACGAAGGCGCACGGCCGTTGTCTGGACCCGGCATGCGGGTCGGGCGTGTTCCTGGTGCGTCTTTTCCAGCGGCTGTGCGAGCACTGGCGGCGGACGCATCGTTCGCGGACGATTCGGTGGGACAGTCTGCTGGCGATGTTGTCCAAGTTGCACGGCTACGACGTTGACGACAGTGCGGTGCGCGTGGCGGTGTTCTCGCTCTACGTGGCCCTGTTGCAGGAGGTAGAGCCGCCTGACATTCGCCGACTCGTGAATCGGGGCCGGCTGCTGCCGGAGCTTTGGGGTCGTACGCTTTGGGCGCAGGACTTCTTCGACACTTCGGAAGAGAGCGTGCAGGCGGATGTGGTCATCGGCAATCCGCCGTGGACTAGCCGTCGCGCGCCGGATCGGAGCTCGGTCGCGTGGTGCGAAGAGCATGAGCTGCCGATACCGGGCAACGAAGCGGCGTGGGGTTTCGTGTGGAAGTCGTTGCGGCATCTGCACGCGGGCGGCGTGGTGGCGTTTCTGCTGCCGGCTATGGGGTTTCTGCACAACCACGCGGCCCTCGCGGTCGAAGCGCGGGCCCGGCTGGCGCGCACGGCGCGGCTGCAGCGGATCGTGAACTTCGCCGATCTGCGGTTCCAACTGTTCGAAGGGGCCGTGAGGCCGGCCGCCCTGATGATCTTTGGTCGGGGTGAGGCGGATGGCCCGGGCTACCGCTTCGACTACTGGGCGCCGAAGGCGGATCTGAACATCAGGATGGGGCGTGTGATTACGCTGAGTAGCGCGGACAAGAGATCGGTGACCTCGCGCCAGGTCGGGGAGGACCCGTTCGTGTTCAAACGGCGGCTGTGGATGAACGATCCGGAAGCGAAGCTGTTTGGCTACTTGGCGTCGCTGCCGTCGCTAGGGGAGCGGGTGCTCGAGTACCGCAAGGTGTATCGCAAGATCGGGTTATTCGCTGATCGGTGGGTGGTCGGCAACGGCTTTCAGCCGGTGAATGACGAGAGGCTGGGTGAGGAAGGTTATCGCTCGGAGTGTAGCGAGATGGTGCCGAAGGTGCCGTATCTTCCGATCGAGGCGTTCCGCGTGCTGGCGCAGGAGCGGGAGCATTTGAGCCCGTTCGACGACGGACACGGCGGAATCGTGCGGCGCAAAGGCTTCGAACGCGGTTTCGTCGGTCCGCGAGTGCTCGTGCCACGCGGGATAAGTCCTGGGTCGCGGAGGCTGCGTGCTTCGTACCTGGAGGAGCCACTGACGTTCCAACACATCATCTTGGCGGTTTCGGTGCCGGCGGAGGACGCCGATGGTGCGAAGCTGCTGGCGGCGCTGCTGAACAGCAAGCTTCTTCTGTGGATGGCGTTTCACGGTACGGCGTCGTTCGGTTCGGAGAGACCCGAAGTTCAACAGGCAGAGTTGCTGCGGCTGCCGTTTCCGATGCCGGAGGACCTGGGGACGAAGGCCGAGGCGATGGCAGAGGAGCTTGTTTCGCTGATCGATCAAGCGCGGACGCGAGTAGCCGAGGGTCGGCTTTTTCGAGCGACCGACGAGGCCTTGCTGAGTCGGCTCGATAGTCTTTGCTACCGCTACTTCGGCTTGGGCGAGGAAGAGATTTCCATGGTGAATGACGCGGTCGATAACGTGATTCCTTGCGTGCAGCCTCACCAAGGTGCGTCGATGGAACTGTGGAGGGTAGTGGATCGATCGGAACGGGAGGGTTATGCGCGCGCGCTGGTGGGCAGCCTCGCTCCATGGTTCGAGGAGAACGCCGTCGTTAACGTTGTCCTCGAGGCTCGCAACGACGACTTGGCAGTGTTGCGGCTGCGTTTGGTGGACCGGGAAATGCGGGAGCCGTATCGCGAAGTAAACGATCAGGGGGTAGGCGAGGCGTTGCGGCGGCTGGCATTGCAAATTGATGTTCCGCTGCCGGGGAACTTCCAGCTCGTGCCGGATTTTCGCTTGTTCGTTGGCAATAGCCTCTATCTGGTGAAGCCGTTGCAGCGACGCTTTTGGCTGCGATCGACGGCGATCGCTGATGCGGACGCGCTGGCCGCGGAGTTGCAGGACGCCAGTCGGGTCGGGGAAGCTGGCGAACGCGTCTGATGATGGCGGGTGACCCGCGCGCGTGGACGGCGCGCTTCCGCACGCTGGACATGCGCTTTTTAGAGCGCGTGGTCGCGGTGTGGCCGCGTTGCGTCAAGCTTCTGCCCCCGAACCCTGAAGAGGACACAATTACGGAGAATCTCGTGGCGGTCGTTTCCAGGGACGCGCAGGCAAGACGCCTGTTCCATCATCTGGAATACCACTACGAACCGTTTGGGTACACCTCTGAAGGGCGCGCCTTCAGCAAGGGCGAGGTCGACATGGCATTGCTGCTGGATCAGGAACGGGACCGCTATCTGGCGTACGAATGCAAGCGGCTGAACGTGTCACGGGCTGGCGGGACGCGTTCGCTGGCAACCGAATACGTGATCGAAGGCGTGCGCCGTTTCGTAACCGGGAAGTACGCGGCCGATCTTCCAGTGGGCTGCATGTTGGGCTATGTGCTGGATGGCGATGCATCGGATGCCCAAACGAAAGTTCTTGCGGCGATCGTCGCGCGACGGAACATCGTCGGGCTGGTGGGCGAGCCTGAACACCACGCGCCGGTTGGGCCATTGCCACGGTTTTCGAGTCGTCACAAACGGACGCCCAGTGGAGTCGAGATCGAAGTTCGGCACGCGCTGTTGCCGTTCCCTCAGGCAGCGCGCAGGCCGCGATGACGGTGCGGTGAGTGCGGTTCGGGGCGCCTGCTCGGTACCCATCCAACCAGCCGGATGACGTGCTACCGCACGGGGCAGACCATTTGCTCCTGACAGCCACCGGGCGCGGGGTCAGCCGGGGCGGATCATGGTGCCGGAGCCGGCCTCGGTGAAGACCTCGAGGAGGGTCGCATGGGCAACCCGGCCGTCCGCGATGGTGGCCGCCGCCACCCCGCCCCGGACCGCGTCGAGCGCGCACTGGACCTTCGGCAGCATGCCCCCCGAGATGGTGCCCGCGGCCCGCATCGCGGTCGCCTCGGCGAGGTTCATCTCGCTCACCGTGACGCCGTTCTCGTCGAGGAGCCCCGGGGTGTTGGTGAGGAGGATGAGCTTCGCGGCCCGCATCGCCTCCGCGACCTTGCCGGCCACGAGATCGGAGTTGATGTTGTAGCCGGTGCCCTCCGGGGAGAACCCGATGGGGGCGATGACGGGGATGCAGTCTCCCGCGACCAGGTGGTCGAGGAGGGTGGTGTCGACCTCCGCCACCTCTCCCACGAGGCCGATGTCGAGCATCCCGCCGTTTCCGTTGTCGTTGCTGTTCCCGTTCTCGTCGGCGTCACCGCCGCCGCCCGTGGGCTCGGCGGGCATGAGGAGCTTTCGCGCGGTGAGGAGGTTCCCGTCCTTGCCGGTGAGGCCCACCGCCCGGCCGCCCGCCTGGTTGATGTGGGAGACGATGGCCTTGTTCACGAGCCCGCCGAGCACCATCTCGACCACCTCCATGGTCTCCTCGTCGGTGACCCGCATGCCGCCCACGAACTCGCTCTTCTTGCCGATCCGGGTCAGCCATTCCCCGATCTGCGGCCCGCCGCCGTGCACCACCACCGGGTTCATCCCGACGCACTTGAGGAGCACGATGTCCCGCGCGAAGCTTCGGGTGAGCTCGCGCTCCACCATCGCGTTCCCCCCGTACTTGATGACGAAGGTCGCGCCCGCGAAGCGCTGGATGTAGGGCAGGGCCTCGGCGAGCACGCGCGCCACTCGCTTCGGGACGGCAGGTGGATGGGTCATGTTCTCGTTGTTCCTGGTTGGCCTGGAGGCGCGCCCACCCGGAGGTCCCCTCCCCTCCGGCGGCCCGAGAACGCGATCTTGACCGATCCCGCGCCGCTCTGCGCGGGGCAGGGGGCTAAAGGGGTACGACGAGGTCCGGGTCGAGCCGGGTGAGGAGGCCCCGCACGTCGCCCGCGATCCGTTCGAGCGCCGCCTCGGAGTCCGCTTCCAGCCGCAGGGTGAGGCTCGGGGAGGTGTTGGAGGAGCGGACCAGCGCCCATCCGTCGGCGAGCTCCGCGCGCACTCCGTCGAGGGTGTCGAGCCGCGCGCCCGCGAACCCCGGGGCGTCCGGCATCGCCCGGACGAGCCGCTCCATGAACGGCTCGGACTCACCCTCGCGCATCTCGACGCGGATCTCGGGGGTCGCGATCCCCTTCGGAAGGGCGGAGAACCGCTCGGTGGGGGATTCCGGGGAGGCCGCGAGGATCTCGAGGAGGCGGGCGGCGGCGTAGAGGGCGTCGTCGAACCCGTACCAGCGGTCGGAGAAGAAAAGGTGCCCGGACATCTCGCCGGCGAGCGCCGCGCCGGACTCCTTGAGCATCTTCTTGATGTACGAATGCCCGGTCCTCCCCATCACGACGCGCCCGCCCCGCGCCGCGATGAACGCGCCGAGGTGGCGGGTGCACTTGACGTCGTGGACGAAGGTCGCGCCGGGACGGCGGGCGAGGATCTCCTCGGCGTAGAGCATCATGAAGCGGTCCGGCCAGATGATCTCCCCCGCGCCGTCCACCACCCCGAGCCGGTCGCCGTCCCCGTCGAACGCGAGGCCGAGGTCGGCCCGGCTCTCGACGACGGCCCTCGCGAGGTCCGCGTAGCTCTCCGCGACGCTGGTGTCGGGCGGGTGGTTGGGAAAGCGGCCGTCGACCTCGCAGTGCAGCTCGATGACCTCGTGGCCGAGGGCGCGGAGGAGCCGGGGCGCGGTCGGGCCGGTGATGCCGTTGCCCGCGTCGACCGCGACCCGGAGGCGGCGGCCGCGGGCGATGCGGGCGGTCACGTCGCGGAGGTAGTCCTCGCGGGGGTCCCGCGAGGTGAGGGAGACGCCGCTTCGGTCCTCGCCGCTCCCGCTTGCGCTCGCGGCGTCCGGCAGGGGAGTCTCGGGCCAGCCGTGCGCTTCCAGCCGCTCACGCAGCCCCTGGATGCGCTCCCCGAACAGGGTCTCCCCCGCGAGGGTGATCTTGAGTCCGTTGTAGTCGGGGGGGTTGTGGCTCCCCGTGATCATGACCCCGCTCCCGAACTCCCGGGCCGCGTAGTAGAGGATCGGCGTCGGCAGCCGGCCCATGTCCACGACCGAGACACCGCCCGCGAGGAGCCCTTCCGCGAGCGAATCGCGGAACTCGGGGCCGGTCAGGCGGCCGTCGCGCCCGACCGCGACCCGGGTCTCGCCGAGTGCGCGCGCCTCGCGGGCGATCGACCATCCGACGGCCTGGACCAACGCCGGGCTCAGCGGGTCGGGGGCGATGCCGCGGACGTCGTAGGCGCGAAAGACTTCGGCGGGGATCCCGCGGCCAAGGGCCGCCGACGCCGGTGCCGGCCCGGATGCGGCTGCGGATGAGGGCGAGGGCGGGGTCGTGGAAGTCGGCATGGTCCGGTCGCTTCTCCGTGGCGCTTCGCCGGGTTGCGGCGCGCGGCGCCGATTGCGGATGGTCGGTTGGGGGCGGCCGGCTACCGGCGGCCGCCTGCTCGCTACGGGCTACCGCCGGCCGGTGTGGCCGAACCCTCCTGCCCCACGCTTGGTCTCCGCGAACTCGTCCACCAGCTCGAAGCGCGCCCGGGCCACGGGGACGACCACGAGCTGGGCGATCCGTTCCCCGGGCTCGACGACGTAGGGCTCGTTCCCCCGGTTCCAGCACGAGATGAGGACCTCGCCCTGGTAGTCGGAGTCGATGAGCCCGACGAGGTTCCCGAGCACGATGCCGTGGCGATGGCCGAGCCCCGAGCGCGGCACGATCACCGCCGCGTAGCCGGGGTCCGCGATGTGGATCGCGAGCCCGGTCGCGACGAGCCGCGTCTCGCCCGGCCCGATCATGGTCGGCCCGTCGACGCAGGCCCGAAGGTCGAGGCCCGCCGAGCCGTCCGTCGCGTACTCGGGGAGCGGGATCTCCCGCCCGAGCCGGGGATCAAGGGTGCGAAGCTGAACGTCCGGCAAGGAACCGCTCGGTGACGAGGGCGAGGAGCTGGCGGGCAAGGAGGGTCTTCGGGCCGGCCGGAAGGTCGGCGCGGCCGCCGTCCGGCCACAGCACGAGGAGCGCGTTCCGGTCGCTGTCGAAGCCGAGGCCGGAGCCGCCGACCCGGTTGCCGGCGATGAGGTCGAGGCGCTTTCGCTCGAGCTTCGAGCGGGCGTGCCGCTCGAGGTCCTCGGTCTCCGCCGCGAACCCCACCGTGAACGGGGGCTCGTCGAGGGCGGCGACCTCCGCGAGGATGTCGGGGGTCGGCCGGAGCTCGAGGCTGAGGGGGGAGGCCGCCTTCTTGAGCTTGCCCGGCGCGGGGGCGGCCGGGGTGTAGTCCGCGACCGCCGCGGTGGCGATGAAGATGTCGCATCGCGCCGCGCGCGCGAGCACCTCGCGGTGCATTTCGGCGGCCGATCCGACCGGGACGACGCCGACCCCGGGGGGTGGCTCGAGGGCGACCGGCCCCGCCACGAGGTCCACGTCCGCGCCGAGTCCGAGCGCGGCCGCGGCCACCGCGAACCCCATCTTGCCGGAGCTGTGGTTGCTGATGAAGCGGACCGGGTCGATCGCCTCCCGGGTCGGGCCGGCGGTGACGAGGACCCGGACGCCGGCGAGGGGAGCCGGTGCGGCGGACTCGGCGGACTCGGCGGAGTCGGAGGCGCCGGCCGGCGGGTCGCCGGAGTCCGGGGCGGTCGGGCCCGGGGCCGCCGACGCCGAAGAAGCGGAGCCCGAAGATGCGGCCGGCGACGAAGCGGACCCCTCTTCGCCAAGCAGTTCGGAGACGATGTCCGCGGGCTCGCTCATCCGCCCCAACCCACGTCCCCGCAGGCCTGCCAGCCCGCGTCGGGCCCGATGACCCGGACCCCGCGCCCGGCCAGCACCTCCAGGTTGGCCTGGGTCGCGGCGGCCCGCCACATCTGCTGGTTCATGGCCGGGGCGAGAACGATCGGAGCCGGGGTGGCGAGGCACACGGTGGCGAGCAGGTCGTCCGCGAAACCGTGCGCGAGCCGGGCCATCAGGTTCGCGGTGGCCGGGGCGGCGAGCACCACGTCCGCCCAGCGCGCGAGCTCGATGTGGCCCATCGCGGCCTCCGCCGTCTCGTCGAGGAGGTCGCGGTGCACCGGCTCTCCGGACACCGCCTGGAAGGTGAGCGGGGTGACGAATGCCTGCGCGCCGGCGGTCATCACCACCCGCACCTCGTGCCCCGCGTCCTTGAGCCGGCGCACGATCTCGGGGCTCTTGTAGGCGGCGATCCCGCCCGCCACGCCGAGGATGATGTTCATGAATTCCCACGAATCGCGAGCCTGTTTCTGAACGCCGTCGAGGCAAATGCCTACCTCGGCGGCGGTGCCCGGGTGTTACCGTGCTCGCTCGCGACGCGGGGAGATTGTCCAGCAACGGGGGGCCGATGTCCAAGCCGGCGAGTTCGCGGGAGCGGGGGCGCCGGTCGCGTCACTGGCGCCGGGAACGGCGGCTCGGGCGAGGCGGAAGAGGAGGGGGACGGGGAGGGGAGAGCGCAGGCGGGGCGCCCCCGACGCAACGGCGCCGGGAACGGCGGTCAGGACGACGTCGGGAACGGTGGTCGAAACATCGGTCGGAACGGCGGTTGGAACGGCGGCGGCGGGCGGGAGCGCCCGGCAGCCGCGAGCATCGCAATCGCACGGGGAACATCGGGGCCATGCTGAAGGAAACGAAGGAGATGCCCCCGGGCGAAGGGCTCGGGATCAAGGACTGGCCGGCGTCGGAGCGGCCCCGCGAGAAGCTGCTTCGCAAGGGTCCCGACGCGCTATCGGACGCGGAGCTCGTCGCCCTGTTCGTCCGGTCGGGAACGAGGGGCCGGACGGCGGTCGACCTCGCCCGGGGGGCGATCGTCGCCGCGGGCGGCTTGCGCGGGCTGCTGGACCTCCCCCGCGACGATCTCTACCGCCTGCCCGGCTTCGGGCCGGCGCGCTTCGTCGAGCTCCAGGCCTGCCTCGAGATCGGGCGGCGTCACCTCGCGACGTGCCTCGACCGGGGCGAGCCGCTCACCTCGACGGTCGAGACCGCGCGCTTCCTGATGGCGAAGCTCCGGCACTTTCCCTTCGAGGTGTTCTCGTGCCTGTTCCTCGACAACCGCCACCGCGTCATCGAGTTCGAGGAGCTCTTCCGCGGCACCATCGACGGCACGAGCGTGCACGCGCGCGAGGTGGTGCGGCGCGCCCTCAACCACAACGCGGCGGCGGTGATCTTCGCGCATAACCACCCCTCCGGGGTCGCGGAGCCGAGCCAGGCGGACCGGCTCCTCACCGATCAGCTCGTCAGCGCGCTCGCCATGGTGGAGGTGACGGTGGTCGACCACCTCATCGTCGGCGACGGGGACTGCGTCTCCTTCGTCGATCTCGGCCTGCTGTGAACGTGTGAGATATTGATATTATCGAATACGATGCTTCGGGAGGATCACGGCATGTCCCGCACGACGACGATGACCGTTCGCCTCGGCGGTGCGCTCAGGGATTTCGTTTCGACCAATGTCGGTGGGAACGGGTCCTGCGAGAACGTCAGCAAGTACATCCGCGCTCTCATTCGTCGCGACAAGGAGCGCTCGGAGCGGGAGGCCTTCGACCGCCTCAAGGCCGAGCTCGCTCGCGCCTTCGCGGCGCCCGACGAGTCGTTCCATCCCCTGTCGGCCGAGGATGTCATCGCAAGGAACCGGGAGGGCTCGTGATTTCGGTCCGGGTCCAGGAATCGGCCGCTCTTCGCATCGACGAGATCTACCGCTACACCCGGGACCGATGGGGGACGGTGCAGGCCGACGCTTATGTCGGCGGGTTGTTTGAAGCCTTCGACAGGATCGCGACCGGCGGCGTTCCCTCGCGCCCCATTCCGGCCGAGTTCGGGGTGGATGGCTACGTCTTTCGGTACGAGAAGCACTTCGTGTACTGGAAGCGGCTCGCCGACGGGGACATCGGCATCGTCACGGTTCTGCACGAGCGCATGCATCAGTTTGCCCGGTTCCAGGAGGAATTCGGGTAGCGGATTCCAGTAATCGCCTCCTTCCCGCGTACGTCTCGAAGCGCGGTCTCGGCCCGGGCTATCGTCGCCGGATTGTCGTCGGATGGAGAACCTGCGCCGCCCTCCGCGACGGAACGGAACAGCCGGAGCAGGCGGAGCGGGCGGCGATTGCCGTGCGGGTGTGAAACCCGAATGCCAGTCAGCAAGCTGGGCGTCTCGACTTGTAGAGAGTTTATGGCAACCGGCCATAAGCTGGCGGTGGCGGCCAGGCGAATTCCATCTCAGAACAGGTGGGTGGGTGCGCCCGATTCGCGGTCACGTCGAGCGAATGTCCTACGAAGGATGGGACCGCCGGCTCTTTCGGGGGCGTCGCCG
>JAJDXW010000289.1 GCA_022823045.1 Gammaproteobacteria bacterium
CGAAGCACGAGGGCGAGCCCGATCGCGACCTCGATGAGACCCACGACGAAGCTCTGGGTCACCGTCTCGCCGAGGATCCAGGCGGCGAGCGCGGCCCCGGACACGGGTGTGATGAAGCCGAGGCTGATCATCGTGCTCGGCCGGTAGCGCCGGAGGAGGTACGCGATGGTCATGAAGCCCACCCCCGCGATGATGACCCCCTGAAAGAAGATCCCGGCGACGGGCCGCCATCCGACCGCCTCCCAGGCGATGGTCTCGGTCGCGAGCGCGCCGGCGAGGAACCACGGCTGCGCGAGCACCATCTGCCAGAACGTGGCCCGCGCCGGATCGGTGGCGCGGATCACCCGGGTCGTCATGACGAGGCGCATCCCGAGCAGGGTTCCGCTCAGGAGCACGAGCCAGTTGCCGGTCGAGAAGAGCTCGAGCTCCCCCGTTTCGGACTCGCCGAGGAGCACCGTCGCGGTGCCGATGAACGCGGTGACGAGTCCGAGGGCCCGGATCGCGTCCAGCCGGTCCCCCGCGACCGCGAGCGGCCCGAGCAGGGCCGCGACGAGGGGGTAGACCGAGATGAGGACCGCGCCCATGACCCCCGTGGTGAGGCCGTAGCCGACGTTCATGAGCCAGATCTGGACCCCGAAGAAGACGCTGAGCCCGAAGAAGGGCCTCCACTCGTCGGTGGTCGGAAGGAGCCGGATGCCGGCGACGCGCGCCCAGATCCCGACGCAGGCGATACCGAGGCAGAACCGGAGAAAGGCAGTCCAGAAGGGAGGGAACGCCTCGAGCCCGAGCTTGACCGCGACCGGGTTGCCGCCCCACACGCAGTTCATCGTCACCGCGATGGCGACCGCCATCCAGGGAATCGGCATTTGCTCGGCTACCTGACGCGCATGCTTCGCCGATGTTCCGTTGCGGACGAACATCGGCGAAGCATGCGCGCTGTCCGGGAGCCCCACCCCCGCCGCGAGTAGAATACCGCCGCGCGGAGCGGCCGCGACGCGTGTGCCGGGGTCATCGCCCCACAGAGGAGGATGAGGAAATGAAGCTGCTTCGATTCGGTGAGCGTGGAAACGAGAAGCCGGGTCTGCTCGACGCAGGCGGAACCATTCGCGATCTCTCGGGAAGGATCGACGACATCGGTCCCGAAACGCTCGCCCCCGAATCGCTCGCCCGCCTCGCCGGCCTCGACCCCTCGTCGTTGCCGGCGGTCGATCCGGACGTCCGGCTGGGCCCGTGCGTGGCGAACGTGGGGAAGCTCCTTTGCATCGGCCTCAACTACTCGGACCACGCGGCGGAGACGGGCTCCCCGATCCCGAGCGAGCCGATTCTCTTCATGAAGGCCACCAGCGCGATCAACGGACCGAACGACCCGGTCATCGCGCCGCGCGGCTCGACCAAGCTCGACTGGGAGGTGGAGCTCGGGATCGTCATCGGACGGCGGGCGAGCTACGTCGAGGAGGACGACGCGCTCGACCACGTGGCGGGGTACTGCGTGGTCAACGACGTATCGGAGCGCGAGTTCCAGATCGAGCGCCCGGGCGGACAGTGGACCAAGGGCAAGAGCTGCGACACCTTCGCGCCGATGGGGCCCTGGATGGTCACCAGGGACGAGGTGCCGGACCCGCAGGACCTCGCCCTGTGGCTGGAGGTGAACGGGCACCGGTTCCAGGACGGGAACACCTCGACGATGATCTTCGGCGTGAAGACCATCGTCAGCTTCGCGAGCTGCTACATGACGCTCGAGCCCGGTGACGTGATCCCGACCGGGACCCCGCCCGGGGTCGGAGCGGGCCAGAAGCCCCAGCGCTTCCTCCAGGCGGGCGACGTGATGCGCCTCGGCGTGGCCGGTCTTGGAGAGCAGCGGCAGGAGATTCGCACCTGGCCGGGCTGACGCGGCAAGAGCCGGCGCCGGGCGGGCACCCGTCCGGCGGCGTCCCCTCCCCCTGACCGCCCGGCCTCCTACCCGGCCCCCGCGGGCTTGAGGTGGGCGACCCGAGGGGCGACCTCCTCCATCAGCAACCGGAAGGAGTTCCGCCAGATCTCCGGCGCGTGAACGTAATCGAAGCAGAACACGAGCAGGGTGCCGAAACCGCCGACCTCGTCGTAGACCCGCTCGAGCTTCTCCACCACCGTGTCCGGTGAGCCGATCACCCAGTTGCGCCGCGCGCAGTACTCGGGGGTCACGTCGGAGTCCGGCACGTCCGGGTCGTGCTTCAGGAAGTCGGTGAACCCGAAGTTGGCGAGAAGCGGCAGAAAGTACTCGCCCATCATCCGGCCCATCATGTCCCCGGCGGAGTACCGCATCGCTTCCTCGTCGGTCTCCGCGACGAGGATCTCGCGCACGAGCCGCCATTCCCCGCGGTGCGCGGTGCGGCCGGCCCTCGCCGCCCCCTCCTCCACCGCCTCCCAGTGCGAGCCGACGTAGGCGGGGTTGAGGTTGAGGCTCATGGGGATGAAGCCGTGCTCCCCGGCCATCTTGAGGGTGTCGGAGTTCTTGCTGAGCCCCGCCACCCCGATGGGGGGATGGGGGTCCTGGAGGGGCTTGAGGTGGGGGCGCAGGGTATCGAACATGACGTCCGTCTTGCTCACGCTCCAGTACCTCCCCTTGTGGTCGAAGGGCTCCGTTTCCGTCCAGAGGCGAAGGATGATGTCGAGGGCCTCGCGGGTCATCTCGCGGTTCTGCCCCGACATGCCGTCCACGTTGAACATCGCCCAGTCGCTCGGGAGCCCGCTCGCGGCGACCCCGAAGTTGAGCCGGCCGGCCGCCATGTGATCGAGGATCGCGACCCGATTCGCAAGCTCCGCCGGGTGATGGTACGGGAGGAGGAAGCCGCCCGGCCCGAGACGAATGTCGGTGGTTTCCTTGAGCGACTGCGCGACCAGCAGATCCGGCGAGGGATGGGGCTCCCACGGCGCGGTGTGGTGCTCCCCGATCCAGGCTTCCGTGAACCCGTACTCGTCCGCCCAGCGCAGGGTCTGAAGGTCCCACTCGTGACCCTCGCGAAGGTCGCGCTCCGGGGGATGGGAAGGCATGGTGAAAAGGCCGAATTCCACGGTCGACTCCTTGGGTGGTGTGCGCCGGTCGGAACGGGAGCGGCCTCCGACCCTCCCGGTCGAGACGCCCTCCCGCTTCCGCACTCTATCAGCCGCCAGCGTCCCCATCGACCCGTCCCGAGGGGCGTGGAGACGCGCCGGACGTTCATCGAACGGCCGCGTGCGCCGGTTTACAAGGTCCGAAGGATCAGGAAAATTCAAATTCTCAACTTGAATTTTCCTG
The DNA here is from genome assembly GCA_022823045.1 of Gammaproteobacteria bacterium. Taxonomy (GTDB): domain Bacteria; phylum Pseudomonadota; class Gammaproteobacteria; order HK1; family HK1; genus JAJDXW01. The sequence continues at coordinate 3,275 of JAJDXW010000289.1, forward strand.
GATCCCGCGCATGGAACGAGCCGAATTCCTGAGCCGGATTGCACGATGTTTCAGGAGTCACCGGAAGGAGGTGGCAGCGTGGTAGTAGCGGTGGTAGCGTCGAGTGATGAAGCTCTGCATCGACCTCCCTGAAGAAGAAGTCGGGTTCCTCGATGCCTATGCGCGGTCGCAGGGCATCAAATCGCGGTCCGGTGTGGTGCAGGCGGCCCTGCGTCTGTTGCGCACGATGGAGCTCACCGACGACTACGCGGCGGCATGGGCGGAGTGGCATGACGATGAGAGCTCGGCGTGGGAGCGGTCATCGAGCGACGGGCTGAACGATTGAGCTCGCAGGCGCCGGTGCGACTGAGTGACATCCGGATGGTGGATTTCAGCTTCCCCACCGGGGCCGAGGCAGCATACCGCCGACCGGCAGTAGTCGCGAGCAATGACGGCGCGAACCAGAGCACAACGAATCTGGGACGAGGTGTCGTGACCGTCGTGCCGGTTACCGGCAATGTGCGCAGGATCTACCCATTCCAGGTCCGCTTGGCGGCTCGGACCTGCGGTCTGGTGCGTGACTCGAAGGCCCAGACGGAACAGATCCGCGCTGTTGCTGTCGAACGTCTCCACGCCCGCGTCGGGCGAGTTCCGCCACACGTCATGAACCGGATCGACGACGCTCTTCGCCTGCATCTCGATCTCTGACCGCGAGGCCACGACACCACTCGGCGAATCCGGCCTCGCACACGCCAGGGGTCGACAGCTCTCACCGTCTCCCGTCGAAGGGATGGCTCGAAGAACTGGCACGCGGCGCCCGCCGTGCCGCCCGCTATACTTCGCCGCTTGGGCCGCCCAGGTCGCCCGACGCCCGGTACGGATGCCCGATTCCCGTTCCATTTCCGACGCTCCCTTCGGCCCGCCGGCCTCCGCCGACCTCGCGGTGTTCGACGTTGCGCTGGAGCCGCAAGGCCCCGCCTTTCTCGCCGGGCCCGACGAATCCATCCTCGACGCGGCGCTCCGCCAGGGCGTGGCGCTCTCCTACGGATGCCGGAACGGCGCCTGCGGCGCCTGCCGGGGCCGGGTCGTCGCCGGCCGGGTCCACCTGCCGGAGGGCGCGGGGCTGCGCGGCCTCACCGAACGGGAGGTGCGGGCCGGCTGGACCCTCCTCTGCCAGGCGCGGGCCTCCTCCGACCTCCGCATCGCGGCCCGGGCGGACGGCGCCGGCGACGGGGTCCGCACGCTCCCCGCCCGAGTAGCGTCGCGCACCCGGCTCGCCCACGACGTGATGGAGCTTCGCCTTCAGCTCCCCCCGACCGAGCGCCTCCGGTACCGGGCCGGTCAGTACGTCGACATCCTGCTCCGGGACGGCCGCCGGCGCGCGTTCTCCCTCGCGAACTGCCCGGCGGACGACGCGCTCCTCGTGCTCCACATCCGCCACGTGCCGGGCGGGACGTTCTCCGGGCACGTCTTCGAGGATCTCGAGGAGCGCTCGCTCCTCCGGCTGCAGGGCCCGCTCGGGAGCTTCTACCTTCGGACCGAGAGCGACTGCCCGGTGGTATTCCTCGCGGGGGGCACCGGCTTTGCGCCGGTCAAGGCCATCATCGAAAATGCGCTGCTGGCTCCGTTGAGACGCGAGATGCACCTTTACTGGGGAGTACGTTCCGAGCGGGACCTGTACCTGGGCGACCTGCCTCGGGCGTGGGCGCGCGCGCACTCCCGGCTCCAATTCGTCCCCGTGCTGTCGGAGCCGGAGCCGGAGTCGGGGTGGAGCGGGCGCACCGGGTTCGTCCACGAGGCGGTGCTCGCCGATTTCCCGGACCTCTCGGGACACGAGGTCTACGCGAGCGGCCCGCCGCCCATGGTGACGGCGGCCCGGGAGCTCTTTCCGGAGCATGGACTGGATCTGGAGCGGCTCTTCTTCGACTCCTTCGACTATGCATACGAGACCGGACACGATGGCTGAAGGCAGGGCTGAGGACAGGACGGACCGCGGCGGCGGAACAAGGCACGGGAACGGCAGCGCGGCAATGACCGGCGCCCGCGAGCCCGGGCGCAACGGCGACGCCCCCGCCCTCCCCGAGCGCTACGAGCCCGAGGCGGTCGAGGCGGCGGCGCAAGCGTACTGGGAGGAGGCGCAGACCTTCCGCGTCACCGAGGACCCCTCCCGCGAGAAGTTCTACTGCCTCTCGATGTTCCCCTACCCGAGCGGGCGCCTGCACATGGGCCATGTCCGCAACTACACGATCGGCGACGTGGTCTCTCGCTACCAGCGGATGCTCGGCAAGAACGTGCTCCAGCCGATGGGATGGGACGCCTTCGGGCTGCCGGCCGAGAACGCGGCGATCGAGAACCGGGTGCCGCCCGCGAAATGGACGTACCGCAACATCGCGGACATGAAGGCCCAGCTCCGGCGGCTCGGGTTCGGCTACGACTGGTCCCGCGAGTTCGCCACCTGCACCCCGGACTACTACCGCTGGGAGCAGTGGATGTTCGGCCGGATGTACGAGAAGGGACTCGCCTACAAACGCAACGCGGAGGTCAACTGGGATCCGGTCGAAGGCACCGTGCTCGCCAACGAGCAGGTCATCGACGGCCGCGGCTGGCGCTCGGGCGCCCCGGTCGAGCGGCGCGAGATCCCCCACTGGTTCCTCAAGATCACGGACTACGCGGACGAGCTCCTCGCCGGGCTCGACACCATCGGCTGGCCGGACGCGGTCAAGACCATGCAGCGCAACTGGATCGGGCGCTCGGAGGGTGTCGAGTTCGACTTCGAGCTCGTCGGCGGGGGCGAAACCATCTCCGTGTTCACGACGCGCCCCGACACGATCTGCGGCGCCACGTACATGGCCGTCGCGACCGGTCACCCGCTCGCGGCGGAGGCGGCCGCCGCGGACCCCGCGGTGGCCGCGTTCATCGACGAATGCCGGCGGATGGAGACCTCCGAGGCGTCGCTCGAGACCATGGAGAAGCAGGGCATCGCCATCGGCCGGAACGCGATCCACCCGATGACCGGAGAGCAGATCCCGATCTGGATCGCGAACTTCGTCCTCATGAGCTACGGCACGGGCGCGATCATGGCGGTGCCCGCCCACGACCACCGCGACCACGAGTTCGCGACCCGGTTCGGTCTTCCCATCGTGCAGGTGATCCGCCCATCGGACGGAGACGACGTCGACATTTCCACGGGGGCGTTCGTCGAGCCGGGGACCGTCGTGGCGTCGGGCGAATTCGACGGCATGACCTCGGCCGCCGCGTTCGAGGCGATCGCCGACTGGCTCGAGGCGAGGGGCAAGGGCCGGCGCACCATCAACTACCGGCTTCGAGACTGGGGCGTGTCCCGGCAACGCTACTGGGGCTGCCCGGTCCCCGTCATCACGAGCGAGACGCGCGGAGAGCTCCCGGTGCCCGAGGAGCGGCTCCCGGTGGTGCTTCCCGAGGACGTGAACGTGTCGGGCGGCGGATCGCCGCTCGCCACCCTTCCCGAGTTCGTCGAGACGACCGACCCCGAGACCGGCGACCCGGCGCGGCGCGATACCGACACCTTCGACACGTTCATGGAGTCCTCGTGGTACCACGCGCGCTTCGCCTGCCCGGGCTGCGATACCGGGATGGTCGACGAGCGGGCGAACTACTGGCTGCCCGTGGACCTCTACATCGGCGGGATCGAGCACGCCATCCTGCACCTCATGTACGCGCGCTTCTTCCACAAGGTCATGCGCGACGAGGGCCTCATCGACAGCGACGAGCCGTTCGCGAACCTCCTCACCCAGGGCATGGTGCTCAACGAGACCTTCTACCGGGGGGACGCGGACGCGGCGGCCACATACTACTCGCCGGTCGAGGTCGACATGGAACGCGACGACAAGGGGCGGGTGACCGGGGCGAGGCTGCAGGCGGACGGCGAGCCGGTGAAGGTGGGACGGCTCGAGAAGATGTCGAAGTCGAAGAACAACGGCATCGATCCGGAGGACATGGTCGCCCGCTACGGAGCGGACACCATCCGACTCTACATGATGATGCAGAGCCCGCCCTACCAGACCCTCGAGTGGAGCGACACCGCCGTCGAGGGCGCGTTCCGGTTCCTGCGGCGGCTGTGGCGCATGGTGGCGGACCACGTGGCGGCGGGGCCGGTGGCCGACCTCGTCCCGGAGACCCTCGATGCGCAACAGCGCGACACCTGGCGCAAGATCCACGAGACCATCGCCAAGGCGGGCGACGATGTGGGGCGACGCTACACCTTCAACACCGCGATCGCGGCGGTCATCGAGATGCTGAACGCCCTTCGCGCCCGCGACGACGAGTCGCCCCAAGGGCGCGCCCTCGACCGGGAGGGGCTGCGCGCCGCCATCCTGCTGCTCGCCCCGGTGGTGCCGCACGTCGCGCACGCGCTCTGGCCGGCGCTCGGCGGCGAGGGTCCGGTGGTGGACGCGAGCTGGCCGCAAGCCGACCCGGCGGCCCTCCAACGTGATACCGTGACCCTCGTGGTGCAGGTCAACGGAAAGCTGCGGGGCCGGGTGGACGTCCCGGCCGGCACGGGCCGCGACGAGGCCGAGGCGGTGGCGCGCGGCAACCCGAACGTGGCGCGCCATCTCGAAGGGAAGACCGCACGAAAGGTCATCCTCGTGCCCGATCGACTTCTCAACATCGTGGTGTGACGTGCGACATGCTGCGCTTCGCGGTGGTGGCCGTCGGCGGGGTTGTGGGGCTTGCCGGCATCGGAGCCGCCGGCTGTGGCTTCGTTCCGGGGCTCGACCCTTGGCTCGACACGCGATCCTGCCTCGCTCTGGGATTCGCCCTGGGAGCATTCCTTGGCTGACATGCGCATCTTTCTCCCCCTGATTGGCGCCCTGCTCGGCCTGGCCCTTGCCGGCTGCGGCGCCTTCCAGCCGCGGAGCGCGCTGGACCTCCCCGGGTCCGTCCAGGTGCAGGGAGGCTCGTTCGAGCTTCGCGACGCCCTCGAGGCGAGGCTCGCGGGGAGCGGGGTGCGGCTCGCGGGCGGAGACGCGGACCTCGTGCTCGCGGTCCGTCCGGAAGGCTTCCAGGAGCGCCTCCTCTCGGTGGAGCCGGTCCGCGGCGAGGCCCGCGAATACCAGATCGCCTACGAAGTGCGCTACACCCTCAAGGACGGCAAGGGTCAGAAGGTCCTCGAACCCGGCGACGTCAAGGTGGTGCGGGCGTACCGCGTGCACCGGGGAGAACGGCTGAGCCGGACGCGCGAGCGGGCGGTCATTCGCGACGAGATGCGCCGCGAGGCAGCGGCCGCGCTCGTGCGGCGGCTGCACGCGACCTCCGGCGGCTGAGGCCGCGGTGCAGGTCCGGCCCGAGCAGCTCGGTCACCATCTCGCTCGGGGACTCAAGCCGGTCTACCTGGTGACCGGCGACGAGCCGCTCCAGTTCAACGAATCGCTGGACGCGATCCGGGCCGCCGCCCGCGAACAGGGCTTCACCGAACGCACCGTCCTCGACGCGGAAACCGGCTTCGACTGGTCCCGGCTCGCCGAGGCCGCGGCCAGCCTCTCCCTCTTCGCCGAGCGGCGCCTCGTCGAGCTCCGTCTCCCGAGCGGGCGGCCGGGCACGGAAGGCGGGAAGGCGCTCGCCGCGTTCGCGGCCGAGACGGGAGACGACGTCGTGCTGCTGGTCGGCGCCGGCCGCATCGAAGCGCGGGCGAAGCGCTCCGCGTGGTACCGGGCGATCGAGGGGGCCGGGGCCACCGTCGAGGTCTGGCCCAAGGAACGCTCCGCCCTTCCCGCGTGGCTCCGGGAGCGCGCGCGCAGCCGCGGTCTCGACGCCTCGCCCGAAGCGATCGAGGAGCTCGCCGATCGCTGCGAGGGCAACCTCGCCTACGGGGCCCAGACCATCGAGCGGCTCGCCCTCCTCGTCTCCGGGGGGCGGATCGAGATCGACGACGTGCTCGACGGCGCGGCCCACGGAGCCCGCTTCACCTCCTTCGACCTCGTGGACGCGACCCTCGCGGGAAACGCCCCCCGGGCGCTCACGGTGCTCGCCGGACTCGCGGCGGAAGGCGAGGCGCCGCCCGCCATCATCGGCGCCCTCGCCTGGCAGGTGCGCACGATGGCCCGGATCGGCCGCGACCTCGAGCGGGGAGCGACGAGCGACGACGCGCTCCGGGCGCTTCCCGCGTGGCGCCGGCGCCGGGGAGCGGTCACGGCCGCGCTGCGGCGATCGCCGGCCGGGGAGTGGAGCGGTCGCCTCGCCGCCCTCGCCCGCCTCGACGCGATGTCCAAGGGGGCGGCCCCCGGGGACGAGTGGGATGGCCTCAGGCGGCTGGTGCTCGACTTCTGCGGCGTGCCCATGCGCGCCGTATAATCGGCCGGAAGAGGGCGCGCGCCGGGCGCGCCGGAGAGGGGAAATGGCGGCTACCGCCAAGATTGTCGACGAGACCGCGGACCTTGCCGGCTACATGCGAGGGCTCGGCGAGGGAGCCCGGGTCGCGGCGCGCGAGCTCTCCCGCTCGGGCACCGCGGCGCGCAACCGGGCGCTCACCGCGTCCGCGGAGGCGATCCAGGCCGGCCGCGCGGAGCTGCTCGCGGCCAACCGGCGGGACCTCGACGCGGGGCGCGACCTCGAATCCGCGCTCGCCGACCGCCTGGAGCTCACCGAAGCCCGCATCGAGGCCATGGCCCTCGGGCTCGAGGAGATCGCCGCGCTCCCCGACCCCGTGGGGGAGGTGACCGACGTCCGTTCCCGGCCGACCGGAATCCAGGTGGGGCGCATGCGGGTGCCCCTCGGGGTGGTCGGCATCATCTACGAGTCGCGCCCGAACGTCACCGCGGACGCGGGAGGCCTCTGCCTCAAGGCCGGCAACGCGGTCATCCTGCGGGGCGGATCGGAGGCGATCCACTCGAACCGGGCGATCGCGGCGTGCGTCCGCGCGGGGCTCGCCGAGGCCGGGCTGCCCGCCGACGCGGTCCAGGTCGTCGAGACCACCGACCGGCGCGCGGTGGGCGAGCTGCTCCGGCTCGACGAGTTCGTGGACGTCATCGTCCCCCGCGGGGGGAAGGGGCTCATCGAGCGGGTCATGACCGAGTCCCGCATCCCCGTCATCAAGCACCTGGACGGGATCTGCCACGTCTTCATCGACGAGCGGGCGGATCCGGAGAAGGCGGTGCGCGTGGCCTACAACGCCAAGACCCAGCGCTACGGCACCTGCTGCACCATGGAGACGCTGCTCGTGGACCGGGCCATCGCCCCCGAGGTGCTGCCGCCGCTCGCCGAGCGGTACCTCGAGGCCGGGGTCGAGCTCCGGGGATGCCCGGCGACCATGCAGCTCGTCGGGGGGGGCTGCGAGGCAGCGACTCCCGAGGACTGGGATACCGAGTACCTCGCGCCGATCCTCGCCATCCGGGTGGTGGACGGCCTCGACGAGGCGATGGACCACATCGCGACGCACGGCTCCGCCCACACCGACTCGATCGTGACCGAGGACCATTCGCGGGCGCAGCGTTTCCTGCGGGAGGTCGACTCGAGCTCGGTCATGGTCAACGCCTCGACCCGATTCGCGGACGGCTTCGAGTACGGACTCGGGGCGGAGATCGGGATCAGCACCGACAAGCTGCACGCCCGCGGTCCGGTCGGGCTGGAGGGGCTCACGTCGCAGAAATTCATCGTGCTCGGCGACGGCCACATCCGGCAGTGAGGAGCCGCGGCCGGCCATGCCCGTGCGGGCCCGGGGAGCCCGCGGTCGCCCCGGGGGGGCCAACTTCCCCGGAAGCTCACGGGCCCCGTTGACGGTGCCCGGGCCCTCTTCTCGCCGGCCCGCCGCGTGGTGCCACGGAGGCTGACACGGCGGGCGGGGCGGGCATTCTCGGCATCCTGGGCGGAACCTTCGATCCCGTCCACAACGGTCATTTGCGGTTCGCGGAGGAAGCCCGCCGCCGGCTCGGACTGGACGCGGTCGCGCTGGTGCCGGCCGGAGTCCCGGTGCATCGGCCTCCGGCGCGGGCGACCGGCGACCAGCGCCGGGCGATGCTGGATGCGGCGGTCCGCGGGCGGAGCGGCATCCGCGTGGACGGCCGCGAGCTCGCCGGCGACGGACCCGGCTGGACCATCGACACCCTCGCCTCCTTCCGCGCCGAGTCCGGGGAGCGGCCGCTCTGCCTGCTCCTCGGCGCCGATCAGCTCGAGGTGCTGGACACGTGGCGGCGGTGGCGCGAGCTCACCGACTACGCGCACCTCGTGGTGGCGCGGCGAACGGGGGCGGGACCGCCCCGCGGCGACGAGGTCTCCCGGTGGGCGGAGGCGCGCCGCTGCGAGGACGCCGCCCACCTCCGCACCCGGCCGGCCGGCTCCATCCTCGTGATGGACCTCCCGGCCGTCGACATCTCTTCCACCGCCGTTCGGGCGCGGTGCGCGTCCGGCGAGGACCTCGACGGGCTCGTGCCCGAGGCGGTGGCGCAATACATCCGGCAGGAGAAGCTCTATTCCGATGGCGCGTGATACAGGACGGAACGAACGGGGCCGGAGCGAGCCGGGCGGCGAGGAGCTGCTCCGGCTCGTGATGGCCGAGCTCGAAGAGCTCCAGGCGGGCGACGTCGAGGTTCTCGATGTCCGGGAGCTCACCGACGTCACGGACTACATGGTGGTGGCCACCGGCCGCACGTCCCGCCACGTGCGGGCGATCACCGAAAAGGTGGTGGTATCGGCGAAGCACCGGGGCGCACCGCCGCTCGGGGTCGAAGGGGAGCGCGAAGGCGAATGGGTGCTGGTGGACCTCTGCGACGTGGTGGTCCACGTCATGCAGCCGGACGCGCGGGAGCTCTACCAGCTCGAGAAGCTCTGGTCGCCGGTGATGGCGCTCCGCGAACAGACTACCGGGGCGCCGGCGCCCTGACCCGGGCTCCCCGCCGCTCCGATCCGGCTCGGCTCCGGAGGCGGCGTTTCGGACGTGCGAGCCAGGGAAACGCCAGCGGACCGGAAGGGCTCGAGTCCCCCTGTCCCCGCGGCGAAGGGACCGCTGGCCGAGAAGGACCCACGGCCCATGCCATGGCCCCTCGAAGACCGCCCGACCCGGCGACCCGGTCAGTGGAGGTGTCCGGCTCCTGCCGTGCCGGAGCGAGCGAGACCGACACCGCGGAAACGCCGGAAACGGAACGGAGATACAGGTGAAGATCGTGCTGGCGGCGGTCGGAACCCGGATGCCGGGATGGGTGGACGAGGCGTTCGAGGACTACGCGAAGCGCCTGCCCCCCGCCTGCCGGCTCACCCTTCGGGAAGTCCCGACCGCGTATCGCGGAGCGGCCGCGCGCAAGGGCGCGGCCTCCGCCGCATCCATGCGCCGCGAAGGCGAGGGGCTCCTTCGGGCCGTGCCGAACGGGGCGCTGGTCGTGGCCCTCGACGAACGGGGCGCCGCGTGGTCGACGGCGGACCTCGCCGAGCGGCTGGAGGGCTGGATGGCCGACGGGCGGGACACCGCCCTCCTCGCGGGCGGCCCGGACGGCCTCGCTCCCGAGTGCCGGGAGCGGGCCGACCTCACCTGGTCACTCTCCCGCCTCACCTTCCCCCACGCCCTCGTGCGGGTCATCGTGGCGGAGCAGCTCTGGCGGGCCTGGTCCCTCCTCCACCGCCACCCCTATCACCGCGCCTGACCGGCCACGACGGCCGCAACCTCGTCCCCGCTCCTCGAGGGCGGGCCGCCGTCCTCGGTCGTCGGAATCGTTCAGGCGGGCTGGTGCGGACCGGCGCCCCGCGCGAAACGCCGATCGTTGTACACCTTGACGGTGGTGGGCGCGTAGCGCGCCGGGTTCGCGGCGTCCTGGCAGGTGCTGATGCACTCGATCGGTGCGTCGTAGTTCGGCCGCGTGAAGTAGCCGATCGAAAGCCGGCGCGAGCGGGAACGGACCTCCGCTTCCGGAACCGCCACGCGATGCGGGGTCGACACCCATCGGTCGTTGGTCCATCGCATCAGCAGGTCGCCGATGTTGACGATGAAGGTTCCGTCGACGGCGGGCGCATCGATCCAGTCGCTCTCGCGCGGTCGCACCTGCAGACCACCCGCCGCGGCTTCGTTGCGAAGGATCGTCATCATGCCGAGATCGGTGTGGACGCCGCATCTGAGCTGCCCGGGCTCGAGCTCGCGCGACGGGGCGGGATAGTGCAGCAGGCGAAGCTGGCTCGCATGGCGGTCGAGCTTGTCCGCGAACCAGCCAGCGGGGAGTCCGAGGGCGAGGGCGAGATGGCGGGCGAGCCGCCGCGACAGATCTTCGAGGGCGAGGAAGTAGGCCCTCATCGCCGGCTCGAGGGCGGGCGGCGCGCTCGGCCACAGGTTGGGCGCGAAGTTCGGGTAGGAGAGCTCCTCGGAGTGATAGCGGTCGGCCGGGCGGTCGAAGGGCCCGATCGCGAACACCTCCTTGAAGTCCGGGGGGGTGTCGCCGCCGTGCATGCGGGCGAGGGTCTCCTCGCCGTAGGGGATGTAGCCGCGGTTCTGGTCGTGGTGCGGACGCCTGACCGTCATCTTCGCTTCGAGGGGCAGGTCGAAAAAGGCGTGCGCGGCGTCGTAGAGCGCGGCCTGGGTCTCTTCGGAGACGCCGTGGTTGCTGATCACGAGGAACCCGATCTCGCGGCAGATGTCGTCGAGCTCCCGGGCGGCGGCCGCGACCACCGCCGGGTCCGCGCTCTCGAAGCGCTCGAGATCGAGAACGGGGATACCGTTCGTTGCCATGATTCCTCGCTGCCGGACGGCGCGCGACCGCGCGGGGGCGCCATCATGCCACGGCGCCCCGGGCTTGTCCCTCGGGCATCCGGATCGGAATCCTCCGGTCCGTCGCCGCGGCGCGCGACCCCGGGCCGTTCCGGGGAGCCGTGGCGGAGCACGGTTGCGTAGAATCGCGCCCTTCTTCGAACCGAGCGGCACCGCATGAACTCCGACCTCCGATCCGAGCTTGCCCCGAGCGGCACCCTCCGCGCCGCGATCAACCTCGCGAACTTCCTGCTCGTCACCGGGCGCACGCCGGACGGGGACCCGGAAGGGGTCGCCCCCGACATGGCGGCGGAAATCGCGAGGCGGCTCGAGGTTCCCATCGCCTACGTGCCGTTCGAGACGCCGGCCAGGCTCGCGGACGCGGCGACCGACGACGCGTGGGACATCGGTCTTATCGGGGCGGAGCCGGCCCGTGCCGAGACCATCGCGTTCACCGCGGCGTACACCGAGATCGAGGCGACCTACCTCGTGCCTCCGGGCTCGTCCCTCCGCGGAATCGAGGATGTCGACCGGGAAGGGGTCCGGATCGCGGTCGCGGGTGGCAGTGCCTACGACCTTTTCCTCAGCCGAAACATCGAGCACGCCGAGCTGGTGCGGGCAAGCGGGCTTGACGGTTCGTTCGATCTGTTCCTCGAACGGCAACTGGACGCGCTTGCCGGCCTCCGACCACGCCTTCTTTCCGACGTGGAGCGGCTGTCCGGCTCACGCATCCTCGACGGCCAGTTCACCGCCGTCCAGCAGGCGGTGGGCACGCCGAAGCCGCGCGAGCGCGGGGCCGCGTTCCTCGCCGAGTTCGTCGAGGAGGCGAAGGCGAGCGGGCTCGTCCAGCGCCTCATCGACCGGCACCGCGTCCGCGGCCTCTCGGTGGCGCCCGCCGCGTAGCGGCAGTGCCGGTGTCCCGTCATTGATTGGGCCGCCGCCCATCCGGTCCGCCGCTTGCCTGTTCCGCGCGGCCGGGCCGGACATGCTTCCCGCGGATCGGCGCAACCCTCAAGGAGCAATCGATGAGCTATGTGGACGGTTTCGTCGCCGCGGTCCCGACCGCGAATCGGGAGGCCTTTCGGGAGCACGCCCTCAAGGCAGTGGAGTTCTTCAAGGAGAACGGCGCGCTCCAGGTGGTGGAGTGCTGGGGAGACGACGTGCCGGAGGGCGAGACCACGTCGTTCCCGATGGCCGTGAAGTGCGAACCCGACGAGACGGTGGTGTTTTCCTGGATCGTCTGGCCGGCCCGCGAGGTACGCGACGCGGCCCATGCCGCGATGATGTCCGACCCGCACCTTGCCGCCGACCTGAACCCCATGCCCTTCGACGGAAAGCGCATGATCTTCGGCGGCTTCGAGATGATCGTGGAGGCCTGAACGGCGGCGGACCCCGAGGCGCTCGGGCGCCGGCCGATTCGCAAGGCGACGGGACCGACCCGGTTCGCCCGGGTCGGGCGCTCATTAAGGCTCCGCCTCGCCGACGAGCCGTGTTCAGCGCCTTTCGGCGGTTGCTGGCCACGCGCCGGCCGCGTCGCCGCCCGGAGGAGCAAGGAAGGGAAGGCCGGCCCGGGCGAGGAGGTCGGTGGTCTCGTTGAGGGGAAGCCCGACGACGGCGCTCCAGCTCCCTTCGAGGCGGGTGACGAAGGCGGCGGCGAGGCCCTGGATGGCATAGCTCCCCGCCTTGTCGGCCGGCTCGCCGGTCGCCCGGTAAGCCTCACGCTCGGCGGGCGACAGTTGCCGAAACCACACCCGGTTGCGCGAGAGGCGCACGCCGACCGCCGGCTCGCCCGCCGCGCGGGCGGCGAGCGCAACCGCGGAGAGCACCCGGTGGTCACGGCCGGAGAGACGTTCGAGGTGGGCGAGAACCTCGGCTCGGTCACGCGGCTTGCCGAGGACCTTCCCATCGACGACGACGATGGTGTCCGCGCCGAGCACCACCGGTGGCAAGCCTTCGGGGCGGGCAGCGCCTCCGCCCTCCGCCGCGTCGAGACCCGCGAGCGCCTTCTCGCGCGCCATCCGCTCGACGTAGCGGGCCGGCGTCTCCCCGTCCGCCCGGCGCTCGTCGACCGCAACGTCCAGCACCTCGAACCGGTAGCCGAGCCCGGCCAGCAGCTCCCGCCGGCGCGGTGACCGGGACGCGAGGTACAGACTCACCATCTCCCGGCCCTCCTTGCAGTTCGCGGACCCTTCGAAGCTTCCCTTGTCCTCACGCGCTCCGGACTCCTTCGTTCGGCCCTCCGGCGGACCCGTGCTCGACTTCCGATTGATTGGCCCGCCGCGACCGCATTTTGCGCGATGGCCGGCCGTCCATCCACGCCGGCGCGGGGGCCGGGCGTCACCTTGCGCCGACACGCGGTATCATCCGGTCCAACGGGGCGCTTTGGCCCCCCGTATTTCGTCGCCGGTCGCAAGGCGACGCCGCCTGACCGGGATCGGACAAGAATGTGCACATGAGGAGTCCTTCGATGAAGCGCCGTCAATTCCTGACCACGGGCGCCGCAACCGGCGCGGCCGTCGCGGCGGCCACCGTATCCGCGCCCGCCATCTCCCAGGGGATGAAGGAGATGAAGCTCGTCACCTCGTTCCCCAAGAACTTCCCCGGGCTCGGGACCTCCGCGGCTCGGGTCGCGAAGCGCATCACCGCCGCCACCAGCGGCCGCGTCCAGGTGAAGCTGTTCGACGCGGGCGAGCTGGTCCCCGCGTTCGGGGTGTTCGACGCGGTCTCGGAGGGCAACGCCGAGATGTACTTCTCCGCGGAGTACTACTTCCCGAGCAAGAGCCAGGCGTTCAACTTCTTCACCGCGGTGCCGTACGGCATGACCCACATCGAGTCCTGGGCGTGGCTCATGTACGGAGGGGGCTACGAGCTGTGGCGCGACCTCCACGCCGATTTCGGCATGGTGCCCTTCGCCGGGCCCGCCACCGGGGTGCAGATGGGCGGCTGGCTCAACAAGCAGATCACGAAGCTCGACGACTACAAGGGGGTCAAGTTCCGGATGCCGGGGCTCGGCGGAGAGGTGCTCCGCGCCCTCGGAGTCGCGGTGGTGAACCTCCCGGGCGGCGAAATTTTCCCCGCCCTCCAGTCCGGGGCCATCGACGGCTCGGAGTGGGTCGGGCCGTGGCACGACCTCGCGTTCGGCTTCCACCGGGTGGTCAAGCACTACCACTGGCCGGGCTTCCACGAGCCCGGCACCGCGGGGAGCTACGTCATCAACAAGCAGTTCTGGGAGGGCCTCTCGGCCGAGGACCAGGAGATCATCTCCGCCATCCTCGAGGCCGAGGTGTTCATTCAGAGCGCCGAGTACGACGGCCGCAGCCCCGCTTCGCTCGACAAGCTGGTGAGCGAGCACGGCGTCCTCCTGCACAAGTTCCCGGACTCGCTCCTCACCGAGCTCGGGAAGGTCGCGGCCGACGTCGTCGGCACGGTCGGCGCGACCGACGCGACCACGCAGAAGGTCTGGGACAGCTACCGCGCGTTCCGCAAGACCGCCATCGGCTGGTCCAAGATCAGCCTGCAGGGCTACATGAACGCCCGCGCGCTGCCGTTCGAGTACGGCTGATCGCGGCGGCTCCCGCGCCGGCCGGCGGCCGGCGCGGGAGCGCCCGCTCTCCGAACCCGCCCTCTCCTGCCTCGTAGCCGCCCGGATCGCATCGATGGGATTCATCACCGCACTGGTCCGCGGGATCGAGCGAGTGAGCGAGGTGACCGGGCGATTCGTCGCCTGGCTCGCCCTCGCGATGGTCCTCGTCCAGTTCGTCGTGGTGGCGATGCGCTACGTCTTCGGGCTGAGCGTCCTCGCGATGCAGGAGTCCATCTGGTACATGCACTCGATCATCTTCCTCGTCGCCGCCGGCTACACCCTGCTGCACAACGCCCACGTTCGCGTCGACGTCCTCTACGGCAACGTGGACCGGAAGAAGAAGGCGCTCATCGACCTCGGCGGGGTCCTCGTCATCCTGCTGCCGATGTGCATCGCCACCGTCTGGCTCTCGTGGGACTACGTGCTCAACGCCTGGCGGGTCCGCGAAGGCTCGGTGGAGGTGAGCGGCATCCCCGCCGTGTACCTGCTCAAGACCTGCATCTGGCTCTTCGCGGGGACGCTCGCGCTCCAGGGCGTTGCGCTCGGCGTTCGGAGCGCGTTCATCCTCGCCGGAAACGAAGGCACGTTCGAGCCGGTGGAAGAGAAGGAGCCCACCCTGTGACCGCGAACGAGATCATGGTGGTGGTGATGTTCCTCGGGGTGAGCGCCTCGCTCCTCGTCGGCTTCCCGGTGGCGTTCAGCCTCGCGGGCGCATCCCTCCTCTTCGGGCTCGCGGGCTACGCCTTCGACCTCTTCTCCCCGTCGTTCTTCGGCTTCTTCCCCAACCGCATCTTCGGGGTGATGACCAACGAGGTGCTCATCGCGGTGCCGCTCTTCGTCTACATGGGAGTGATGCTCGAGCGCTCGAAGGTCGCGGAGGAGCTGCTCGACACCATGGGGATGCTGTTCGGGACCCTGCGTGGCGGGCTCGGGATCTCCGTGTGCGTGGTGGGAGCTCTGCTCGCCGCATCCACCGGCATCGTCGGCGCGACGGTGGTGACGATGGGGCTCCTGTCGCTGCCGACCATGCTCCGTCGCGGCTACGACGCGCGGCTCGCCTGCGGAACCATCTCCGCCTCCGGAACCCTCGGCCAGATCATCCCGCCGTCCATCGTGCTGGTGGTCCTCGGCGACCAGATCTCGAACGCCTACCAGGAGGCGCAGCGCGAGCTCGGCAACTTCGCGCCCGAGCCCGTCTCCGTCGGGGACCTCTTCGCGGGCGCCCTCATCCCGGGCCTCGCTCTCGTCGGGCTCTACATCCTGTGGATCGTCATCGTGTCGTTCGTGAAGCCGGAGGCCGCACCCCCCGTGCCGCGCTCCGAGCTCGGCGACGACGTCCATCTCGCCCGCCGGGTGGCCCACGCCCTGGTCGCCCCCATCGTGCTGATCGTGGCCGTCCTCGGGTCGATCCTGGGCGGGGTCGCCACTCCCACGGAGGCGGCGGGGGTCGGCGCGATCGGCGCGACCCTGCTCGGGGGGCACCGCCAGCGCCCGGACCGGCCGCTGCCCATCTACGTCGCCGCGTTCTCCCTGGTGCTCGTGGTGTTCCTTACCGCCACGGTCGACATGCGGGTCGCGCGGACCGAGATCAGCGCCGCGGAGTGGGTGGCGATCGCGGTCGCGTTCGCCGGATGCGCCGGGATCGCGTGGGGGGTGCTGACGAGCCTCGCGCGGGTGCACCGGGACGGGACCCTGGTCGAGGTGAACCGTGCCACGGTGCGAATCAGCGCGATGGTGTTCGGCATCGTGATCGGCGCACAGATGTTCTCCCTCGTCTTCCGGGGCTTCGGCGGAGACGACCTCGTGCACGAGTTCCTGACCGGACTGCCGGGCGGCGTGTTCGGAGCCATGCTGGTCGTCATGCTGCTCATGTTCCTGATGGGGTTCTTTCTCGACTTCATCGAGATCA
This sequence comes from Gammaproteobacteria bacterium, assembly GCA_022823045.1. Taxonomy (GTDB): domain Bacteria; phylum Pseudomonadota; class Gammaproteobacteria; order HK1; family HK1; genus JAJDXW01. The sequence continues at coordinate 19,445 of JAJDXW010000289.1, forward strand.
CGTTCGTGGTGGTGCCCATCGTCGCCCCGGTGCTGTTGCTGCTCGGCCTCAACCCGGTGTGGCTCGGGATCATGATCGCGGTGAACCTGCAGACCTCCTTCCTGACCCCTCCGTTCGGGTTCGCCCTGTTCTACCTGCGGGGGGTGGCGCCGCCGGAGGTGACGACGGCGGCCATCTACCGGGGCATCATCCCCTTCGTTGCCATCCAGCTCGTCGCCCTCATCATCATCGCGACCTTCCCGGGGCTCGCGACCTGGCTTCCGGGGATCATCTACGGGGCGAGCTGGGACTGAGGCGCCGCCCGCGCGTCGAGAGCCGGCGAAGTCGGCGCGGCGTGTCGGGATACCGACACGAGCCCCGCGTCCGAGGCGATCCGGCACGGCAGGGAGAACGCGACGATGGCCAGCATCCTCTTCGCCAACGCGAGCGTCCTGGACGGCCAGTCGAAAGAGCGCCGCGAGGGACACCACGTCTTCGTCGAGGGGGAGCGGATCAAGGAGGTCTCGGACCGACCGCTCGCGACGGACACGGCGGAGCGGACGATCGACCTCGCCGGCCGGACCCTCCTGCCGGGCCTCATCGACGCGCACGTCCACGTCAAGGCGACCCACCTCGACCTCTCCGCCATCAACGACGTGCCGATCACCTACATGACCGCGAACGCCGGTGAACTCATGCGGGCGATGCTGATGCGGGGCTTCACCTCAGTCCGGGACGCGGGCGGCGCCGACCGCGGGATGGCGGACGCGGTGGAGGACGGCCTCCTCGTCGGCCCCCGCCTCTTCGTCTCCGGCCTCGCCCTCACCCAGACCGGCGGGCACGCCGACTTCCGGCCCCGGACCGCGACCTCGAACGTCATCACCTGCGCCTGCCAGGCCTCGACGGAGCAGCTCGGCCGCATCGCGGACGGCATCGACGAGTGCCGGCGGGCCGCCCGGGACGAGCTTCGCAAGGGCGCGCATCAGATCAAGATCATGGCCGGGGGCGGGGTGGCGTCGCCGACCGACCCGATCTGGAACACCCAGTACTCGGCGGGCGAGATCCGGGCCGTCTGCGAGGAGGCGGAAGCGTGGCGGACCTACGTGCTCGCCCACGCCTACATCCCGAAGGCGATCATCCGCGCGGTCGAGAACGGGGTGCGGACCATCGAGCACGGCAATCTGCTGGACGCCGAGGCCGCGGAGGTGATGGCGGAGCACGGCGCGTACCTCGTCCCGACCAGCGTCACCTACCGGGCGCTCCGCGACCACGGGCGGGAGTTCGGGTTCCCCGAGGCGTCGATGCAGAAGCTCGGCGACGTGCTCGAGGTCGGCATGCGGGCGATCGAGACCGCGCGCGACGCGGGCGTCCGGATCGGGCACGGCTCGGACCTCCTCGGCGAGTGTCAGGTCTACCAGTCGGACGAGTTCGCCATCAAGGCCGAGGTCCTCGGAAACCACGAGGCGATCCGCCAGGCGACCGAGGTCAACGCGGAGATCCTGAACATGGAAGGCGAGCTCGGGGTCGTCCGGGCCGGGGCGCTCGCCGATCTCGTCGTCGTCGATGGCGATCCGCTCGCCGACATCGGACTCCTCGCCGGCCAGGGCGCGCACATGCCGGCCATCATGAAGGGCGGCCGCCTCTTCAAGGACGCGCTCTAGGGCGTGTTCACCCCAACGCGCCGCATCGATGATGAGCGCGAAGGGCTGTAGGTCGGATTAGCGAAGCGTAATCCGACCTACCGGCTTCGCTGATCGTTATACGAATCTGGTGCGCTTCTTCACTCATTGGTGTGAACTCGCCTTGGCCGGGGAGCGACGGGCGATCACGGAAACGGGCTGTCAGGCGGCGGGCGGGGTGCCGTGCTCGTGGGGGGCGAGGGCGGCGTAGACCGCGCGGTGGGTCGGGGTGTCGACGCGAGCCTCGCGACCGAGACGGTCGATGGCGCCGTTCAGGGCCGAAGCCTCCAGGCGGTCGCCGCGCTCGAGGGCGGCGAAGATCGACGCCTTCATGGGGGCCGGCAGCTTGTCGAGGACCGCCATCGTCCGGGCTTCCTGATCGTCCGGCAGGGAGACCCCGAGCGTGCGGGCGACGGCAACCGTCTCGGCGGTGAGGCTCTCCATCATCGCCCGCGTGGCAGGGTTGCTCCGGCAGGCGCCAAGGGGAAGTCGGGTCAGACAGTTGGCGCCCGCGAGGGTGCAGATCATCGCCACCTTCTGCCAGAGCTCGCGCTCTATGTCCCTCGGTACCGGGCATTCGATGCCGGCCGCGGTGCACGCTTCCCGGAGGGCGAGGACGCGCGGGCTCGCCGCGTTGTCCATCTCGCCGATCCGGAGGATCTGCAGCCGGTCGAAATGTCGGACCACGCCCGGCCCCTCGATGAGCGCGCTGATGTGCGCGACGCCGCCGAGCACGCGGTCCGGGCCGAGGATCCGCTGAAGGACCTCGACGTGGCCGATGCCGTTCAGCAGGGGGACGACGAAGGTATCGACCCCGAGGGCGAGGCGGAGCGCCTCGGCGGCCGTCTCGCAGTCGTAGGACTTGACGGTGAAGAGGACGCAGTCCGCGGCACCGAACGCGGCCGGGTCGTCACTCGCGCGCACGGGCCGGAGCTCGACGTCACCAAGCTCACTCCGGACCGAGAGGCCGTTCTCGCGCATCGCCTCGAGATGCCGGCCGCGCGCGACGAAGCCGACCTCGTGCCCGGCGGCGGCGAGCCGGGCGCCGAAGTACCCGCCGACGCCCCCCGCCCCCATCACCGTGAACTTCATCGTCCGACACCCTCCTGCTCCCTTGCCCGCCGGGCCCGCCGCTCGGCCTGTCACGAACGGGGCGGCAGGTTAGCGCATTCCGTCGCCCGGCCGGACCGCCGTGGCCGCCGGACCCGTGGCGGCTCCGGTGCCGAAGCTCCTGCCCGTTCAAGGCGGCTCTGTGCGGCATTAGACTTGCCTGCGTGGGGTAATGACGCCGGCCGGGTTGAGTACGCGGTTGACGGCAGACGGTTGTGTGTCATGGCCGGGCTGCGACGGCTTCGACCTCAAACAGTATTTCAGGCGTAGCCAGGCAGGCGACCCCGACCAGAGTTTGCGTGGGAGGGTCGGCGCTCCAGCGGCTCTGCACGGCCTCCGCGATTGCCGCGAGCTTGTCGAAGTCGTGATTCACGACATACGTCCTGAGCTGGACGACATGGCCGAGGTCGAGCCCGTGGGCGGCAAGGGCGACACCCAGGTTGCGGAACGCGTGCCGCACCTGCTCGGTGAATGCGCTCGAGACCACCGCGCCGTCCGTGCTCGATCCGTACTGACCCGCGACGAGCACCAGTTCCTTGCCGGGCGGGATGCTGACGGTGTGGCTATATCCGAACGGGACCGGATCGTGCAGCCCGGTGGGGTTGAGGACAGCGTGGGGCATGTGGGTTCTCCTTCGTTGCGAGACCATGACAATAGGTGTCAGGAAACTTCCATGGTTTCAATGTACTACGCGTAGCCCGTCTCGTGGGATCGCGACCCATCCATTCATGTGGGAGCAATCTGCCGGAACGTAGTGTCAGGTGTATGTCATATTTGTAGTACTCTGGGTCGGGATGCGAAGGACGGAACGACTGTTTGCCATCGCGGAGCTCTTGCGGGCGCGCCGAACGGGGATCAAAGCGGAGGAGCTCGCCGATCGGTTCGGGGTCACGGTGCGAACGATCTACCGCGACCTCGATGGCCTGCGGGCGGCGGCGATGCCGGTGATCGGGGAGCGCGGACGCGGCGGCGGACTTGCGCTCGACAAGTCGTACTCGTTGCCGCCGGTCAACTTCACCACGCGTGAGGCGGCGCTCCTGGTGACGGCTGGGCGCTGGCTCGAGCGGACCCGGCTGATGCCATTTGTCGAAACGCTCCGGTCGGCGATCGACAAGGTGCAAGGCGCGTTGCCCGCGGCTCGGCAGTGGGAGGTCGCACGGTTGGTATCGACGCTGACGTGGATCGGCGTGCCGGCGCGGCTGGCGTCGGCCGAGGTTCGAGCGGCCGTCGAACATGCGTGGGTACACGACATTCCACTTCGTATCACCTACGACGGGGCGCGTGGAATCACCGAGCGCAATGTGCGCATCGAGGCTGTGCTGCTCGAGCGCACGATGACTTTGCTGAACTGCCACGACCTCGACATCGATGACAAGCGGCAGTTTCGCATGCATCAGATCCTGCACGCCGAGGTACTGCCGGGCACCCGTTAGCCCGACTTCGCCAACTCGGCGTGGATTCTGTCGATTTTCACTTTTTTCCGCGACCCAAGTGGTTGAATTGCTGGAGTCCGGCGCGCGGAATCGACTCCAAAGCGGTCTGTAGTGCCGACCTACCCTATTGATTTGCCTTTCGTTTAGTCGAACGATGGGCGCATGTTCGTGCGCTGCAAGAGACGGTTCAAAGACGGCAAGGAGCACCGGTACTGGAGCGTGGTGGAGA
>JAJDXW010000006.1 GCA_022823045.1 Gammaproteobacteria bacterium
AGGCGACCGGGGCGTCGTCGATGCGCGACATGGGCGGGGTCATGGCCCGCCTTCGTCCCGAGGTCCAGGGCCGGGCCGACATGGCCGAGGTGAGCCGGCTCGTGCGCGAGCGCCTCGCGTGACCGCCTGATCGCCGCCGTCCCCTGTCCCTTCCTTCTCCCTGCGGGCTCCCCGCGGGCGCCATCGCCAGCCCTGCTTGATCGGCCGCGCGCCGGCCCCTATCTTCCTTCGGCAGGCGCACGCACCGGCGCGCCCCGCCCGGGGGGCCGGAGCAGTGAGGAGGCTTCCCGCTTGGCAGGCGCATCCGGCCGCATCCCTTCGGAGTTCATCGACGACCTCCTCGCTCGCGTGGACATCGTGGACGTCATCGAGCCCCGGGTGCGGCTCCGGCAGCGGGGACGCGATTTCCTCGCCCGCTGTCCCTTCCACGAGGAACGCACCCCCTCGTTCAGCGTGAGCCGGGAGAAGCAGTTCTACTACTGCTTCGGGTGCCGGGCGAGCGGCACCGCGATCACGTTCCTGATGGAGTACGACGGCCTCGGGTTCGTCGATGCGGTGGAGGAGCTGGCCGAGCGGGTCGGCATGGAGGTCCCGCGCACCGGATCCGGTCCGGGCGGGGCGGGGCCGGAAGGGCGCGGCCGGTCGATGGACCTCGACGCGGTCTACGCCGCCCTGGAGGACGCGAACCGCTACTTCCGGCTCCAGCTCCGGGAGCACCCGGGCCGGGACCGGGCGGTCGAGTACCTGAAGTCGCGCGGGCTGTCGGGGGAGCTCGCGGCGCGGTTCGAGCTCGGGTTCGCGCCGCCCGGCTGGGAAGGGCTCGCGACCGCGCTCGGAGACGCGGGCAAGGAGGCGCAGGTGCTCGAACACGCCGGTCTCGTCACCCGGCGCGAGGGCGGCACGCACTACGACCGGTTCCGGGACCGGGTGATGTTCCCGATCCGCGACCGGCGGGGGCGGGTCGTCGGGTTCGGGGGGCGGATCATCGGCGACGGCGAGCCGAAGTACCTGAACTCGCCGGACGGGCCGGTGTTCCACAAGGGGCGGGAGCTCTACGGGCAGTACCAGGTGCTCCGCGGCCGCGGGAGCCGCCCCGCCCGGCTCGTGGTGGTGGAGGGCTACATGGATGTCGTCGCCCTCGCCCAGTACGGCATCGACCACGCGGTCGCGACCCTCGGGACGGCGGCGACCCGCGACCATCTCCAGCAGCTCTACCGGTCCACGCGGGAGGTGGTGTTCTGCTTCGACGGGGATGCGGCGGGGCGCGACGCCGCCTGGCGGGCCCTGGAGCAGGCGCTGCCCCTGATGCGCGACGGCCGGCTGGCCGCGTTCCTGTTCCTGCCCGAGGGCGAGGACCCCGATTCGTTCGTGCGGAGCCGGGGGGCGGAGGCGTTCGAGGAGGCCATGGCGAGCGCGATGCCCTTGTCCGACTTCCTGTTCTCGACGCTGCTCGGAGAATCCAATCCGGTTACCCTGGAAGGGCGCACCCGGATCGTGGAGCGGTCCGCGGCTCTGGCCGCGGCGGCCCCACCGGGCGCCTTCCGGACCATGCTCGTCGACCGCACGGCGGAGATCGGCCGGGTGGAGCGCGAGGAAGTCCAGTTGCTTCTCGCCGGCTCGGGGCAGGGGCGGGACCGTGGAGGGCAGGCGCGCCGCGGCTCCGGCGGCGGCGGGCGGCCGGGAGGCGAGCGCCGGGTACCGTCGCTCGTGCGGCAGGCGATCCACCTCCTCCTGAATCAACCGTCCCTCGCCACTGCGGCCGTCCGCCGGAAGGGGATGATCGGTCTCATCGAGCGGCTCGAGCTCGACGGGGCGCCCCTGCTCGCCGAGCTCCTGCGGGCCGCCTCCGAGAACCCGGACCTTACCGCCGCCTCGTTCGTGGAGCGGTACCGCGACCACGAGGCGGGTCCGCACCTGGAACGGCTCGCCGCCACGCCGCACCTCATCGAGGACGGGGAGGCCCGGAAGGCGGAGTTCTCGGGGGTCCTGGACCGGCTGTACGAGCAGGCGCGGCGGCAGCGGCAGCGGTGGTTGAAGGAGAAGGAGCGCTCGGGCGCGCTCGATGCGGAGGAGAAGGAGGAGTTCCTTCGTCTTCTCGCCGAGGGCGGACGCCCCCGGGCGACGGCCGCGGGCGGGCCGGGGCGCGGTATGCGAGGGTGAATTCCTCGTTGATTCCGCTACCGGAAAATCATAAAATGGAGCGTTTCCTCGGAGTCGGTCTCGCGCAATGCAAGACATCATGAATCTCGACGACCAGCAGTCTCGCCTCAAGCTCCTCATCGCCAAGGGCAAGGAGCAGGGATACCTCACGTATGCCGAGGTGAACGATCATCTCCCGGAAGGCATTGTCGACACGGAGCAGATCGAAGACATCGTCAGCATGATCAACGACATGGGCATCACGGTGCACGAAGTGGCCCCGGATGCCGATGACCTGCTGATGATGGAGACCGAGGTCAACACCGACGAGGACGCCGCCGAAGAGGCGGCCGCGGCGCTCGCCACCCTGGACGCGGAGTTCGGGCGCACCACCGATCCGGTGCGGATGTACATGCGCGAGATGGGCACCGTGGACCTCCTCACCCGGGAGGGGGAGATCCGGATCGCCCGCCGCATCGAGGAAGGGCTGAAGGAGGTCATCGCGGCTCTCGCCCGCTATCCCCGCGTCGTCGAGCTCGTGCTGGAGCTGCTGGGCGCGGTCGTCGAACGCCGGAGCCGGCTGAACGACGTGGTCGTCGGTTTCGGTGATCGGGATGCCCCGCCCGTGCCCGCTCCCCGAAGCCCCGTTGCCGACAAGGAGAACGGCGACAAGCAGGCCGCCTCCACCACGGACGAGGAAGAGGTGGTGGATACGGGGCCGACCGTCGAGGAAGCCGATGCCCGGCTCCGGTCGCTTCGCAAGATCTTCGACCGGTTCGTCGCCGCCCAGGGCCGTCACGGCGCGAAGAGCAAGCGCACGGTGAACCTGCGCGACAAGCTCGTCGAGGAGTTCCTCGAGATCCGGCTGACGCCGAAGGTGGTCGACGCCCTTTCGAGCCTGCTCCGGATGGACATCGAGCACCTCCGGGAGCATGAGCGCGCCGTCCAGCGGTTGTGCGTGACGGAAGCGAAGATGCCGCGGCGCCACTTCATCAAGAGCTTCCAGGCGTCCGGGTTGGAGGAAGGCTGGCTCGACTCGGAGCTCGCCGAGGAGACGGACTGGAAGGAGGCGCTCGAGGAGCGTCGTCCGGACATCCAGCGGCACCAGAAGAAGCTCGCCGCGATCGTCGAGCGCGGCCGGCTCCCGATCGACGAGCTCAAGGACATCAACCGGTGCAAGTCGCTCGGCGAGGCGAAGGCGAGCCGGGCCAAGAAGGAGATGGTGGAAGCCAATCTCCGGCTCGTGATCTCGATCGCGAAGAAGTACACGAACCGCGGCCTCCAGTTCCTCGACCTCATCCAGGAGGGGAACATCGGCCTGATGAAGGCGGTGGACAAGTTCGAGTACCGGCGGGGCTACAAGTTCTCGACGTACGCGACGTGGTGGATCCGGCAGGCGATCACCCGCTCGATCGCCGATCAGGCGCGCACCATCCGGATCCCGGTGCACATGATCGAGACCATCAACAAGCTCAACCGGGTGTCGCGCCAGATCCTCCAGGAGCAGGGTCGCGAGCCGACGCCGGAGGAGCTTGCCGAGCGCATGGAGATGCCCGAGGACAAGGTCCGCCGGGTGCTCAAGATCGCGAAGGAGCCAATCTCGATGGAGACGCCCATCGGCGACGACGAGGATTCGCACCTCGGCGACTTCATCGAGGACACGACCATCCTGTCGCCGGTGGACTCGGCGACCTCGGAGGGTCTCCGGGAGGCGACCCAGAACGTGCTCGCGACCCTGACCCCGCGCGAGGCGAAGGTGCTTCGCATGCGGTTCGGGATCGAGATGAACACCGACCACACCCTCGAGGACGTCGGCAAGCAGTTCGACGTGACCCGCGAGCGCATCCGCCAGATCGAGGCCAAGTCACTGCGCAAGCTCCGGCACCCGAGCCGCTCGGAGAGCCTGCGCAGCTTCATCGAGTGACGTGCGTGCGGCGGGGCGGTCCACGCGCCGCCGCTCCGCCCCGCGCCGCGACCGGGGGCCTGTAGCTCAGTCGGTTAGAGCAGCGGACTCATAATCCGTCGGTCGAAGGTTCGAGTCCTTCCGGGCCCACCATCTCGCCTTCCCGCGTCTCGCGCGCTCAACCTCCCGGCCGCGGCCGAACGATATCCGTGGTCGCCGAGATCCTCATCGGCCCCCCGCGCTTAGGTCGGGCCGTTCTCCAGGGGTATTATCGCCACGGACTTGAAGGGGAGCACCATGATGCGGTTCTTGTTCGCCACGGTCCTGGCCCTGGGACTCACGGCCCCGACGGCCGAGTCTCTGGCCCATCACGGCTGGTCGTGGACGACCGGCGGCAATATCGAGCTGACCGGGATCATCACGGCCGTCCGCTTGGGCAACCCCCACGGCATCCTGAAGATCGACGTGGAGGGCGAGGAGTGGAGGGCCGAGGTCGGTCAGCCCTGGCGCAACGAACGCGCCGGCCTCGAGGACGGCGATCTGGCCGAAGGGGTCGAGATCCGGTTGATCGGCGAGCCGTCCGACGACGTGTCGGAAAAACGGGTCAAGGTGGAGCGGCTGTTCCTGGGCAAACGCGAGTTCATCCTCTACCCCGAGCGCGACTGAGACCTTGGAGGCCCTGTTCGCGGCGCTCGAGGGGACGGCCCTGGCGCAGACCCTGCGGGGTTCGCGCTGGCTCTATGCTGCGGTCAACGCTGCGCACATCTTCGCAATCGCCCTGCTGATCGGGTCCGTCGTCCCGCTCAATCTGCGGCTTCTCGGGGTGTGGCGCGGCATCTCTCGAGAAGCGGTGGTGCGGGTGCTGGCGCCCGTTGCGGCGAGCGGGCTGATCCTTGCCCTGCTCACCGGGCCGCTGCTGTTCTCGGTCCGGGCGCAGGAATACAGTGGCGTCGGATTCCTGCAGCTCAAGCTGACCTTCATCGCGCTCGGGGCCCTGTCTGCGCTCGCTGCGTGCCGCGCCCACGGGTTCCTGCTCGCCGACGCTCCGCCCGCCCGCCTGGCCGGCCATGCCATCCTCTCGACGGTCTGCTGGCTGGGAGCGCTCGTGTGCGGGCGATTGATCGCGTTCGCGGGGGATTGAGGTCAGTGACATTCGGCCAGGCCATGGAGACCATGACGACTCCCTTCTCTTCGAGTCGCTCGTCCACGGCCTGGTTGTCCGCGAAGTACTTGTCCCGCGTCGCGGCCTGCCTCGGTGGCGAGTCTCGCCGCGGTTCCGGGGGCGGGCGGGCAGGCAGCGCGAGTCGGACGGCAACGCGGAACTCCGGGTGGATTGATTCCGCCCGGCAAGACGTGTCACGGTCGGTTCCCGAGCGGCAACGTCTCAGCGAGCCGGACCATGCCCCAATACGTGCCTCCCTGCATCGAGCGGCGTGACGTCGAGGCGTTCGCGCATGACGGAGCCGTCTGCGTGAGGGGTCTCTTCGATTCGTCATGGGTCGAACGGATGCGTCAGGCCATCGACAGGATCGAATCGATTCCCGGGCCGTTCCGGGAACGCTACAGTCCGGATGATCCTGGCGAATTCCTGAGCGACAAGTTTCTGTGGACCTGCAATTCGGACTTCCGGGCCGCGGTGCTCGACTCACCAGCCGCCGAAGCCGCCTGCCGCCTCATGCGCGCCTCGCGCGTGAACGTGTTCTACGACCACCTTATGGTGAAGGAGCCTGGCGCCATCTCCCGGACGCCCTGGCATCAGGACCTCAACTACTGGCCCGTCGAGGGTGAGCAAGTCTGCTCGGTCTGGATCGCCTTCGATCCCGTGGACCGGTCCAATGGCGCAATGGAGTTCGTGGCCGGTTCCCACCGGTCGGGCCGACGCTACCAGCCCTTCGATTTCCGCCACGCGGACGCGGTCGAGACGGACGAGTTCGAGCCCCTGCCGGACGTGGACGCCCATCGCGGCGAGTTCCGCATCCTGACCTGGGATCTCGAGCCCGGAGACGCGGTGGTCTTCTCCGCCCTCACCCTGCACGGCGCAGCCGGAAACGCGACGCGGGATCGGCGGCGGCGCGCGCTGTCCATCCGGTATACCGGCGACGATGCGCGTTTCGTGAAACGCAAGAAGATGATCCGGCTCCTTCGAGACCCCGGCCTGCACGTGGGTGACCGGATGGACTGCGAGCTGTTTCCGGTCGCGTGGCCACCCCCTGCGCGGACCGCAAGCCGAGCACGACCGGACGACGACTCCGAGGCGTAGCGCCGCCCTGTGCCGCGAGCCGGAAAGCGGGCGATGGTGACTGCGGCGGGCGCGTCCGGGGCGAGGACCCAATCAAGACAAACCGGATGAGCCACCGCATACTACTCCAGCCCCGGCGCGATGCGGGGCGAGAAGGGCATGCGGTCGAGAATGTCCCGCCGAAGGTCCACTCCGCGTGAGACCTCCATCGGAGACGATGTTCGTATTGATGAGGAACATCGGATTCGCCTACGAGAACTCGGGAACACGACCTGGATCAGTGGATCGCTCGATGCTTGACGGTCCGTTCGTGAACAGGTGCGAGTCGGCGGCTACACTCGTGACCAGGATCCCATCACCGGTCAAGGAGCAGTGCCATGCCTGACCAAGAGCCACAGGACCACGGTCCCGTCTACGTCCACGAGGACGAGATGGACTGGGAGACGCTTCGGTTCCCGGGCCAGCACTCGAAGATGGTTCTTCACCCGACCCCGGATGACCCGACCCATCCGAATGCCGGTTTCGTGCGCTACGAACCGGGTGCGCATCATCCCCGCCACCGCCATCAGTTCGCGCAGGTCTGGTACGTGCTGGAGGGCGAGTTCCGGATCGGTCCGCGCACAGTCGGGCCCGGCACCGTGGTGTTCCACGCCGATCCGCACTTCGAGGAAGACCTCTCGACCGAGACCGGCGGGCTGATGTTCTTCGTCCAGTATCAGGGCCCGACCACCGGCGGCCGGCCGATCTACGACGGCCGTTTCAACGTGGCCGAACGAAAGCCCCTGTCGGAGGAGCGGTTGGATATCTGAGGGCGTTGCGCCGAGAGGTATCCATCCGCAACGAGGCGTCCGAATGGCGAGATACCCTGGCGTCGAGC
>JAJDXW010000117.1 GCA_022823045.1 Gammaproteobacteria bacterium
TCGGTGCGTACCTCCACGTTGTCGAGGATCCAGACGTTGACGAGGCGCTCGATCTCCTGCCGCGCGACCGGGCCGACGGGCTCGAAGTGCGAGAAGTCGAAGCGCAGCCGATCCGGAGCGACGAGCGACCCTCGCTGCTGAACGTGGCTGCCAAGCACCTCGCGAAGCGCCGCGTGCAGCAGGTGGGTCGCCGAATGGTTGCGCGCCGTATCCCGGCGTGCGCCCTCCTCCACGGCCGCGTCGATCTCGTCCCCGATCCGGATCCTCCCTTCCGTGGCAATCCCGTAGTGGACGATCGCGCGCGCGCTCGCGCGGGTGTCGGACACCTCGAAGCGCCACCCCGAGCCGCGCAGGTGCCCCCGGTCCCCGACCTGTCCCCCGCCCTCCGGATAGAAGGGGGTGCGCTCCAGGACCACCGCGCCGTGGTCCTCGGGGTCGAGCGCCTCGACGGGCTGGTCGTCCACGTACAGGCCGACCACCCGCGCCCGGTCGCGGAGCCGGTCATATCCGGTGAACTCGCTCGCGCCTTCGACCTCTTGCCGCCGGTCGTGCACCGCCGCGAAGCGGCTGCCGGACCGCGCCCGCTCGCGCTGGGCGGCCATCTCCCGCTCGAAGCCCTCGTGGTCAACGGTGAGCCCTCGCTCGCGAGCCACGTCGGCCACGAGGTCTTCCGGAAAGCCGAACGTGTCGTAGAGGCGGAACACGACCTCGCCGGGAACGGTGTTTCCCCCGAGGAGGGCCAGCTCACCTTCGAACATCCGCATGCCCTGGTCGAGAGTGGCCGCGAACCGGTCTTCCTCCTGGCGAAGGATCCGCTCGACCACCGCCCGGCGCTCGGCGAGCTCGGGGTACGCCTCGCCCATCTCCGCCTCGAGGTCCGCGACGAGGCGATGGAAGAACGGCTCGCGCATCCCGAGCCGGTGGCCGTGGCGGATGGCGCGCCGGACGATGCGGCGCAGGACGTATCCGCGCCCCTCGTTCGAGGGAAGCACCCCGTCCACGATGAGAAAGGCGCACGAGCGGATGTGGTCCGCGATGACCCGGAGCGACTTGTCGCCCCGGTCCTCCGCCCCGGTCAGCTCCGCGGCGCGGCGGATGAGGTTCCGGAACAGATCGATCTCGTAGTTGCCGTGCACTCCCTGCAGCACCGCAGCGGCACGCTCGAGTCCCATGCCGGTATCGACCGAAGGCTTGGGCAGCCGGCTCATGTTCCCGTCGGCGTCGCGGTTGAACTGCATGAAGACGAGGTTCCAGATCTCGACGAAGCGGTCCCCGTCCTCGTCGGGGGATCCGGGAGGCCCGCCCGCGACCTCCGGGCCGTGGTCGTAGAACACCTCGGAGCACGGACCGCAGGGGCCGATGTCCCCCATCGACCAGAAGTTGTCCTTCTCCCCGCACCGCACGATGCGCGACGAATCGATGCCGATGTCCCGGCGCCAGATGTCCGCCGCTTCGTCGTCATCCTCGAAGACGGTGATCCACATCCGGTCTCGGGCCAGGCCCATCTCGCTGGTGAGGAACTCCCACGCGAACGAGATCGCCTCTTGCTTGAAGTAGTCGCCGAAGCTGAAGTTCCCCAGCATCTCGAAGAACGTGTGGTGGCGGGCGGTGTATCCGACGTTCTCGAGGTCGTTGTGCTTGCCCCCGGCCCGGACGCAGCGCTGGGAAGTGACGGCGCGGGTGTACGAGCGCGGGTCCGCGCCGAGAAACACGTCCTTGAACTGGACCATGCCCGAGTTGGTAAAGAGCAGCGTGGGGTCGTTGCCCGGCACGAGGGAGCTGCTGGCGACCACCTCGTGCCCGCGCGAACGGAAGTACCCGAGAAAGGCCTCGCGAAGTTCGTTGCTCGTGTTCATTCCCGCCCCGTCTCCTCGATCGCCCGGCGAACCTGCCGGTGCGTGAACCCCCTTGCGAGGAGGAAGCGCGCCTGCCGGGCGGCTTCGCTCCTCCCGGCGGGCAGCGCCGCGCCGAAACGCTTCTCGCGGGCCCCCCGGGCCCGCGTCTCCCACTCCTCGTCGTCCGGGTCGAGCAGCCTCCCCACGACCGAGGACTCGACCCCGCGCGACTCGAGGTCCCGCCGGATCCGGAGCGGGCCTCCGCCGCGCTCGATGCGCGAGCGGATGAACGCCTCCGCGAAGCGCGCGTCGCTCACCAGATCCTGCCCGCCGAGCTCCTCGACGGCGCGCTCCGCCTCCGCGCGGCCGTGCCCGGACCGCACCAGCTTGGCGAGCAGCTCGGCGCGCGAATGCTCTCGCCGGGCGAGCAGGCCGAGCGCCCGCCGGCGCGCCCGATTCGGGTCCGGGTCCGCATCACGCCGTGGGGGGAGAGCCATCACCCGGAATCGTCGACGAGCGTCCTCGCCCGGTGCGTCACAGTGTGCGGGGTTGCGCTTCCGGAGGCCTGGGCCTTGAGCCCCGTCGGTTCGGCGGGACGCGGGCGGAGGCGTTCCCGGCCGGCGCGCGACGGACCTGGCCCGGAAATCTCACCAACTTCTTGGCTCACGGACGCGGATCTGCTCTCGGTGACAAGGCGTACTCCCTCAAGCCGCTTCGACGTAGTTCAACTACGCCTTCAGCAGCGCGGAGCGCTCTCTCGGTCCGTGCGCCTTGTCACCGCGGCATCTCCGCGCCCTCGCGACGAAAGTTGGTGAGATTTCCGGGCTGGCAGGGCCTGATGGATCGGGAGCCTCTCAGGCGCCGACCCCTTCCGCCGCCTCGGACGCCCGGGCGGCGGCCGAAGCACGCTCGGGGATCATCCGCACGCGGAGCTCCGACTCGATCTCGCCGGCGGTCTGCGGATGCTCCTTCAGGAAGTTGCGCGCGTTGTCCCGCCCCTGTCCGATGCGGTCGGTGCCGTAGCCGTACCAGGCCCCCGACTTCTCCACGATCCCGTGGGCGACCCCGTAGTCGAGCAGCTCCCCGTGCAGGGACACGCCCTCTCCGTACAGGATGTCGAACTGCACGTTCTTGAACGGAGGGGCGATCTTGTTCTTGACGATCTTGACCCGGGTCTCGTTTCCGATGACCTCGTCGCCCTTCTTGATCGCGCCGATCCGCCGGATGTCCAGGCGCACCGACGAGTAGAACTTGAGGGCGTTGCCGCCGGTGGTGGTCTCCGGGCTGCCGAACATGACCCCGATCTTCATGCGGATCTGGTTGATGAAGATGACCAGGGTGTTCGAGCGCTTGATGTTGGCGGTAAGCTTGCGGAGCGCCTGCGACATGAGCCTCGCCTGGAGCCCGACGTGGGAATCGCCCATCTCGCCCTCGATTTCCGCCTTCGGGGTGAGCGCGGCCACCGAATCGATGACCACCACGTCGACAGCGCCGGAGCGAACGAGGGTATCGGTGATCTCGAGAGCCTGCTCGCCGGTGTCCGGCTGGGAGACCAGCAGATCGTCGATGTCGAGGCCGATCTTCTCCGCGTAGCCGGGGTCGAGGGCGTGCTCGGCGTCGACGAAGGCGGCGGTGCCGCCCCGGCGCTGGGCCTGCGCGATCACTTCGAGGGACAGGGTCGTCTTGCCGGACGATTCCGGCCCGTAGATCTCGACGACGCGGCCGCGGGGCAGCCCCCCGATGCCGAGGGCGGCGTCGAGGCCGAGCGATCCGGTGGGGATCGCGTCGATGTCGCGAGGCACCGTCGAATCGCCGAGACGCATGATCGTGCCCCGTCCGAACTGCCGGTCGAGCTGACCGAGGGCGGCGTCGAGCGCGGCTTTGCGGCTCGCGTCCATCGCACCTTTCTCCACTCCCATTGCGCTTCCTTCCTTCTTTCTCTCGGGCCAGGGGTGGTTGCGCCGCCAACCGGCCCGGTCCATTCACCAACCATCACCGGAAAGAAGTTGGCGAGATGTCCGGGCCGCGAATTATCCCACAGAGGCGCCCGTTCCCGCGAGGCGCCGGCGCTCGCGGAAGAACGCGAGCAGGCGCTCCGACGCCTCCTCGGCGCGCACCCCGGCGGAGCACTCCGGGCGATGGTTGAGACCGGGCACGGCGCGAAGGTCGAAGGCGCTGCCGAAGGCGCCGGCGCGGGGGTCCGCGGCCGCGAAGACCACCCGCGCGACCCGGGCCTGCACGATGGCCCCGGCGCACATCGCGCAGGGCTCCAGGGTCACGAAGAGCTCCGCCTCGGGAAGACGGTAGTTGCCCGCCGCCCGGGCCGCCGCGCGCAACGCCTCGATCTCCGCGTGCGCCGACGGGTCGCATGACCCGACGGGCCGGTTCCATCCCGCCCCGAGCTCGACGCCGCCCCGCACCACCACCGCCCCGACGGGAACCTCGCCCTCGCCCGCCGCGCGGTCGGCGAGCTCGAGCGCCCGACCCATCCAGTCCTCGTCGCTCATTCCCACTCGATGGTCGCCGGAGGCTTGCTGCTCACGTCGACCCCGACCCGGGAGATCCCCGGCACCTCGTTGACGATGCGGGTCGACACGGTCTCGAGGAGCTCCCAGGGAAGGCGGGCGGCGCGGGCGGTCATGAAGTCGGCGGTCTCCACCGCGCGCAGGACCACGACCGGCTCGTGCCGGCGCTGGTCGCCCATCACCCCCACGGAACGCACCGGCAGGAACACCGCGAACGCCTGCGCCACCCGGTCGTACCAGCCCGCGCGGCGAAGCTCCTCGAGAAAGATCGCGTCCGCGGCGCGCAGCCGCTCCAGCCGGTCCTCGCGAACCTCCCCGAGCACCCGCACCGCGAGCCCGGGCCCCGGAAAGGGATGCCGGAACACGAGGTCGCGGGGGAGACCCAGCTCGAGGCCCACCGCCCGCACCTCGTCCTTGAACAGCTCGCGCAGCGGCTCGACAAGGGAGAGGCGCATCCGCTCCGGGAGGCCGCCCACGTTGTGGTGGGACTTGATGACGTCCGCCTTGCCGGTGTCGGCGCGCGCCGATTCGATGACGTCCGGATAGATCGTGCCCTGGGCGAGGAAGGACGCTCCCCCCGCGCGCTCCGCCTCCTCCTCGAAGATCTCGATGAAGAGGTTCCCGATGAGGGTGCGCTTTCGCTCCGGGTCCTCGACCCCCCGAAGCGCGGCGAGGAAACGGGGCGCCGCCTCGACCCGCCGCACGCGGACCCCCTGCCCCCGAGCGAGCGCCTCCATCACCTCGTCCCCCTCCCCGCGACGGAGCAGGCCGTTGTCGACGAAGATCCCGGTGACGCGGTCCCCGATGGCCCGATGCAGGAGGGCCGCCGCGACCGAGGAGTCGACGCCGCCCGAGAGGGCGAGCAGCACCCGGCCCGCCTCCCCCACCCGTGTGCGGATGGAGGCGACGCTCTCTTCGACGATGTTGGCCGGGGTCCATACCGGCGGACAATCGCAGATCCCGTTCACGAAGCGGCCGAGGATCGCCGAACCCTGGCGGGTATGGGCGACCTCGGGGTGGAACTGCAGGCCGTAGAGCTGCCGCCCGGGGTGCGCGATCCCGGCGATGGGCGCGTTCGGGCTGGACGCGATGGTGCGGAATCCGTCCGGCAGGGCGGTCACCCGGTCGCCGTGGCTCATCCACACGTCGAGGAGCCCCTCCCCGCCAGGCCCGGTGCGGTCGTCGATGCCGCGCAGCAGGTCCGAGTGACCGCGGGCCCGAACCTCCGCCATGCCGAACTCGCGCGCCTCGGCCGAGTCGACCGCCCCCCCGAAGCGCGCCGCCATCGCCTGCATCCCGTAGCAGATCCCGAGCACCGGGACACCGGCCCGGAACACCGCCTCGGGAATCGGCAGACCGTCGCGCCCCCCGGTCACCGAGTCGGGTCCGCCGGAGAGGACGATGCCCCGCGGCCCGAAGGAGGAAAGCGCGTCCTCGGAGATGTCGAACGAGCGGATCTCGCTGTAGACGCCGGCCTCGCGGACCCGGCGGGCGATGAGGCGCGTGTACTGCGAGCCGAAGTCGAGCACGAGGATGCGCCCGTCGTGGATGTCGGGAAGGACCGGCACCGCTCCGGCCGCCTAGCCGGTCGGGTAGTTCGGAGCTTCGCGGGTAATGCTCACGTCGTGCGCATGACCCTCGCGGTGTCCGGCCCACGAGATGCGGTGGAACACCGCGTTCCTCCGCAGGTCCTCGAGCCCCGCGCAGCCGGTGTAGCCGAGGCTCGCCCGGAGCCCGCCGACGAGCTGCGCGACCACCCCGGAGAGGGCGCCCTTGTAGGGAACCCGCCCCTCGATCCCCTCCGGAACGAGCTTCTCGATCTCGGCCGCCTCGTCCTGGAAGTAGCGGTCGCGCGATCCGCTCGCCATCGCCCCTAGGGAGCCCATCCCCCGATAGGACTTGTAGGTCCGGCCCTGGTAGAGCTCCACCTCCCCGGGAGACTCCTCGGTGCCCGCGAAGAGGCTCCCGATCATCACCGAGTGGGCGCCGGCCGCGATCGCCTTCGCGATGTCCCCCGAGTAGCGGACCCCGCCGTCGGCGATGAGGGGAACTCCGGTTCCGTCGAGCCCCTCCGCGACCCGGGCGATGGCGGTGAGCTGCGGGACCCCGACACCAGCGACGATCCGCGTGGTGCAGATCGAGCCCGGGCCGATGCCGACCTTGACCGCGCTCGCGCCGGCGTCGGCGAGGTCGCGCGCCGCCTCCCCGGTCGCGATGTTTCCGGCGACGAGCGGGAGATCCGGCCAGGCGGCCCGAACGCGTCGGACCCGATCGAGGACGCCCTTCGAATGTCCGTGTGCGGTGTCGACCACGAGGACATCCACCCCCGCCTCGACCAGCGCGCCGACCCGCTCGTCGGTATCCGGACCGGTCCCCACCGCCGCGCCGACCCGTAGCCGGCCGAGGTCGTCCTTGCAGGCGTTCGGATAGTCCTCGGCGCGCTGAATGTCCTTGACGGTGATGAGGCCGCGGAGCTCGCGGTTGCCGTTCACGACAAGCAGCTTCTCGATGCGGTGCTCGTGGAGAAGGCCGATGATCTCTTCGCGGCCCGCGTCCTCCCGGACGGTGACGAGCTTCTCTTCCGGGGTCATGGCGAGACGGACGGGCTCGCCCCACCGGGTCTCGAACCGGAGGTCGCGGGCGGTCACGATGCCGACCAGCCGCTCCCCGTCCACCACCGGCACCCCCGAGATCCGGCGCCGGCGGGTGAGCTCCACGACCTGCCCGATGGTGGTGCCGGGGCCGACCGTGATCGGATCGCGCACCACGCCGCTTTCGAACTTCTTCACCCGCCGCACCTTGTCCGCCTGACCTCGGGCGGCAGGTTCCGGTGGACGATGCCGATGCCGCCTTCCTCGGCGAGGGCGATGGCGAGCCGGGCCTCGGTCACCATGTCCATCGCGGCCGACACGATAGGGATGCTGAGCGCGATCCCGGGGGCGAGGAGGGTGGAGAGGTCGGCGTCGCGGGGCAGAACTTCGGAGTAGCCGGGCGCGAGCATCACATCGTCGAAGGTGAGGGCTTCTTCGATGTGTCGCATCGCCATCTTGTCCTGCTGGAGAGCCGGCCGGAAGATGGACGGGTAGTTTATCCTAAGCCCGCCGTCCCTGCCCGCTTCGCTGGCCGATGCCGTGCCGTGGTCGATGCCACGCGCGTCGGGCCCCTCGACCGGATGGACGGTCCGACCGCCCGCACGAACACCGCCATGCCCACTCCCTTCGACCGCGACTTCTCGCTGCCCGGCTCAGGACGGGCGCCCGCCGCCGGACCGCAAGCCGGGACCGGGGTCGGGACCAGGGTCGGGACCGGGGTCGGGACTGGGGCCGGCGCCGCGCCGAACCGCGAGATCTACACCGTCGGGCGCCTCAACGACGAGGTCGCACGCCTGCTCGATGACTCCTTCCCTCTCATCTGGGTGGAGGGCGAGCTCACCAACCTCGCGCGGCCCCGCTCGGGGCACATGTACTTCACCCTGAAGGACTCCCGCGCCCAGGTGCGCTGCGCGCTCTTCCGCTCGAACCGGATGCGGCTCAGGTTCGAGCCGCGGGACGGCACGCAGGTGATCGCCCGCGCCCGGGTGGGCCTGTACGGCCCGCGCGGGGACTACCAGCTCGTGGTGCAGGAGCTCGAGCCGGCGGGCGAAGGCGCGCTCCGGCTCGCCTACGAGCGCCTGCGCCTCAAGCTCCAGGAGGAGGGTCTCTTCGACCGGAAGCACAAGCGCCCCCTGCCCGCCTTTCCGCGCCAGCTCGGGGTGATCACCTCGCCGAGCGGCGCGGCGGTGCACGACGTGCTCAAGGTGCTGGGGCGCCGGTTCCCCTCGCTGCCGGTGGTGGTCTACCCGACCCGGGTGCAGGGGGAAGGTGCGGGAGAGGAGATCGCGGACGCGATCGGCGTCGCGGTGCGCCGCGCGGAGTGCGGCGTCCTCCTCGTGGTACGGGGCGGCGGCTCCCTCGAGGACCTCTGGGCGTTCAACGAGGAGCGGGTGGCCCGGGCCATCCACGCCTGCCCCATTCCGATCGTCACCGGCGTCGGGCACGAGTCGGACGTGACGATCGCGGACTTCGCGGCGGACGAGCGCGCGCCAACCCCGTCCGCCGCGGCCGAGCGCGCCTCGCCGAACCGGAACGAGCTCGTCGAGCGGCTCGCCGCGGTCGCGGGACGCGCGCGGCGTGCGGCGGCGGCGGACGCCGAGCGGCGGCGGACCTCGCTCGAGCTCCGGCGGCGACGGCTCCGCCACCCACTCCTGCGGATCGAGAACCTCACCCAGCGCACCGACGAGCTCGGACGCCGCGCCGCCGCCGCCTTCGACCGGCAGCGCGAGGAGACGAGGCGCCGAATGGCCACCCTATTCCACCGGCTGGACCGGGTCCGGCCCGACCCGCGGGGGTTCCGTTCGAAGATCGAGGTCCTGGAGCGGCGGGTGCGGGCCGCCATGGACGAGCGACAGGCGCGAGCGGCCGCGCGCGTCCGCGAGCTCGCCCGCGCCCTGCACGCGGTGAGCCCGGACCGGACCCTCGAGCGGGGCTATGCGATCGTCTACCGGGACGGCGCAATCGTGCGCGACACAAGCGAGGTCGCCCCGGGGGACGCGATCTCCGCGCGGCTCGCCCGCGGCCGCCTCGCCGCGACCGTCACCTCCGCCGACCCGGACCCCGACTCCGACTGAAGCGGCGCTTCGTCGAACCCGGCGCGGGCGACCCGATCCGAATCAGGCGGAGACGCCGCCCATGCAGAGGTACTTGGTCTCGAGGAACTCGTCGAGGCCCTGGTAGGAGCCCTCGCGGCCGATCCCGGACTCCTTGACGCCGCCGAACGGGGCCTCCGCGGCGGACAGGATCCCCGAGTTCACCCCGACCATCCCATACTCGAGGCCCTCCGAGACCCGCCAGATGCGGCCGATGTCGCGGCTGTAGAAGTAGCTCGCGAGCCCGAACTCCGTGTCGTTCGCCATCGAGACCGCCTCGCCCTCGCCCTCGAAGCGAAAGAGGGGAGCGACCGGCCCGAACGTCTCCTCGCGCGCGACCTTCATGTCGGGGGTGACGTCGGCGAGCACGGTCGGCTCGAACCACGTCCCGCCGAGGGGGTGCCGGTTGCCGCCCACCACGACGCGGGCGCCGTTGTCGAGGGCGTCCGCGATGTGCTCCTCCACCTTCTCGACCGCGGCCATGTCGATGAGCGGCCCCTGCACGACACCCGCGTCGAGGCCGTTCCCGACCTTCATCGCGCTCACCGCCTGGCCGAGCCGCGCGGAGAACTCCTCGTAGACCCCGTCCTGGACCAGCACCCGGTTCGCGCACACGCAGGTCTGTCCCATGTTCCGGTACTTCGACGCGACCGCGCCGGCGACGGCCGCCTCGAGATCGGCGTCGTCGAAGACGAGGAAGGGGGCGTTCCCGCCGAGCTCGAGGCTCACCTTCTTGACCGTCCCCGCGCACTGCTCCATGAGCTGCTTCCCAATCTCGGTGGAGCCGGTGAAGCTGAACTTGCGAACGACCGGGTTCGAGGTCATCTCGCGACCGATCTCGGCCGACTTCCCGGTGATTACGCTGAACACCCCCGCGGGCACCCCGGCGCGTTCCGCAAGCTCCGCGAGGGCGAGGGCCGAGAGGGGCGTCGCGGTCGCGGGCTTCACCACCATCGGGCACCCCGCGGCGAGGGCCGGACCGGCCTTGCGGGTGATCATCGCGGCGGGGAAGTTCCAGGGGGTCACCGCCGCGGTGACCCCGACCGGCTCCCGGGTCACCACGATCCGCCAGTCGGGGTTGGGGGCGGGGATGGTGTCGCCGTAGACTCGCCGCGCCTCCTCCGCGAACCACTCGATGAAGGAGGCCGCGTAGGCCACCTCCCCGATCGCCTCCGCAAGCGGCTTGCCCTGCTCGAGGGTCATCAGCGCCCCGAGGTCGTCCTGGTTCGCGAGCAGGAGATCGCTCCAGCGCCGGAGGACCGCCGACCGGTCCTTGGCGGTGCGCGCCCGCCACGCGGGCCAGGCGGCGGCGGCCGCGTCGATGGCCCGGGCGGTCTCGGTCGCGCCCATACGGGGGACGTGGCCGAGCACCTCACCGGTCGCGGGGTTGGTGACGGGAATGGTCTCGCCGGAGTCGGCCGCGACCCACTCGCCGCCGAGGTAGCACCGGTCCTTCATCAGGCCGGGATCGGAAAGCTGCATGACGAATCTCCACAAGTTCGGCCCCGCGCCCGCCGGGGCGCGGCGCGACCGCGCTAGGCCGGCCCCCCGGTCGGGGCCCAGTCCGGACCCGGTCGTGGGACCGGATCAGTTGTCGGACGAAGTTCCCTTCGGAACGTCGGAGGCCGGCACGTCCGAGACGGCAGCCGGCACGTCGCTGGTCGATGCCGGGATCGGGCCGGACTCGGCCGGCGCCTCGGTACGCTCCACCACGCTGCGGCGCTCCACCTGCTGGCTCGCAAGCCACGCGAGTCCGAGGCTGGTGAGGAAGAAGACCACGGCGAGCGCCGCGGTGGTACGCGTCAGGAAGGATGCGGCGCCGCGGGCGCCGAACACGGTTCCCGAGCCCCCCGCGCCGAAGGCCGCGCCGGCATCCGCGCCCTTGCCCTGTTGCAGCAGGACGAGCGCGATGATGGCCAGCGCGGCGAGGATGTGAAACGTCGTGAGGATGGTCAGCATCTCGGTCCCCGTTCGAATCCGGTTGACGGCCGGCTCCGCGCCGACCGGGGTACGCGGCCGTTCATCCGGCGGTCGCCCGGCGGATCGCGGTGAACCGGCCGGCGTCGAGGGATGCCCCCCCGACCAGCCCGCCGTCGATGTCAGGCATGGAGAAGAGATCCGCCGCATTCTCCTCGCTGACGCTCCCGCCGTACAGGATTCGCACCGATTCGGCGGCGGCCGGGCGGCGGCTCGCGACCCGTTCGCGCACCGCCCGGTGCATGGCCTGGGCGTCGTCCGGGGCGGCGGTCCGGCCCGTGCCGATCGCCCACACCGGCTCGTAGGCGATCACGCTCTCTCCCACCGCCTCCGCGCCCCCGTCCGCGAGCAGCGCGTCGATCTGACGGCCGACGACCTGTTCCGCCTCCCCCGCCTCTCGCTCCTGAAGGGTCTCCCCCACGCAGGCGATGGGGACGAGCCCGCAATCCCTCGCACGCTCGAACTTGGCCCGCACCGCCTCGTCGGTCTCGCCGAGCCCGTGGCGGCGCTCCGAGTGGCCGACGATGACGAAGCGGCAGCCGACGTCGCGCAGCATCGAGGCCGCGACCTCCCCGGTGTGCGCCCCCGGGCCATGGCGGGAGACGTCCTGGGCGCCGAGCGCGATCCGCGTGCCGGTCACGACCCCCGCGACCGCGGCGAGGTAGGGGAACGGCGGGCAGACGGCGACGTCGGCAGCCTCGTCCCGCGCCCCGTCCACGAGCGCGCGTGCGAGGTCGGTGGCTTCCCGCGCGGTGCCATGCATCTTCCAGTTTCCGACGACGAGCGGCCTACGCGCCATGGCGCTCGGCCGTCGCGGCGGGTTCGCCCTCGCGCGGGTCCGGCGCGCCGGCGGCGTGCTCCACGGCGAGGGCGATGCGGCCCGCGAGATCGATCACCTGGTCCTCGGCGGCGCCCTCCACCATCACCCGCACCAGCGCCTCGGTGCCGGAGAGTCGGACCAGCACTCGTCCCCCGGCCCCGAGGTCGGCTTCGGCATCGCGCACCGCGCGCTGGAGCCCGGGTGAATCGAAGATGGCGCTCGAATGCGATTGGACCCTGACGTTCTCGATTCGCTGCGGGTACTTCCGGAATCCGCCGCGCAGATCGGCCAGCCCCTTCCCCCGGTCCACCATCGCGAACAGCACCTGGAGCGCGGCGATGATGCCGTCCCCGGTCGTGTTCTGGTCGAGGCACACGATGTGCCCCGAGGTCTCGCCCCCCAGGAGCCACCCCTTGGCCCCCAGCCGTTGGAGGACCTGCCGGTCCCCGACGTTCGCGCGGTCGAATACGATGCCCCGGTCCCCGAGCGACTCCTCGAGCCCCAAGTTCGTCATCAAGGTCCCGACCACCCCCCCGCCGAGCACGCCCCGACGCTGGCGGTCCTCGGCGATCACGAACAGGATGTCGTCGCCGTCGAGGAGGTCGCCGCGCGCATCGACCATGATGAGCCGGTCGCCGTCTCCGTCGAGGGCGATGCCGGCATCCGCCCGGTGGTCGAGGACGGCCTGACGCATCCGGGCCGGGTTGACCGCGCCGAAGCCGTCGTTGATGTTGAGCCCGTTCGGGCTCACCCCGATGGGCACGACCTGCGCCCCGAGCTCCCCGAACACGCTGGGCGCAATCTGGTAGGCCGCGCCGTGCGCGCAGTCGACGACGAGCCGCAGCCCATCGAGCATGGTGCGCCGCGGGAGGGTGCTCTTGCAGAACTCGATGTAGCGTCCCGCCGCGTCGTCCATCCGCTGCACCTTGCCGAGGCGGTCGGATGCGACCGCCTCGAGCGGGCGCTCGAGGGCGAGTTCGATCGCGACCTCCGCGTCGTCGGAGAGCTTTCCACCCTCCCGGGTGAAGAACTTGATGCCGTTGTCGAAGTAGGGGTTGTGGGAGGCGCTGATCACGATGCCGGCATCGGCGCGGTGGGTCTGCGTCAGGTACGCGACGGCCGGCGTCGGGGTCGGACCGAGCAGCCGCACGTCGGCGCCGGCCGCGG
The DNA here is from genome assembly GCA_022823045.1 of Gammaproteobacteria bacterium. GTDB lineage: Bacteria > Pseudomonadota > Gammaproteobacteria > HK1 > HK1 > JAJDXW01. Next base: position 13,009 of record JAJDXW010000117.1, read on the forward strand.
AGAGCCCGGCCTCGAGGGCCGACTCGAACATGTAGCCGGAGATGCGGGTGTCCTTGCCGATGAGGACGAGGCCGTCGCCGTCGTTCGCGAACACCCGGCCCGCGGCCCAGCCGAGCCGAAGCATGAAGTCGGGAGTGATGGGATGACGCCCGACCCTGCCCCGGATTCCGTCAGTGCCGAAAAGCCGCGGCCTCATCCGTGCCGGACCGCCGTCAGTGCTCGCTCGCCGGACCGCCGATGGGCCCCTCGCGCGGCGTGTGCAGCCGGTCTTCGCCCGCCTCGACCGAGTCGCTCCCTCCCGGGGAGACGTCGTCGTCCCAGTCCTCGGGGGGGCGGGGGGAACGGCCGGCCATGATGTCCTTGATCTGCTCGGTGTCGATCGTCTCGTACTGGATAAGCGCGTCCGCCATCGCGTGGAGGCGTTCCAGGTTGCCCTCCAGGATGCCCTTCGCGCGCTCGTAGTTGCGATCGATGATGTTCCGCACCTCCTCGTCGATGACGTGGGCGGTCTCGTCCGACATCAGCTTGTGCTGGGTCACGGTGTGGCCGAGGAACACCTCGCCCTCGTCCTCGCTGTACTTGAGCGGCCCGAGACGGTCGGACAGCCCCCACCGCGTGACCATGTTGCGGGCGAGCTCGGTTGCGCGCTGGATGTCGTTGCTCGCTCCGGTGGTCACGAAGTCGGCGCCGAAGATGAGCTCCTCCGCGACCCGTCCGCCGAACAGGCTCGATATCTGGCTGTCGAGCTGCTCCCTGGTGTAGCTGTAACGGTCTTCCTCGGGGAGGAACATGGTTACCCCGAGGGCGCGCCCGCGCGGAATGATGGTGACCTTGTAGACCGGGTCGTGCGAGGGGACGAGGAGACCGACGATCGCGTGGCCCGCCTCGTGATACGCGGTGAGCTTCTTGTCCCGCTCGCTCATCACCATGGACTTTCGCTCCGCGCCCATCATGATCTTGTCCTTGGCGCGCTCGAAGTGGTCCATGTCGACGGTGCGACGGTTCTCGCGGGCCGCGAACAGCGCCGCCTCGTTCACCAGGTTCGCGAGGTCCGCCCCCGAGAACCCCGGGGTCCCCCGGGCGATGATGCTGGCCTTCACGTTGGCGTCGAGCGGGATCTTGCGCATGTGCACGCGCAGGATCTGCTCGCGCCCCCGGATGTCGGGAAGCGGCACCACGACCTGCCGGTCGAACCGGCCCGGGCGGAGCAGCGCCGGATCCAGGACGTCCGGACGGTTGGTCGCGGCGATGACGATGACCCCTTCGTTGCCGTCGAACCCGTCCATCTCGACGAGGAGCTGATTGAGGGTCTGCTCGCGCTCGTCGTGACCGCCGCCGAGGCCCGCCCCCCGGTGGCGCCCGACCGCGTCGATCTCGTCGATGAAGATGATGCACGGCGCGTGCTTCTTGGCCTGGTCGAACATGTCGCGCACGCGCGACGCGCCGACCCCGACGAACATCTCGACGAAGTCGGAGCCCGAGATAGTGAAGAACGGCACCTTCGCCTCGCCGGCGATGGCCTTCGCGAGCAGCGTCTTGCCGGTGCCCGGAGAGCCCACCATCAGGACGCCGCGCGGGATCTTGCCGCCGAGCTTCTGGAACTTCGCGGGGTCGCGCAGGAAGTCGACCAGCTCGCGGACCTCCTCCTTGGCCTCCTCGACGCCCGCAACGTCGGAGAACGTCACCTTGACCTGATCCTCGCCGATGAGGCGCGCGCGGCTCTTTCCGAACGATAGCGCCCCCCGGCCGCCTCCGCCGCCCTGCATCTGGCGCATGAAGAAGATCCACACCCCCACGAGCAGGAGCATGGGGAACCAGGAAATGAATATCTGCATGAGCAGCCCCTGCTGCTCGGGCGGGCGGGCGTCGATCACCACCCCCGCGTCCAGGAGCTCACCGACGAGGGAGCGGTTGTCGCTTTCCGGGGAATAGGTGGAGAAGGTGTCGCCGGCGTGGGTCCGGCCTTCGATCTCCCGACCCTCGATGATCACCTTCTGGACGAGGCCCTTGCGGACATCGTTGACGAACTCGGAGTAGTCCATCTTCTGGGCCGCCGACCGGCGCGGCCCGAAGCTGTTGAACACCGACATCAGCACGAGGGCGATGATCACCCACAGGATAAGATTCTTCGCCATTCCGTTCATTGCACCGATCCTCCCGGGATCGAATGAATTATACGCGATGCCCGCACGCCACGACGTACACCTCGGGCGAACGGGGCCGCGACGCCCGAGGCTTGCGGGTGCGCACCGAATCAAAGCCCTCCCGCACCTCTCTCACGAACGGGTCGAACCCTTGCCCGTGGAAGACCTTGACGACGAAGCTGCCGCCTGGAACGAGGACCCGGCCAGCGAGGTCGAGAGCCAGCTCGGCCAGGTGCATCGCCCGCGGCTGATCGACGGCCTTCATGCCTCCCATATTGGGTGCGAGGTCCGAGAGCACAAGGTCCGCGCCCGCGGGTCCGAGTCCCTCGAGCAGGGCCGCAAGGGCCGCCTCCTCCCGGAAGTCGCCCTGGAAGAAGTCAACCCCCGGGATCGGCTCCATGGGCAGGAGGTCGATCGCCACCACCCGCGACGCCCCGCGACGCCGCAGATACTGGCACCAGGCCCCGGGCGCGGCGCCCAAGTCCACCGCCGTGGACCCCGGGCGCACGAGTCGGTGACGCTCGTCGAGCTCGGCGAGCTTGAAGGCCGATCGCGCCCGGTAGCCCTCGGCGCGGGCGCGCCGGACGAACTCGTCGTCACGCCAGGACTCGACCCAGCGGCGCGACATGAAGACGACACGGAGAAATCACCCTCTTTCCGGCCGGCGGGCGGCGGCGGTCGCGGAATGAGGCCGGCGAACCCTCCTCGGGAGCGCGGCCGCCCGGCGAGCCCGGGCCGCCCGGAAGCGGGGACGAAGATGACGATGGAGGCAGGATACGCAGCACGCGCTACGGGGCCGGGCCGGTCAACGGTACTCGACGCCTACGATCTCGTACTCGCGTTCGCCACCCGGCGCACGGACGGTGACGGTATCCCCGTCGTGCCGGCCGATGAGGGCGCGCGCGAACGGCGACGAGACCGAGAGGCGGCCCTCCGCGATGTCCGCTTCGAGATCCCCCACGATCTGGTAGTCGTGCTCCTCGCCGGTCTCGACGTCGACGAGCCGGACGGTGGCCCCGAACACGATGCGCCCCCCCGCTCCGAGGCTCGCGGGGTCGATGACCTGCGCCCGCGCGAGCTGGCTCTCGATCTCCGCGATGCGGCCCTCGAGGAAGCTCTGCTCCTCGCGCGCGGCGTGGTACTCCGCGTTCTCGCGCAGGTCTCCGTGCTCGCGCGCCTCGCCGATCGCGCGGATGACGCGCGGGCGCTCGGCGTTGCGCAGGCGGTCGAGCTCCGCGCGCAGGCGCGCCGCTCCGGCCGCGGTCATCGGCGGACGATCGCTCATCGAAGAATTCCGGCGCTGGTTACCTGCCGAGGATGACGAAGCCGGCCAAACGAGCCGGAACCCGACGCCTCAGCGAAGCCCGAGGACGTCCTGCATATCGTAGAGGCCGGATCCGTGCTCCCGCAACCAGAGCGATGCGCGAAGCGCCCCGTGCGCGAAGTTGAGGCGGCTCCCGGCCCGATGGGTGATCTCGATCCGCTCCCCGGTGCCCGCGAACATCACCGTGTGCTCGCCGACGGCGTCGCCGCCGCGGATCGTCTCGAACCCGATGGTCTCGCGTTCGCGCACCCCCGTGTGTCCTTCCCGGCCGTAGATCGCGCACTTCGCGAGGTCGCGCCCGAGCGCCCCCGCCACGATCTCGCCCATCCGCACCGCGGTGCCGGATGGCGCATCGACCTTGTTGCGGTGGTGCATCTCGATGATCTCGATGTCGGTCTCCCCGCCGAGGATCCGGCTCGCGACCTCGATGAGGTGGAAGCAGGCATTGACCCCGACGCTCATGTTCGGGGCGACGAGCACGGGGATGTCCGCCGCGCACGCCTCGACCCGCGCCCGCTCCTCGGGCGAGAACCCCGTGGTCCCGATGACGATCTGCGTCCCCGCCGCGCGGCAGCGCTCGGCGAGCGCCACCGTCCCGGACGGGAAGCTGAAGTCGATGACCCCGTCCACCGCCCCGAGGAACCGGCCCGGATCGTCCGTCACCTCGACCCCGTTGGCCCCGGACCCGGCGAGCGTGCCCGCGTCGGAGCCGAGCGCATCGTGGGCGGGCTGCTCGAGCGCGCCCGCGCACTCGAAGTCCGGGTGCCCGGCACAGGCCGCCACCAGGGTCCGGCCCATCCGACCCGCCGCGCCGGAGATCGCGAGCCGCATCACTTCGCTGGTCATGAACGCATGTCCTCGAAGAACCGCTTGACGCCATTGAACCACGAAGTCGCCCGCGGTGCGTGCGCGGACTCGTCTCCCCCCTTCAGGGCCTCGTCGAACTCGCCGAGGAGCTCCCTTTGCCGCGCGGTCAGGTTGACCGGGGTCTCCACCACCACCCGGCACAGGAGGTCGCCGACCGTGCCTCCCCGCACCGATCGGACTCCCTTGCCGCGCAGGCGGAAGTGCCCGCCCGTCTGCGTCCCCGCGGGAACCTTGAGGTTCACCGCTCCGTCCAGGGTGGGGACCTGGACCTCGCCGCCGAGGGTGGCGGTCGCGAAGCTGATCGGCACCTCGCACCCGAGGTCCCGTCCCTGCCGCTCGAAGATGGGGTGGTCGCGCACCGAGATCTCGACGTAGAGATCCCCGCTCGCCCCCGGCCGCGATCCGCTCTCCCCCTCGCCGGCAAGCCGGATCCGGTCGCCGTCGTCCACCCCGGGCGGGATCTTGACCGAGAGGGTCTTCCGGTCGCGGACCTTCCCCGCGCCGCGGCACGTCACGCAAGGGTCGCTGACGACGGTCCCCGCCCCCTTGCAGCGCGGGCAGGTCTGCTGCAGGGAGAAGAATCCCTGCTGCATGCGCACCTGCCCGTTGCCGCCGCAGGTCTCGCAGGTGACGGGGTGGGTGCCTGGTCGCGCCCCGCTCCCGCCGCACGTTTCGCAGTCCACCACGGTGGGGATCCGGATGGTGACCGTGTCGCCCGCCACCGCCCGCTCGAGGTCGAGCTCCAGGGGATAGCGCAGGTCCGCCCCGCGGTACGCGCGCGCCCCGCCGCCGCCGCGCGCGCCGAAGATGTCCCCGAAGACGTCGTCGAAGATGTCGCGGAAACCGCCGCCGAAGCCGGCGCCGCCGAAGGCGTCGGCGTTGAGCCCGTCGTGCCCGAACTGGTCGTAGGCGGCCCGCTTCTGCGGATCGGAGAGGACCTCGTACGCCTCCTTGGCCTCCTTGAAGCTCTCCTCGGCCCGGGTGTCGTCGGGGTTGCGGTCCGGGTGGTACTTCATCGCGAGGCGGCGGTAGGACTTCTTCAGCGCGTCCTCCCCGGCGCCGCGCTCGACCCCGAGCACCTCGTAGTAGTCGCGTTTGGCCATGCCCGGTGCCCGCCTGCCTCAGCGCGGGTCCGCGCCGGCCCGCCGACGCGGCCGGAAGCGCCCGCCGGAGGGCCGGATCGCCGGCCCCGGCAGGTCCAATCTCGCCCGCGAATACAACTGGTTACTTCTTGTCGTCGCCGACTTCCTCGAACTCCGCGTCGACCACGTCATCCGCCTCGGACGCACCCCTTCCCCCGTCGGAAGCCGCCTGTCCCGGTCCCTCCTCGGCCTGGGCCTTGCGATAGGCCCGTTCCGCGAGCTTGCCCGAACGCTCGGTGAGGGTGGCGACACCGGCGTCGATCGCTTCCCGGTCATCGCCCTCGACCGCCTGCTTCAGCGACGCGATCGCCTCCTCGACGGACTTGCGCTCGTCCTCCTCGACCTCGTCGCCGAGGTCGGCGAGCGACTTCTCGGCGGCATGGATGAGGGCGTCGGCCTGGTTGCGGGCATCGACCAGCTCGCGGAACTTCCGGTCCTCCTCCGCGTGGGCCTCCGCGTCCTTCACCATGCGCTCGATCTCCTCGTCGGAAAGCCCGCTCGAGGCGCGGATGACGATCGACTGCTCGCGCTGGGTCGCCTTGTCCTTGGCGGAGACATTGAGGATCCCGTTCGCGTCGATGTCGAAGGTCACCTCGATCTGGGGAATGCCGCGGGGCGCAGGTGGGATGTCAGCGAGGTCGAAGCGGCCGAGGAGCTTGTTGTCCTGGGCCCGCTCGCGCTCGCCCTGGAGCACGTTCACGGTGACCGCGGTCTGGTGGTTCTCGGCCGTCGAGAACACCTGCTGCGCCTTCGTCGGAATGGTGGTGTTCTTCTCGATGAGCTTCGTCATCACCCCGCCGAGGGTCTCGATCCCGAGCGACAGGGGGGTGACGTCGAGAAGGAGGACGTCCTTGACGTCTCCCGCGAGCACTCCCGCCTGGATCGCGGCCCCCATCGCGACCGCCTCGTCCGGATTCACGTCCCGGCGCGGCTCGCGCCCGAAGGTGCCCTGCACGACCTCCTGCACCTTCGGCATGCGGGTCTGGCCGCCAACCAGGATCACGTCCGAGATCTCGGCCGCGTTGAGCTTCGCGTCCTTGAGCGCGGTCTCGCAGGGCTTGATCGTGCGGGCGATGAGGTCCTCCACCAGGGCCTCGAGCTTGGCCCGGGTCAGGCGGATGTTGAGATGCTTCGGCCCGCTCGCATCGGCGGTGATGTAGGGCAGATTGACCTCGGTCTGCTGGCTGGAGGACAGCTCGATCTTGGTCTTCTCCGCCGCCTCCTTCAGCCGCTGCAGGGCGAGCGGGTCGCTGTGCAGATCGATTCCGGACGACTTCCGGAACTCGTCGGCGAGATAGTCCATGATCCGGAGATCGAAGTCTTCGCCCCCGAGGAAGGTGTCGCCGTTGGTGGAGAGCACCTCGAACTGGTGCTCGCCCTCCACCTCCGCGATCTCGATGATCGAGATGTCGAAGGTGCCGCCGCCGAGGTCGTAGACCGCGATTCGGACGTCCCCTCGCTTCTTGTCCATCCCGTAGGCCAGCGCGGCGGCGGTCGGCTCGTTGATGATGCGCCGTACCTCGAGACCCGCGATCCGGCCCGCGTCCTTCGTCGCCTGGCGCTGGGAGTCGTTGAAGTATGCGGGAACGGTGATGACCGCCTCCTCGACCTCCTCCCCGAGATAGTCCTCCGCCGTCTTCTTCATCTTCATGAGCACGCGCGCGGAGATCTCGGGCGGAGACATCTTGCGTCCGTCGGCCTCCACCCAGGCATCGTCGTTGCTGTCCGCCTTGACGATCCGGTACGGGACCATCTCGATGTCGCGCTGCACCACGTCGTCGGTGATCCGGCGGCCGATGAGCCGCTTCACCGCGAACAGGGTGTTGCTGGGGTTCGTCACCGCCTGGCGCTTCGCCGACTGGCCGACCAGCACGTCCGAATCGGAACCGAACGCGACGATGGAAGGAGTGGTCCGATCGCCCTCGCTGTTCTCGATGACGCGAGGGCTGGTCCCCTCCATGACCGAGACGCAAGAGTTCGTGGTTCCGAGGTCGATTCCGATGGTCCTTGCCATTGCCGGATGCTCCGCGAATGCAATGAATGGTCGTGAACGTCAATATGCGGCGTGGCCGGCCGAATTCAACCGGAACGAGGGCGACGGCCGACGACGCGGATTCGGCCCCGGCCGGCCCGGGCCGGCCCGGCCGCCCGGGTGCCGTGCCGCGTGGGTGAACGTGCGCCGCGCCGCGTGGTCGAGCGGGCGCCCGGCCCGGCTACCGGGAAACGATGACCATGGCCGGACGCACCACGCGTCCGTGCAGCAGGCAGCCCTTCTGGAAGACCTGGATCACCTTGCCGGACGCCACGCCCTCGGCCTCCTGCATCGACATGGCCTCGTGGTACCGGGGGTCGAAGTCCTCGCCGGCCGGGTCGACCTCGACCGCCCCGAACTTCTCGAGCGCCGCGGTCAGCATGCGAAGGGTCATCTCCGTCCCCTCCGCGAGGGCCTCGACGGTGCTTCCCTCCTCGCGCGCCGCCCCGATGCCGAGCTCGAGGCTGTCGCGCATCGGCAGCAGCTCGCGGACCAGGCCCTCGACGCCGAAGCGGTGAGCCTGCTCCACGTCGCGGGTCGCGCGCCGGCGGACGTTCTCGACCTCCGCCCGGGCACGGAGCGCCGCATCGCGCTCGCGCTCGGCCTCCTCGCGGGCCGCATCGAGCCGGGCAAGAAGGGACTCGACGGTGTCGGGGGCCTCCTCCGGCTCGCCGGCGGGCGCCTCGCCGCCTTCTTCCTCCGCCGGGGGACCGGGCTCGTCCGCAGCAGCGTCGGCGCCGGTGGCGTCGGCGGCGCCCTCCGGCTCCGTCCCGGCGGCGGCCCGGCCGGCCCCATCCTCGGTCTCGGCCTCCGTCCCGGTCCCCTCGGCCGCGGCCTCGGTCTCCCGCCCCCCGGTCATGCCCCCGTCTTCCGCAGGGCCGTCACCGGCCGCCGCCCGGCGCGCCTCCGGCGCCTCGCCGGCCGGAGGAGAAGGAGCGGTGCCGGCGGATCCGCCGTCCGCCGCCCGGCGATCTTCGTTCACCAATGGATCCTCCGCGATGGACTCGCACCGGGGAGCGGACGAAACGCCCCGGGTTCACTCGGCACATGGGGCGCTATTGGCGCTGGTTCAAGGCCGCTCCGAGCAGGCGGGCGGTAATGTCGACGACCGGGATGATCCGCTCGTAGGCCATGCGGGTCGGCCCGATGACTCCGAGCACCCCCACCACCTCGCTGTCCACCTCGTAGCGCGAGGTGACCACACTGTACCGATCCAGCACGTCGTAGCCCGATTCGTCGCCGATGAAGAGCTGGACCCCTTCCGCGCCCTGGGAGCGGTCCAGGAGGTGAAGGAGCATGCGCTTCTCGGCAAACGCGTCGAAGAGCTGACGCAGCCGTTCGATGTCCTCCGGCTCGCCCTGGTCCATCAGGTTGGTATGGCCGCGGACCACGTAGTCGCCGGCGGAGTCCTCGACGCGAAGTCCCTTCTCGGCCATCTCGACGACGCTCGCCGTCATTTCGTTCAGCCGGTCGCGGGCGTACCGCAGATCCTGGAGGATCTCGCGCCGCACCTCGTCGAGGTCGCGGCCCGCATAGTGGGTGTTCAGGTAGTTCGCGGCCTGCACGAGCTCGCTCGCGGAGTACGGCCGGTCGGTCACGATGATGCGATTCTGGACCTCCTGCTGATTCAGCACGAGCACCACCAGCACCCGGTTCCCCGACAAGGGAAGGAACTCCACGTGGCGCAGATGCTCGTGGCTCTTGCGGGGGACCGTCACCACGCCGACGAAGCGGGTGAACTCGCTCAGCATCCGCGACGCCGCCTCGACCACCTCCTGCGGTCCGGGCGCGGCGCGGACCTCCACCTCGAGATCGCCGGCGAGCCGGCGCACCTCGCTCGAGCCGAGCGGCTTCACCGCAAGAAGATCGTCCACGAAGACCCGGTACCCCTGGGCGGTGGGGACCCGGCCCGCCGAGGTGTGGGGAGAACGGATGAGACCCATCTCCTCGAGGTCGGCCATCACGTTGCGGATGGTCGCGGGACTCAGCTCGAGACTGGAGCCGCGCGACAGCGTGCGAGACCCGACCGGCTGGCCGTCCCGGATGTATTGCTCCACCAGGTGCTTCAACAGCTTCTGGGCGCGTTCACCAAGCACGCCCGCCCGCCCGCTTCGAGCCATTCGCGATCCGACCCGGGTTTCGTCCTTCGAATTTAGCACCCGTCCACCGTACCGCCAAACCCGTCGCCGGGGCGCCCACCGGCCTTCGGGACGCACGCCGCGACGGCACACTCCCCGTCGTATCGGCCGGCCGGCGCGGGCCCCGCACCTCCCGAACGCTCCGAGTTGGCGAGGGGGCGGGCTCATGCTAGCCTCGCCCGCCCGCCATCCGGCGTTGGCCCGTGCTCATCCACCTCGCCGTCCGCGACTTCACGATCATCCACCGGCTCGATGTGGAGCTCGGCGCCGGGTTGACCGTTCTCACCGGGGAGACCGGCGCGGGAAAATCCATCCTCGTCGATGCGCTCGGCTTCGCGCTCGGCGGCCGCGCGAGCGGCACGATGGTGCGTCCGGGCGCGGAGCGGGCCGAGGTCGCGGCCACCTTCGATGCGGCGGGCGTCGACGAGGTGGCAGAGCTCGGCCGGGAGCTCGGGCTCGAGGATGGCGGAGAGACGATCCTCCGGCGCCGGATCACCCCGGATGGGCGCTCGCGCGCCTGGATCAACGATTCCCCGGTATCGGCCCGGACCCTGCGGGACCTCGGCTCCCGCCTGGTGGACCTGCAGGGCCAGCACTCGCACCACGCCCTCCTTCGGCCGGCCCAACAGCTTCGGGTCCTCGACGCGGCGGCCGGACACGCGGAGCTCGTCGCCCGGGTCGCGGAGTTGCACCGGCGCCTCGACGCGATCGACGCCGAGCTCGAGGCCGCCCGGGCCGTCGGGGGCGGCGAGCGGGAGCGGCGCATCGACTATCTCGCCTTTCATTGCGCCGAGCTGGACGCGCTCGACGCGAAGGCGGGTGAGGCGGCCGAGCTTGCCGCGGAGCTGCGCCGCCTCTCCCACGCCGTCGAGATCCGGAGCGCGGCCGACGAGATCGAGCACGCCCTCTCGGGCGGGGAAAGCGCCGCCGGCTCGGCCGTGCACCGCGCCCTCACCCGGCTCGCCGACATCGAACGGCACGCGCCGGGGACGACGGCGAGCGCTCACGAGCTGCTCGAGACCGCGCTCGTGCACGTGACGGAGGCGAGCGTGGCGGTGCGCGCGCTCGCCCGCGGCATCGACACCGACCCGGCCCGCATTGCCTCCGTCGAGAACCGGCTCGCCTCCCTCCACGACGCCGGGCGCAAGCACCGGGTATCGCCGGACGAGCTGCCCGGCCGCCTCGCCGCTCTTCGCGGCGAGCTGGAGGGACTCGAGACCGGCGAGGCGCGGGTCCGGGAGCTTCAGGACCGGCGCGCCGCCGTCCGGACCGACTACCGGAAGGTGGCCGAACGTCTCAGCGAGGGCCGGAGCTCCGCTGCCCGGCGCCTCGCCGACGAGGTGACGCTTCGCATGCGCGAGCTCGGGATCGACGGCGGTGCGTTCTCGGTAGCGATGAACCGGGCCCGGGAGGAGCGGGCCTCCGGGATCGACGAGGTCGAGTTCCGGATCCGCACCAATCCCGGCCACCCGCCGACCCCGCTCGCGCAGACCGCCTCGGGCGGAGAGCAGTCGCGGGTGAGCCTTGGTATTCTTGTCGCAACGCGTGGAGGGCTTCCGGTGATGGTGCTCGACGAGATCGACAGCGGCGTCGGAGGCCGGGTCGCGGAGCTGGTCGGGCGGCACCTGCGCCATCTGGCCGAGAGCTGCCAGGTGCTGTGCGTGACGCATCTCCCTCAGGTCGCTTCGCAGGCTCAGGGCCACCTCACCGTCTCGAAGGGAGCGAACGGATCGATGACGAGCGTGCGAGTGCGGACGGTGACGGGCGAGGAACGAACCGAGGAGATTGCGCGGATGCTCGCGGGCACGAGCGTGACCGCTCGCTCACGGGCGCATGCCCGCGAAATGCTCGAGTCCGCGCGGCAAGGGGAGACGGCCGGGTGACCGGCGGGGCCGGAAGCCGCGGGTCCGAGCGCCACGCTTGGGGGCCGTTCGCCTCGGGACGGTTCGCCACCGCACTGGCGGGCGCAATCGCGGTGCTCGCGGCGGGCTGCGGGAAGCTTCCCGAGGTCCCGGTGCCGGGGCTCTATCGAGTCGACATCCGCCAGGGCAATGCCCTCGACGACGCGGCGCTCGCCCGGCTCGAGCCCGGCATGACCCGGAGCAAGGTGCTTCACCTTCTCGGCACCCCGGCCATCGACGACGTCTTTCACGCCGACCGGTGGGAGTACCTGTTCTCGTACGCACCGGGAGGCGAGCCCTCGGAGTGGCGGCGCATCGCCCTTCACTTCGAGGATGACCGGCTGGTCCGGATCGAGGGGGACCTCCTGCCGGCCGACGCCATCGAGCTCGAACCGGAGGCGGCCAAGGTAATCCGCGTGCCCCCGCGCCCGCCCGAGAAGGGGTTGGTTCGGCGCGCGCTCCGGAAAGTGAAACGCGAGCAGTAACCGGGCCGGGCCGGGCGGCGCGAGACGGGACGGAGCGATTGACGTGTCGGGGATCGGCGCGGAGGCCGGCTCCCGCGGAGGCTAGCGGCTCCGCGGTGTACGGATGAGCCGCTCGGCCCTGCGGGTGAACGCCATGACCATGGAATCGGCGAGCTCGTCCAGGAACGGCGCGGCCAGCCGGCCGAGGAGCCGGCTCGCACCTTCGAACTCGAGACTCAGGGACACCCGCGTGCCGCCACCCGCCGCATCCTCGAACGACCAGCGGCCGTTCAGACGGCCGAAGGGACCCTTGACGAGGTGCAGCTCGATCCGGCTCGGCGCCACCTCCCGGTTGCGCGTCGTGAGCCAGAACCGGATGGGACCCCGGACCATGCGAAGACTCGCCTCGACCATTCCCTCGCCGAGGGGCCGCACCTCGGCCGCGCGGCACAGGGGAACGAACTCGGGATACGAGGCGACGTCCGCGACGAGGGCGAAGGTCGCCTCCCGGCTCGCCGGCACGACCGCCGCTCGCTCGATCCGTTCCATGGGCGGAAGTATAGCGAGGGGCTCGCCGGAGTCCCCCGGGCGACAGGCGGCCGGCGGCCGGCGATAGGCGTCGGTCGACGGGGGACAGACACCGCAATGGCCCGCAAGAAGAAGAAGGGGTCGGGAGGAAACGTGATCGCGGCGAACCGCCGCGCACGCTTCGACTACCGGCTCGAGGATCGACTCGAGGCAGGCATCGCGCTCGAGGGATGGGAGGTCAAGAGCCTGCGGAGCGGACGCGCCCAGTTGAGCGAGGGTTACGTGGCATTCCGCGAGGGCGAAGCCTTCCTGCAGGGCGCCCACATCTCCCCCCTCCCCTCGGCATCGACCCACGTCGAGCCCGATCCCGTACGCCCCCGCCGGCTGCTTCTCCACCGGCGCGAGATCGATCGCCTCGCGGGCGCGGTGCAACGCGACGGCTACACCGTGGTGCCCCTTGACCTGCACTGGACCCGCGGCCGGGCGAAGCTCGCCATCGCCACCGCCAAGGGCAAGCGCCGCGCCGACAAGCGGGCCTCCGACCGGGACCGTGACTGGCAGCGCGAGCGCGAACGGCTGATGAAGTCCCGCTGAGCACGGCGGAGGTGACCGGACAGCCGCGACGAAGCGCCGCGGCGCATGCCGCCGAGGGACCGAAGCCCTCCGCGGTGGCGGACGGCGCCGGTGGTGTACAATGCGCGCTCCCGTGGGGGCGACTTGGCTTCGACGCGGGTGGTGAAGCTCGAGGTGCATGCCGAGGCGCAACATACCTCGTAAATCCAGTTGCAAACCTCAATAGTTGCCAACGACGACAACTACGCTCTGGCGGCCTAGCCCCAGCTCCTTCCCGGCACGTGCTTGTGCGTTCGGATAGAGGAGTCACACAACACAAGCTCGCGAGGACGGACCGCCCGCGTCCGGAGTCGCTAAAGCTCAGCGGGCTCGCCGGTCGCAACCCTGCCCGTCGGGGGGCGAACGGTCAAACGGGTAGACGAGGCTAAGCATGTAGAGCCGACGGCGGAGCGCCAGCGGACGCGGGTTCGATTCCCGCCGCCTCCACCATCATTTCCAATAATTATTTGTTTTATATGACAAAAATGGCCGTTTGTGAACCACGATGCCACCTTTGGCATCGCTCTTGAATCGGCGAATTTCGTCCGACGCACACGAATCCGGGTCGACCCTGCTTGCGGGGTGTCGATCCGTCATTCGGCGCTGATTCGGCTTCCGGTCCAACGCCCATCCGCACAACGAGATGTATCGGGTGAAGGAAGCGCAAGGCCGATGAACCGCCGCGGCGGACCTGAGCCCGGTCGCCTCGCGAGCTGAGCGCTCCGGGCGCGACCGGGATACCGGCGACAACAGGGACCATGGAACCGGATCGAGCCGCCACGCTGTTCCTCTGCTGACGTGTCTGAAGGGTGGCACGTTGAGCCAGGCTGGCCGCACGGGAGCTTGTTCCGGTTGTGAGGACGAGGGAGCAATGGGGCAGAATCACGGGCGCCGCACGTTTCTGAAGACCGTATCGACAGGGATGCTCGCTGCCGGACTGGGCGCTGCGGGCGCTCGCGTGCGGGCGGCACCTCAGCCGGGGAAGGCAACGCCCCATTCCGGAACCGTCATCCCGGCGACGGCTGACTTCTCGCTCGATATCGTCGAGGAGACGGCCTCGCCCTTCGGCATGCCGATCACGGCAATTCTGGCCGGCGGCCAGTGGCCGGGGACCGAGATCCGCTATCGAAAGAGCGATGTCTTTCGAGTGATGGTCCGAAACCGGTTGACCGAGCCGACATCAATCCACTGGCATGGACTGATCCCACCGAATCTGCAAGACGGCGTGCCGGGTGTGACGCAGGCGCCCATCGAACCCGGAGAGCTGATGCTCTACCAGTTTCCGCTGGTTCAGGCCGGCACCTATTGGTATCACTCGCATTACGAGCTGCAGGAGCAGCAGGGTCTCGCCGGTCCCCTGGTCATCGAGGATCCGGCCGAGGCTCGCGGCTACGATCACGACGTGACGCTGCTGCTTGGCGATGTCTACAACGGCGACCCCAACACGATCATTCCCGGACTCCGAGACGGCAGCATCGACTTCGAGGCCGACAAGCCGTTTGTCCTGCCAGGCGAAAGCGGATTCGCGACCGACGTGCCCTATGCCGGCTATCTGCTCAACGGCCGCTCCAATACGTCGCCCTGGAAGTATGCGGTCAGGCCCCGCCAACGGCTCCGGCTCAGGATCATCAACGCCTCCGCTTCCAGCTTCTTCCGTTTCGCAATTCCCGGCCTGCCCTTGACCGTGATTGCCTCCGACGGTGAGGACGTCGAGCCCGTCGAGGTCGACAACCTGATGATCGGCACCGCCGAGCGCTACGATCTGCTGGTAACCATACCGGAGTCCGGAAACTACCCCCTCCATGCCGCCGCGCTGGGCGACAACAAGTGGGTGGAGGGTCTGATCCACACCCACGACGCCCCGGCCCCGCCCAAGTTCGGCCCGCCCAGGTTCGAAGGGCGCCACCTTTCGTTCGAGCAGTTGCGGGCGAGCGACGACAGCCGTTTTCCCAAGGGGCCGGAACGCAGCATCGACCTGCGCTTGAGCGGCAACATGGCGAAATACGTCTGGTTGATGAACGATGTCGCCTATCCGGAGCTCTTCGCGCCGCCGGATGCCAGGAATGTGCCGATCGAGGTGGGCCATGGCGAGGTGGTGCGCGTCACCCTGACCAACCCGACGCCGATGTATCACCCGATGCATCTGCACGGTCACGTGTTTCGGGTCTTGGGGGGCGACGAGGAACGGGCGCCGCGCAAGGACACGCTTTCGGTGCCGCCAAGGTCGACCCGCGCGATCGAGTTCTACGCCAACAATCCGGGGCGCTGGTTTTTCCACTGCCACAACCTCTATCACATGGCGAGCGGCATGGCCCGCGAGGTCCGCTACGTCAACTCCCCGAATTAGATCTCGGCCGTTGGGGTGATCGCACGGGGACGTGCGAGCGATGACGTCGGGCTCCCGGACCGCGTCGAACGGGCCGAGCACATCCACGACGGCTTCGCGAGCGGCGCGCGAAGCGGCCCGACAAGGCCTGCGAATCTGTACGATCGAACCGCGGCGAGCAGCCGGCACGCCGCCGGAACCGGCGATGAGGGAGGAACACGCGATGGCACGGGACCCGCAAGTTACGGATGCGCTGCGCGCGAAGGTTCGAGGTGAGCTTCGAGAAGTCGAGGAGATTCGGGACCCGGACCTCCGGGAGAAGGTGATCGAGGTATGGGCGCTCGCGATCGCCCGGAGCAGCTTCACTTCGATCGGCGAAATCGCGCCGTCGGGAAATCCCGGCGTGATGACCCTGAAGCGCGGCAACCAGGTCGACCACCTGCGTGGCGTCGCCCGCCTCGCCATGGGGATGGCAGACGAGCTCACGGCGAGCTTCCCCGAGCTCGAGGTTGACCGCGACATCGTCATTGCGGGCGCGCTTTGCCACGACGTCGGCAAGCCCTGGGAGTTCGATCCCGAGAACCGAAAGCGTTGGGAATCCAATCCGCGCGCGGCGGGGCTTCCGTCAGTGCGGCACCCCGCCTACGGCGCGCACCTTTGCTTCACGGTCGGCTTGCCGGAGGAAGTGGCGCATTGCGCGACCGGTCACTCCGGGGAGGGAGAGCTCATCGTGCGCAGCCTCGAGAACACGATTGTCCACCACGCCGACCATGCATTCTGGAACATCATGCATGCCGGGGACATGATCGTCCCGGAGAGCGTGCCGGGTCGAAAGCACGTGGACTAGGGCGGAGATCTCACCGACTTCCCGGTTCGCGGACGCGGAGCACTCGGCAAGGCGGCATCACTACCCAATCGGCCTGCATCCCGGCCGCCGCCCCTGCTCCGGCCCGACTTTCGCCGGTCCGAGGGGTCCCGGAAAGGCGGTGGAGTCATGTATAAAGGTCCCGGTCTCGAGCGGCGCGTTGGAAATGACTCTCATTGGCTCGGAAATTCTCGCGAAGGCGCTCAAGCGCCACGACGTCGAGTGCTTCTTCTACCTCATGGGCGGCCCGATGATGGCGGCGGAAACCGCCACCATGGCCGAAGGCATCCGCGGGATCGACGTGCGGCACGAACAGGCCGCGGCGATGATGGCCCACGCGTGGGCCCGCATCCGGAACCGCCCGGGGGTCTGCATGGCGGCGTCCGGACCCGGCACCACCAACCTCATCACCGGGGTTGCCCATGCCTGGGCCGATTGCGTCCCCGTGGTCGCGCTCGGGGGGTCCGCCCCGCTTGGGGCGCTCGGGCGCGGCGCGTTTCAGGAGATCGATCAGCTCGCGATGATGAAGCCCGCCACGAAGTGGGCCGAGCGGGTGCACGATCCACGCCGGATCCCGGAGTTCGTCGATCGCGCGTTCGAATGCGCCATGTCGGGCAAGCCCGGGCCGGTGTACCTCGACCTTCCGGGAGATGTGCTCTACACCCCGGTCGAGGAGGACGATATCCCCTGGAAGGGACCGGCGAACGGCAGGGATCGCCACCGCCCGAGTCCTTCGGCGGAAGCGGTCGCGGACATCCTTCGCCGGCTTGCGGCGGCGGAACGGCCCATTGTCGTCTCGGGAGGAGGCATTCTCTGGTCAGAGGCGGAAGCAGCCCTCGAGGCCTTCGTCGAGCATTTCGGAGTTCCCTTCTTCACGACGCCCCAGAGCCGAGGGGTGATCCGCGAGGATCATCCGTTGAGCTTCCTCACCGCGCGCTCCACCGCCTTCCGCGAAGCGGACCTGGTCCTCGTGCTCGGGACGCGCATGAACTACGTCATCGCCCACGGCGACCCTCCGCGCTTTCATCCTGACGCGCAGTTCGTCCGAATCGACATCGACCCCGGAGAGATCGACACGAGCCCTCGTCTCGACCTCGGGGTGGTCTGCGATGTCCGCGCCGCGCTCGAGGCGCTGTGCGCGACCGGCAAGGGGGACCCCGATCGCTACGCGACGTGGCGCGAGCGACTCGGGGGGCGGAACGCGGGGCGGGCGGGCGACCACGAACGGTTGCTTTCGAACGACGATGTCCCGATCCATCCGCTGCGTCTGTGCGCCGAGATCCGCGAGTTCATGGACCGCGACGCGGTCCTGGTCGTCGACGGCCAGGAAATCCTCAACTACGGACGCCAGGCGATCCCGACGCATACCGCGCGCCATCGCATCAACTCGGGGGTATTCGGCACCATGGGGGTCGGACTGCCGTGCGCCATCGGCGCGAAGCTCGCCAAGCCCGACGCACAGGTCATTGCCCTGCACGGGGACGGGTCGCTCGGGATGAACGTCATGGAGCTCGACACCGCGGTGCGGCACGACGTTCCCCTCCTCATCGTGGTGAGTCTCAACGGCGGGTGGACGGGGGACCCTGACCGCGACAAGCCGGGCCGGGACCTCGGCTACACCCGATACGACATGATCGCGCAGGCCCTCGGTTGCCATGGCGAGCACGTGGAGGATCCGGCCGGGATTCGGCCCGCATTGGAGCGGGCGCAGGGCGAGGTGGACCAGGGACGCGTTGCCCTCGTCAACGTGAAGACGGATTGGCGCGCGCGGGCGAGCACTGTCGCCTTTACCCGCTACGCGACCTGAAGCGAGCGGCGGGTCCGCGCGACCCCCGGGAACGGCGTCGGAGGCTGACCCGGCCCCCGAAACGCGTCGCCCGCGCCCCTTCGGTCGAGAGACCCCCAGCGGGACTCAGAGCTTCTCGAGCTTCTGGAGGCTCCGCAGATAGCGGGGGCGCTCCCGGTCCCCGAAGCTCGACGGCCAGCTCGTATAGGAGACCTCGCCGACATAGATGTCGCCCCGGCTGTCCACGGTGAGGCCGTGGGGGGCAAGGAACTTGCCGGGCTCCTGCCCCGGTCCATCCTCGCCGCCGAGCCGGGCGACGAGCTCGCCCTCGTGGGTGACGATGGAGAGCCGCGGGCCGAGATTCGGGGCGTTGCGGTTGACGGCCATGCCGGGCCCGAGCTCGCCGATGAAGCAATGCGGACACGAGCCTCTCGGCATGAAGAGCCCGCAGGGCCGGTGCAGGTTGCTCCACTGCGTCTCGTAGCGCCCCTCGGTGTCGAAGACCTGGACGCGGTGGTTCTCGCGGTCGGCCACGTAGATCCAGCCGTCGTCATCGGCGGTGATGTTGTGGACGATGTTGAACTGTCCGGGGCCG
The DNA here is from genome assembly GCA_022823045.1 of Gammaproteobacteria bacterium. GTDB lineage: Bacteria > Pseudomonadota > Gammaproteobacteria > HK1 > HK1 > JAJDXW01. Next base: position 31,733 of record JAJDXW010000117.1, read on the forward strand.
GAACCGCTCTCGCCCCAGGTCTTCACGAGCTTCCCGTCCGGCGAGTACTTGTGGACGCAGGCATTGCCGTAGCCATCGGAGACGAACAGGTGCCCGTCGGGCGAGAGCGCGGTGTGGGTGCAGCGGTGGAACGGCTCGTTGCTCATGAAAGGCGCCGGGGTGCCGGGCACGCCGAGCGTCATCAGCACCTTGCCTTCGAGCGTGCAGCGCCTGACGGTGTGGCTGCCGTCGTCGGTGAGGTAGAGCGTCTCGTCCGGGCCGAGATGGATGCCGTGGGCGCGAGGGTACTCTCCCTCGCCCCAGGACCTGAGGAAATTGCCCTCGCGGTCGAAGACGATCATCGGGTGCTCGCCCCGATTGAACACGTAGACCCGATCGTTGCCGTCCACCGCCACGGCGGCGACATCGCGGAACTCCCACCCGTCGGGCAGCTTCGCCCAGTCCTCGACGACCCGGTAACGGTGTTCGCCGCTTCCCAGAATGACCGCCATCTGCCGGCCTCCTCGCCATTGCGCCAGGCCCGATTCTCCTTGGCGGGAATCGCGGCGGCAAGCGGCCAACGAGCGCACCGCCCCGGTCGCGGGGAGAACCGATGGAGGCGTGCGGGTTCCGCCCTGTCGCACCGGGGCCGACTTGCGTTAGGTTTGCCCATACGGAGCGGAATCGCTCCGCCCGCACTCGCAAGGGCTCGCCCGAGATGTCAAGCAGGGGATTTCGACCGGCGCACAATCCTCGCCTCGGGATCCTGTTCATCTGCCTAGGGATGATGACCATCACGGTCAACGACGCAATCCTGAAGCAGTTCTCGGACCGCTATCCGCTCCACGAAATCGTCTTCGTGCGCGCCGTGGTGGCGATTCTGTTCAGCCTCGCCATGCTGCGGTTCGAGGGCGGACTCCGCGCCCTGCGCACCCGTCGCCCCGGAGCGCACATCGCGCGCGGACTCTGCATGGTCGTCGCGAACATCGCGTTCTTCGCGGCGCTCGCGGCAATCCCCCTCGCCGACGCGACCGCGCTCTTCTTCGTCGCGCCGCTCTTCATCACCCTTCTCTCCATCCCTTTCCTCGGGGAAAGGGTGGGCATTCGCCGCTTCTCCGCGGTCGCGGTCGGATTCGTCGGCGTGCTGGTGGTGCTCCGGCCGGGAGGCGCCGAGCTCGGACATTCCCTCGACCACCTGCTGACCATGCTGCTTCCCGTCGTGGCGGCGCTTGCGTATGCCGCGATGCAGATCCTGACCCGGCGGCTCCGGGCAAGCGCGCCGGCTTCCGCCATGGCGATCTACATCCAGATCACCCTGGTCGCGGTCAGCCTCCTGTTCTTCTTCGTGGCGGGCGACGGTCGCTACGCCGCGGGCATCGAGAGCAGATCGGCGCTCTTTCTGCTGCGCGCCTGGACCTGGCCGACCCTGGAACACTGGCTCTGGTTCGTGCTGCTGGGCGGCCTTTCGGCGTTCATCGCCTACTCCGTGACGCAGGCTTACCGGCTCAGCGACGCCGCCACCCTCGCGCCGTTCGAGTATGTCGCTCTGCCGATGGCGATTGCGCTCGGTTGGCTCGTGTTCGACCACCTTCCCGACATCTGGGTGCTGCTCGGCTGCGCCCTGATCGCGGGTTCCGGCGTCTACGTGTACCGGCGCAAGAAGAAGGTGGCGGACGACCTTGCCGGCGCACCGCGCCGGCGTCGGGGGAAACGGCTCGCCCGCGCTCGAGAATCGCTGCGGCATGGCCGCATCCGGCAACCGGCGTACCGCCGGGACCGGTGACGACCAGGGAGCACGCGACGGGAAGCGACTATCCCATGAAGCTTCGTCTGCCCTCGTCGCGCAGGAAGATCCTCACGAGGTGCCGGCGAGCCTCGGGATCGTGCGTCGCGTCCTCGTACTCGGTGCGGCGGTGGGCGATTCGAAAATTGTTCAGATACTGGATCTGACCGGCTTCCAGGGAGAACGATACGTGGTGGTCGGGCTCGCTCATGATGTCGAACATGGCCTCGATCGCGTCCCGGCCGGTTCGATCGAAGGGCTCGCCGACCAGCTCATAGCCCTTGTAGAGCAACCACTTGATGAAGCGGCCCCTTACCTCCCGGCCATCGTAGGAGAACACCGGAAACCGGTGGACGACCGCATCACCTTCGGCGTGCTCGCCCTGGCGGTTCCAGCAGAACGGTTCGTAGAGCCGCCGGAGCAACGCCGGATGCCGGTCGCGCAGCACGTTGTGAATCGCAAGCATGCTCGCGACGCTGCTGGTTCCCCCCTCGCGCGCCGTGCTGAGGACCAGGAGCCCGATGTGGGGCGGTGGAAAGTTGAACCCGTAGTCCGTATGCCAGGAGAGCTCCTGGCGGGTGAGGTCTCCGCGAACGCGGGTGTCGATCCTTGCTCCGGTGTCCAGCACGTCGTAGAGCAGCCGTCCGTCGTAGGACTGGGCAACCGGTCGGCCGATCATGCCGCTCAGGAGCCAGTAGATCTTCTTCAGCTCGTCCTTGGAGAACGTGTCGGTCGGGAGGCGGTCGAGAACGGCGAAACCGACCCCGTCGTCGAGCGCTTCGCAAACCCTCGCCATGAAGCGGCGGCACGCAGCAAGCGCGTAGTCCCGCGGGTCGAGCGCGCTCGTCTCCATCGGATGGGCGCGAAGGGTCCGGCCGAGTTCTTCGATCTCGGCGAGCGCGTCGGGCGGAATCGGCATCCGCCAATCGTCCTCCGAGACGTCGTTCCGCTCCCAGACCCCGGGACCGGTCAACGGTTCCTCACAGGTCTTCGGGGCCGATCCCGGGTCCCTCGTCGGGAGCTCGCTTTGCATGGTCACGCTGATCGGCATCTCGACTCCGCGTCGGTTTCGCGACCGCGACGATTGTAGATGGCGATCCGCCCGCCGCCCCCGACGAGGTCCGGAGCCGGTGGCCGCGTCACCCGAACAGCGCGGCGCACCGCACCTCGATGCTCCAGCGGTCCGGCGCGCCGGGCGGCGTCGCAGGGTCCTCGAAGGCGCTGTGGAAGCTGAAGGTGCAGGGCCCGCCGCCGGCGTCGGCATCTGCCTTCGCGCCCCGGGAGCGGGCCAGCTCGCCCGCCGAGTCCCACTGCTTGATGAGCAGCGCCTCGTCGCGGGTCATGGCGGACCAGTAGACCCAGCGATGGCGCGCATCGTGCTTCGCGAAGTAGTTTTCGCCGACGCGATCCGCGTAGTGGATCTCGAACACGACGAGCTCTTCCGGGCGCACGCTCGCCGCGTCGCAAAGGGCAAGCGGCCGGGTCGCCACCGGTTCGGGGGCGATGTTGCGCCAGACGTTGACGATCGCGAAGCGCCCGCCCCCGAGCGCCCGTTCGACGGCCTCGGCGTCGAAGAGCGTCTCGCCCTCGGCGAGCGCCGTGCGATAGGTGTCGTTCAGGGTCGGGAGGCGCGCCAGGTCGCGCAGCCGCTGGGGAGCGCTCGTCAGGGTGTAGTCGCCATGCACGAGATGCGCCGGTCCCTGCACCTCCTGACCGCCGGCGATCCGTAGCTTCCCCGACTTCCCGGTGGCGGAGCGGACGTTGTGTTCGAAGGCCGCGACGGCGACCGCGCCGGTCGCGGCGCGGACGACCCGCGCGCAGTCGGGATAGTAGGCGCGCACGACCGCCTCATGATCGAGGAAGTCGAGATCGCGGGCCTCCATCGGCCGCTCGAGCAGCTCGAATCCGTTGGCGGCGAGGGTCGGCCGATTGGAGGCACCGAGCCCGCGGGCATCGAGGATTGCCATCTCGCGATCCTCAAGATCGACGCCGACCCGGCCGCTGTCGCTCCCGTCGCGGTCGCGCCGGGTCAACACCTTGCCGTTCCGGTAAAGCGACGATTCCACCGAAGGCCGCAGATAGCGGAAGGTGCCGAGGCGAACGCCGTCCAGGTTCGGTGCCGTGTCTGGTTGCGTCATGCTGGCGTTCCTTGGTCCTCGAAAGCGATTCCGTGTCATCCGGCGAGGCATGCCGCTCCTTCGAGCCGACCGGCCTCCACGGCCGGTCCGCGGGGAATGTTAGTCCAAAGCGCCGCGCCGCCACGAGGGTATGATGCGTCGGCGACGGGGTCGAGTCCGGCGGAGTCCATTCCGGTGGTTTCGGCGCCCCGGAACCCAAGAAGGGACCGCGCATGTCGAACTGCAATCGAAAGATCCTCGTGGCCGGGGCCGCGGGCCAGGTCGGCACGGAACTGGTCCCGGCCCTTCGCAGGCGGTACGGTCCCGAGAACGTAATTGCGGCAGCGCACCGGACGCTGCCCGAGGAGTCGTTCCGGAAGGCGGGCCCGTTCGTGACGCTCGACGCCACGGACGAGGACGCCCTGCGAGGGCTCGTCCGCGCTTACGACATCGGCGCCATCTACCACCTCGCGACGCTTCTCTCCGCCGACGGCGAGAGGGACCCCGAGCGGGCCTGGCACGTCAACCTCGGCAGCCTCAAGAACGTCCTCGACCTCGGCGTCGAGTTCGAGATGAGCCAGGTCTTCTGGCCAAGCTCCATCGCCGTGTTCGGACCCACCACTCCACTGGTCCATACGCCGCAACGCACCGTCCTCGAGCCGACGACGATGTACGGCGTCACCAAGGTGGCGGGCGAGAACCTGTGCCACTACTACTGGGCCAGGTACGGCCTCGACGTCCGCGGCCTGCGCTATCCGGGCCTCGTGAGCTACGAAGCGTTCTCCGGAGGCGGAACGACCGACTACTCGGTGGAGATTTTCACCGCGGCCGTCACTCGGGGGCACTACACCTGTTTCGTCGATGCGTCCACCGTGCTGCCCCTGATGTACATGGACGACGCCATCCGGGCGACGATGGAGCTCATGGCGGCGGACTCGTCACGAATCACGGTGCGGACCAGCTACAACGTCTCGGCAGTGAGCTTCACGGCCGGCGAGCTGGCCGCGGCGGTCGCCGACCGGGTCAATGGGTTCACCTGTGACTTCGAGCCCGACTTCCGCCAGGCGATTGCCGATTCCTGGCCCGATTCCATGGACGACTCGGTGGCCCGCGAGGACTGGGGATGGAAGCCGGAATACGACCTCTCCGCGCTGGTCGAGACGATGCTCAACGGAGTGCGGGAGAAGCTCGCACGCCGCTGAAGCCGTCTTCGCGGCGGGGCTCCGAAAATGGGGCCATAGTGGATCCTTCCACTTCTCGGCCGGCTCCCGACACCGCGCCGGAACAATCCACTCTGACCCCATTCTCCCCGGCCGGGGTCCGGTTCAGTGATGGACGCGAGGGCCGCGCTCCGAGGACCACGAGGTATGCTCGACGACGAGGCCCTTCCGCACCCGCTTGCCGACGAACAGGGCCGCCTGGTGAAACGCCTGCTCGGCCTCTTTTGCACACCACTCCCAGTCGGCGGGGCTCCCCGACGCGCGCGTCCACCAGTGCCCCACGACGTAGGTCGCGCCGATCTTCAGCTCCACCGTCCAATCGTGCCACAACGCCTCGGGGTCGGAATCCTCCGCGTACTCCTGCTCGACGTAGCGGCTGAAGTTCCCGCCGTTGTCGTCCGGGGCGACGATGTCGACGACCGCGAGATCGGAATTGATGCAGGACTCCGTTCCGGTATGGACCGAGAACGCGGTGGCGAAGACGGTATCGATGACCGAGGCCGCGGTCACCGTGACGGTGAGGGGAATATCCCAGTCCGGCTCGTAGGACGCGTCTTCGACTTCGTGTTTCATGACCGCACCCGGTGGGAGTGGGAGTCAGCTCGAGCGGGACGCGCGCGGCCAGCGCGGCCCGGTCCGGCGACGCGAGGGCGGGCGCTCGCTCTTCGGCCGAGCCTCGACGCCCAGGATGGGTGCGAGCTCCGCGAGCGCGCGCCGGTAGACGAAACGCTTGAAGAACACCACCTCCCGGGCCGGGTCCCAGTACTCCACCCACCGCCAGCGGTCGAACTCCGGCTTGGAGTGGGCGTCGATACGGATCTCGCCGTCGTCCGACAGCAGGCGGAGGAGGAACCAGCGCTGCTTCTGCCCGATGCACACGGGGTGCCGGTCGCGGCGCAGGAACTGCCGGGGAATGTCGTAGCGGAGCCACCCGGTCGTCGCACCCAGCACCTCGACGGACTCCGGCCCGAGCCCGAGCTCCTCGTGGAGCTCGCGGAACACCGCCTCCTCGGGCGACTCACCGTGGTGGATGCCACCTTGCGGAAACTGCCACGCGTCCCTTCGACCGATCCGTCGCGCCCACACAACTTGGCGCCGCTGGTTGGACACGACCATGCCAACGCCCGGCCGGTAGCCGTCTGGATCGATCACGGGAGTCGCCTCTCGGGTGGCAATTCATTGTTTCACGACCGACCGATCGCCGCAATCGACTTCGGCCCGCTCCCTGGCCCGAAAATCTCACCAGCTTTCGTCGCGAGGGCGTGGAGATGCCGATGTGACAAGGCGCACGGACCGAAAGAGCGCTTCGCGCTGCTGAAGGGCGAGCCGGAGACAGACGAAGCGCCGGTGGCGCTTCGTCCCGGCGAGCGGGCAATCCAAGGACAGATTGCCCGGCCTGCAAGCGAAGCAGGGACTGCGGAGCGCAGCAGGGACTGCGGAGCGCAGCAGGTAGCCGACACTAGCGCTACGCGCTGTCAAAGCGGCTTGAGGGAGTACGCCTTGTCACAGCGAGCAGATCCGCGTCCGTAAGTCCGGAAACCTCGGAGAGGTTTCCAGACAAGTGAATCTCACGGAAAAATCTTGGATTTTTCCGTGTATGCAGAAAGCTGGTGAGGTTTTCGGGCCAGCCCCGCATGCCGCGCACCGCGCGTCCCCCCGGCGCGCTCCTTTCCCCCGGGCTCAGGCGGCGAGCACCGCCTCGATGGCCCGCGACCGGACCTCCTCGACCTCGCCCGTGCCCTTGATTCGCGCGTAGTGAAGCTCGCCCCGCTCCGCGAGCCCCCGGTAGTACTCGACGAGAGGCTCGGTCTGTTCGCGGTAGACCGCAAGGCGGGTACGCACCGTCTCCTCCCGGTCGTCGTCGCGCTGAATGAGCTCGTCGCCCGTCTCGTCGTCGCGCCCGTCCACGCGCGGGGGATTGTGGGCCACGTGGTAGACCCGCCCGGACGCGGGATGGACACGCCGCCCGCTCATTCGGACCACGATCTCCTCGTCGTCCACCGCGATCTCGATCACCGTGTCGATGACCACTCCCGCATCGCGCAGCGCTTCGGCCTGGGGGATGGTGCGCGGGAATCCATCGAGCACGAAGCCCTCCGAGCAGTCGGGGCGGTCGAGGCGCTCTCCGACCATCGCGACGATGAGATCGTCCGGGACGAGCGCGCCCGAATCCATGATCCCCTTGGCCTTTTGTCCGAGCGCGGTTCCTTCGCGCACCGCCGCGCGGAGCATGTCGCCGCTCGAGACCTGGGGAATGCCGAAGTGTCGAGTGAGGAAGCCGGCCTGCGTGCCTTTGCCCGAGCCCGGACCGCCGAGTAGGATGATGCGCATGCGCGATAGCTTGCCCTGAGGGACCAGCGGCGGATTATACGGGCCGGACGACCGACCCCGGGGAACGACGATGAAGCTGCACGCGGACGCCGGGGCGACCCGGATCACCTCCTACGGGGCGGGGTACTTCGCGATCGGCGAGCGAATCGTTCGCCACGGCATCATCATCAGCGCGGACGGCACGGTCACTCCCTGGCCGCCGGTGGTCCCGGACGATCTCGACGAGGAACACCTCCGGCAGATCGTCGCGCACGACCCCGAGGTGGTTCTCCTCGGAACCGGCGTCCGCCAGGCGTTTCCGGCGCCGGAGCTCCTTGTCCCCTTCGTGGAGGCCGGCCTCGGCGTCGAGGTCATGGACACCGCAGCGGCCTGCCGGACGTTCAACGTGCTCGCGGCGGAGAGCCGCGAGGTGGTGGCGGGCCTCCTTCCCATCGGATCGGGGGACGCAACCGGAGCTTGATTCGGCCCGTCCCCACGCCGCCCCGGCCCGACCCCACCGGGCTAGCTCCGTCGGGGGAGATATTTCAGCGGATTCAGCGGCTTTCCGTCTCGCCGGACCTCGAAGTGCAGCTTCACCCGCTCGGCGCCGGTGCTCCCCATCTCGGCAATCTTCTGACCCGCCCGAACCGTCTGTCCTTCCTTGACGAGCACCCGATCGTTGTGGGCGTAGGCGGTAAGGAGCCGCTCGCCGTGCTTGACGATGACGAGGCGCCCATAGCCGACGAGGCCGCTCCCGGAATAGACCACCCGTCCGTCCCGCGCCGCCACCACCGGCTGCCCACGCTGCCCGGCAATGTCGATCCCTCCGCGGTCGCCCTTGCCGAAGCCCCGAATGAGCTGCCCCCGGGCGGGCCACGTCCAGCCCCCGGCCGGCACCGGGGCCGCGGCCGCGGGACGCTTCGCGCCGTCCCCGGCCCCGGCCCCTGCCTTCTTTCCCTGCGCCCGCCCGGTCGAACCCGAGGTCGGGGCACCGCGCAGCGCGAGCTTCTGCCCGGGATGGATGACGTAGGGAGAACGGATGCGGTTCCAGCGCGCAATGGAACGGTAGTCGAGACCGTATCGCCACGCAATGGACGAAAGGTTCTCCCCCCGGCGCACCACGTGCACGGCGGGCCGCTTGCCGCTCGGCCGCTTCGCCGCCGCCCTCGGCTCGCGCACCTCGGGCGCGGAGGTACGGCCGCCCCACGGCCCCAAACCGCAGCCGCCGGCGACCAGCACCACCAGGGCGCCGGCGAGAAGACGGGTCAGAAGTCGGCGTCGAACCCGAGTTTCCCGATCCACGACGAGATCGCACCGAGGGAGCTGTGCCGGGTGAGGTCGGCATGCAGGGGCGTCACGGAAACGAAGCCCTCCTCCACCGCATGGAAGTCCGTGTCCGGAGCGTTGTCCCGGGCCGAGCCCGCTTCACCGAACCAGTAGATGGACTCGCCGGACGGATCGCGGTCGCGGACCGCCGGACGGGAGCGGTGCCGGTGACCGAGCCGCGTCACCTTCACCCCTTCGATGCGGTCCAGGGGCAGGTCCGGGACGTTCACGTTGAGGACCGTTCCCGGCGGGATGGAGCCATGGGAGAGCGCCCCGAGGAGCCTTTCCACCACCGCGGCCGCGGTCTCGTAGCGGTGCGGATCACGCCCCACCAGGGAGACCGCGATTGCCGGGAGGCCGAGATGGCGGCCTTCGAGCGCCGCCGCCACCGTCCCCGAGTAGAGCACGTCGTCGCCGAGGTTCCCGCCCGCGTTGATCCCGGACACCACGAGGTCCGGCTCCGTGTCGAGCAGCCCGGTGAGCGCGAGGTGCACGCAGTCGGTCGGAGTCCCCTCGACCACGATGAATCCGTTCTCGCGCCGCTCCGCCCGGAGCGGGTTGCGCAGGGTGAGGGAGTTGCTCGCGCCGCTACGATCCCGGTCGGGGGCGGCCACCGTCACCTCCCACCGATTCGAGAGGGTCCGCCACAGGCACAGGAGCCCCGGCGCCCGGTAACCGTCGTCATTGCTGAGGAGGATGCGCATCGGCCCTCGTGGCTGCGCGGGCGGGCCGCGGCCGGAACCGCGGCGCCGGCGCCCCTGACCCCGGACGTCGGCGGGGACCGATCGTCCCCGCCGCGAAGGACTCGCCTAGAAAGGCAGTCCGTGGGCTGCCGCGCCCATGAAGAGGAGCATGGGAATCGAGAGCATCGTGTTCGTGCGCGATGCGAGCAGCGCCGTCCGGCGCGCCCGGTTCTTCTCGTCGTCCGATGCCGAGACGATGCCGAGCACCTTCTTCTGGTTGGGCCATATGAGCACCCAGACATTGAAGAGCATGATCGTCCCGAGCCACGCGCCGACCCCGATGATCTGGACCTGGGCCGGCGCCACGTCCATGGTCGCGCCGAGCGTGAACGCATTGACGAAACCGTACTTCGAGGAGCTCATCAGATACAGGGCGCCCGAGACCCAGGTGACCACCGCGGCCCACCGGAACCACAGCAGGGCTCGCGGGGCGACGTACTTGTTGATGGCGGCCGGCCCGGGGCCCCCCTGATCGGCATTGGCCTCCGCGATGGCCGGAACCTGGACGAAGTTGAAGTAGTAGAGCAGGCCGATCCAGGTCACTCCCGACAGGAAGTGTATCCACCGCTCAATGGAAAGTAGGAATAGGGAATCCACTTTGCCGACCTCCCTTGGGTATTCCGAACACGCGGCTCAGCTTTCGAGACGGCGCCTGGCCGACTCGCCACGCCGACTCAGCCGATGGGAAAAATGGCCGCGAGGATCAACGCGATCACGACGCCCGCGATGATGGTCCCCCAGATGCTGTCCAATGGGTTCATGGACTCTCTCTCCTGCTGCCTGGTCCGGAGGCCCGTCCGCAAGGGCGGCCTCGCCCGCGGATCGTACCGGCAGCGGGCGGGAATGGCCAGTGCCTTGCTGTGCGTTGTGTGCCCGCGGGGAGCGCTACCCGTCCGCGCCGCTCCCGTCCGCCTGCCGCCAGACGCACGTGCCTCCCGCCGCGCGATCGAGCTGGTCGAGCCGCGCCTCGTGACGGGCGAGCTCCTCGGCAGACGCCCGCACCACCCGGAGCGCGGGCCCTGTCCCGCGCTGCACGTACCGCCTTCGCACCGCCGCGGGAGCGAGGTCCATGCGGGTCTGGCCGCCGGTCATTGCGAGGTAGACCTCCGCGAGGAGCTCCGCGTCGAGGCGCGCGCCGTGCACGGTCCGGCGCGAGTGGTCCACCCCGTAGCGGGCGCAGAGCGCGTCGAGGTTGTTGCGCTGGCCGGGATGCCGGCGCCGCGCGAGCTCGAGGGTGTCCAGAACCGAGTGGCGCCCGCTCAGGGGGGGGCGCGAGCAGCGCACGAGCTCCGCGTCGAGAAAGGCAAGGTCGAAGGGGGCGTTGTGGATGATGAGCTCGGCCCCGTCGAGGAACGCGAGGAACTCGTCCGCGAGGTCCGCGAACCTCGGCTCGTTCATGAGGTCCGCGTGCGACATGCCGTGAACGCGCTCCGCCCCCGCCTCGATCTCGCGCTCGGGGTTGAAGTGGCGATGGAACGCCGCGCCGGTGAGCCGGCGGTCCACGAGCTCCAGCGCCGCCGCCTCGATCACGCGGTGGCCCTCCTCGGGTTCGAGACCCGTCGTCTCGGTGTCGAGGACGATCCGGCGCATCGTGCTCCCCGCCTCCATCGTTCAGCCGGAGCTTCCGGCCCGCTCCGCGGCGCGTCCGTCGGTCGACGCCCCGCTTCCGACCGCCGCCGCCTCCGCGCGCGCGCGCCGGTCCACCCGCTCGTTCTCAGGATGCCCGCTGTGGCCCCGCGTCCAGACCCAGTCCACATCGTGCCCCGACGCCGCCTCGTCCAGCCGATGCCAGAGGTCGACGTTCTTGACCGGCTGCCCACCCGCCGTGCGCCAGCCCCGCCGCTTCCACCCCGCGATCCAGCGAGTGATCCCGTCACGCACGTAGGTCGAGTCGGTGACCAGCCGGACCCGGCACGGGCGGCGCAGCGCTTCGAGCCCGTGGATGGCCGCGAGCAGCTCCATCCGGTTGTTGGTGGTCCACGGTTCGCGGCCGCCGATCTCCCGTTCGCGGCCCCGAAAGAGCAGGAGCGCCGCCCAGCCCCCGGGGCCCGGATTGCCGCGGCTCGCCCCGTCGGTGTAGATCTCGACCGGCTCTCGCATGGAGGGAGGCGTCAGGCCGCATCCTCCGCGGGGTACCGTCCTCGCTCGGTCATCGCCGCCGGGCCGGCGAGCCCGGCCTCCCGGATCCGCTTCCGCCGCCGGCGCCAGACGGGCCGCAGGGGGGTCAGGGTGGCGGTCCGCTTGCGCGCGACGAGGAACCAGGTGCCGCAAAATCCCGGCCAGAACCGCGGACCGGCGGTCTCGAACACCTGGAGCTGCCGGAGGACCCGGTGGCTCGGAAGCGGCGGACGGAAGAAGCAGCCCTCGCTCGCCACCGTGTCGAAGCCGAGGACCGAGAGCCAGTCCCTGACTCGCCCGGCGGTATAGAAGCGCCCGTTCCACGGAGCACCGCGACGGTGGAGGAGGTTCCAGGCCCCCATCAGCCCGAGCGCGTTGTATCCGGCCACGACCAAGTGACCCTCGGGCACCAGAACCCGTTCGGCCTCTCGAAGAACCGCATGTGGATCTTTTTGAAATTCAATTATATGTGGAAGAATTACAATGTCGATACTATCCGAGGCGACAGGCATCGCCCCGGGGTTGCCCTGGACCGCGGAACAGCGGGCGGCGGGGAGGACGGCCTCCGGCTCGGGTCCCCGCGCGGGTGCGCCCGGGACCTTGAGCCACGTACAATGCTGAACGCGAACGGCACCGAGCACGGGCAGGTAGTCGCGCGAACCGACAATCAGCAGGTGATATCCAAACTTGTTGGCAATCAAGGGGATAAGACATCGGTTCTCGGTGTCGAGGACGAGGCTCCCCGGCACGCGCCGGTGCCAGTCGGCTAGGCCGTTGCCGCCGTTCGGAAGATGCTGCACGCGAACCCCCCGGGCCGGGTGACGGCCGGAAGTCTATCGCATCGAGGCGCGGCGACGGTGGAGCAGGCCCGCGGGTGAGCGGGATCCGGCTCCCCGGAGCGACCTTCCGTCGCACCTCCACCGACACATGGTTTGACTTGATCTGCCAACACTTCTACGATGGGAAATTCACGCTGAACGTATCCGCCTCCATGGACCCAGCCCGCATCATGTGCGCCGCGCTCGTCGTCATGCTGTCGGCCACGTCGTGCATCAATTGGCAGACCGCGGATCGCCGCGCCCATCCGAGGGCCATCCCCGAACCTCCTTCCGGCGGGGGCTCCGCGCCCGGAGACTCGATTGCGGGGCGGGTTTCCGGCGAAGCGCCCGGCCAGCCTGCCTCGGTTGCGTTGCTGCGGGAGCTGCGGACGGACGGAACCCTGGCGGACCGCCGCCTCCGGAATCCCTACGGCCCGGGTGAGGACCGCGACACGTGGGAGCGCATCCGTCGCCTGATGACGGTGGTGCCGGTGCAGTCGCACGTCAGCTCCCTTCGCGAGTTCCGGCGCAAGCTCCGTCGGTACCACGGCAACCAACGGTTCTTCGACACCATCGGGAGCAACGCGAGCCCCTGGCTCTATCACGTGACGCGGCAGCTCGCGGCCCGGGGGCTCCCGGGCGAGATCGCCCTGCTCCCGGCGGTGGAGAGCGGCTACGACGCGAGGGCCGTTTCGTCCCGGAACGCGGCCGGTCTGTGGCAAATCCTTCCCGGCACCGCGCGCGATCTGAAGCTCTCGCGTTCCTGGTGGTACGACGCACGACATGACGCCCCCGCCGCGACGGAGGCCGCGCTCGACTACCTCACTTTTCTCCACGACGAGTTCGACGGCGACTGGATGCTCGCCGTCGCCGCCTACAATTGCGGCCCGGGCAATGTACGACGGGCTATCCGGCGAGCCGGACTGCGGATCGAGACGGCGCACTACGCCGCCATCGAACGCTATCTTCCGAGGGAGACGCGCAGCCACATGGCGCGCTGGCTGGTCCTCTCCGAGATCGTCGCAATGCCGCGTCTGCACAACGTGCGGATGAAGACGATCCCCTGGCGCCCGTACTTCACCGAGGTTGCGGCGCCGTCGCAGGTCAACCTGGCGAGCGCGGCCCGGAGCGCGGGATTGCCCGCGGCGGAACTCGCGGTCCTCAACCTCGGATTCCGGCGCGGCATGACGGCGCCGAACGGACCGCATCGCGTGCTGGTTCGCGCCGAGCACGCCGACCGTCTCGGCCGGGAGCTGTCGCAGATCCGCCCGGTGCGGCTGCAGGAGCGCCGGCGCTACCGGGTCCGTGAAGGCGACACCCTCGGCGCGATCGCTCAGGCCCACGGGATCTCCGTGAAGACCCTGATGGCGGCCAACCGGCTGGACTCGCATCTCATTCACGCCGGCCGGGACCTGATGGTCCCCGTGTCCGGCCGTGCATCCTCGAAGCCGGCGGCGGCGACGGAGCGCGGCGTGCATGTCGTGAGTGCCGGGGAGAGTCTCTGGATCATCGCCCGCCGGTACCGGACCACCGTCAGCTCGCTTCGCGACTGGAACCACCTCGCTCCGGGCTCGAACGTCCTTCATCCGGGTCAACAACTCCGAGTACGGGGTGAAGGTTAGCCGCGAGATTTCACCCATGTTCTGCTGCGGACGCCAATTCTCTTGGCGGAGCGAGCCGTACCCCCTCAAGTCGCTTCGTCAGCGCGCAAGCGCTAGTGTCAACTGCGCCTTCAGCAGCGCGCATGCGCTCTTTCGGTCCGTGCGGCCCGCTACCGCGGCATCTTGGCGCCCAGACCCGAAAAACTCGGCGAGTTTTTCGGGTGAGCGACCATCTCGAAGAATTCGCAGAATTCTTCGAGTATGCGACGAACATCGGTGAAATCTCGCGGCTCGCCGCACGCCGTGGGACTGCTCACCGGCAAACGGATCCTGGTCACCGGGGTGGCGAGCAATCGCTCGATCGCCTGGGGCGTGGCGAGGGCCATGCACCGCGAGGGCGCGGAGCTCGCCTTCACCTTCCAGAACGAACGCCTTGGCGAGCGGGTGCGCAAGCTCGCCGCCGAGGTCGGATCCACGCTCACCATCGGCTGCGACGTGAGCGCCGACGGGGACATCGACGGCCTGTTCCACCGCCTCGGGAACACGTGGCCGGCCCTCGACGGCCTGGTCCACGCGATCGCGTTCGCCCCGCGCGAGGCGTTGGACGGAGACTTCCTTTCCGGGCTCGACCGGGAAGCGTTCCGTGTCGCCCACGACGTGAGCGCGTACAGCTTCGCGGCGCTCGCGGCCGGAGGGCGGGGACTCATGCGCGAGAACGGCGGCGCGATGCTGACCCTGACTTACCTCGGCTCGCAGCGGGTGTTCCCGAACTACAACGTGATGGGGCCGGCAAAGGCGAGCCTCGAGGCGACCGTGCGCTATCTTGCGGAGGATCTGGGGCCGGAAGGGATCCGGGTGAACGCGATCTCCGCGGGGCCCATCCGCACCCTCGCCGCCTCCGGCATCTCGGGCTTCCGCAAGCTCCTCGATCACGCGCAGGCGGTCGCGCCGCTCCGGCGCAACGTCTCCATCGACGACGTGGGCAACGCGGCCGCGTTCCTGTGCTCCGATCTCGCGTCGGGGATCACCGGAGAGATCACCCGCGTGGACGCGGGCTACCACGTCATCGGAACGCCTCGTCTCTGACGTTCCGGTGCGCGACCGGACTCCCCCGGTCCGCGGCCCCTCCGACACGCCCCGCCGCGCCGGCTTCCGCGCCCGCCTGCGCGGCGGCTGCCCACCCGCGGATACCGGGCGGTTTCCACCGCGACCCGAATCGAGGAGAATACGCGGCGCGTCCGAACCCAGAGCAGAGTCCGTGAGCGGTATTCCACCGATCCTTCGCCTGGAAGTGACCGGCCAGCCCATGCGCTGGATCGGCTGGCAGGAGGCGGTGTCTCTCGGAGCACGGGGCCGCATCGCGTGGTCGATCGGGGAGACGGAGTTCTCCTTCCGGGGCGGACGCAACCGGATGAGCGGAAAGCGGTCCCGCATCACGGTGAGCTCGATCGTCGCCGTGCGGGGCCATCGGGGGGCCCATCGCTCCGGCACCCCTCCGCTCTCGAACCGGGAGCTCTTCCTCAGGGACGCGTTCACGTGCATGTACTGCGGCGGGGAGTATCCCGCCCACCTGCTGACGCGCGATCACCTCCTGCCCCTCTCGCGCGGCGGAACGGACCGCTGGGCGAACGTGGTCACCGCCTGCCGCACGTGCAATCACGCGAAGGGGGCGCGCACTCCGGACGAGGCGGACATGCCGATCCTCGCCGTGCCCTTCGAGCCCAATCGGGCGGAGTACCTGGTGCTGTCGAACCGGCGCATCCTCGCCGACCAGATGAAGTTCCTGCGCCAGCGCTTCCGCTCCGGGAGCCGGATGCACGCCATCTGCTGAGCGGCGGACCTCAGCGGCCGTACCCTTCGTCCTCGGACGCGATGCGGTCCTCGAAGACGCGAACCTCGGCACGCTCGCGGAGCGCGGTGACGAACGAATCGTGGGCATCGAGGCCGCTCTGCCGGGAGAGGCGGAGCCGCGACTCGCCGAGCGCATCAGCCTCGACCTCGTTCTCGATGACCTCGTCGAGGGCGAGGATCACGAAGTCCCCGTTCGGGAGGGCGACACCGTCGAAGGTCACTGCACCCGCGCCCGGGCGCGGCATGCTGAACAACACCTCCCGCACTGCGCGCTCCAGATCCGCTTCGTCGCGCCCGACGGTGCGCTCCTCGCTCCACGCGAGGTTTCCGGCCACCGCCTCGCGTCCCTCTCCACCCCGCAGTCGGCCGAGGAGGTCCACTCCCGCCGCGCGGGTCTCGTCCGTCGCCCGCTCCGCCTGGAGCGCCGCGACGATCTCCGGCCGCACGTCGTCCAGGGTAAGCTGGCGGGGCTCCCGGAGGTCGTCCACCCGCACGACCACCGTGCGATAGCCCTCGATCTCCACCGGCTCGCTGTTGTTCCCGGCGAGCACGTCCTCGTCGAACGCGGCCGTGATCACCGCCGGATCTCCGAGCACCTCGTGGCCCGGCTCGCCGCGCCGCGAGACATGGCCGCTCTCCTCGACCGTGAGCCCGAGCTCGTCCGCCGCGTCGGCGAGGTTGTCCGGCTGCTCGAAGGCGAGGTTCGAGAGGCGTTCCACCTGCTCGAAGTAGAGCTGCTCGGCCTGCTCGGTACGGTACTCGAACTCGATCTCCTCCCTGACCTCGTCGAAAGCGCGGGTGCGGCTCTCGCGAATGTCCTCCACCCGGATGAGGTGGAAGCCGAAGTCGGACTGGACCGGTTCGCTCAGCTCTCCGACGCCGAGGGAGAACGCCGCCTGCTCGAAGGGGGGAACCCAGATCCCGCGCCCGCCGAAGCCGAGATCGCCTCCCGACTCCGCCGAGCCCGGATCGTCGGAGAACTCCCGCGCCAGGCCTTCGAACGCCTCGCCGGCGAGGATTCGGGACCGCAGGTCCTCCGCGCGCGCGAGCGCTTCGTCCCCACCCTCGTCATCCGCGATCAGGATGTGGCGCACGCGCCGCTGCTCCGGCGCGGTGTAGCCCGCCTTGCGCGCTTCGTACCAGGACTCGAGGGTCCCGTCGGGGACGTCAATCTCGGCCGCAAGGTCATCGCGCGACAGCACGACGTACCGGAGCCTCGCCTCCTCGGGCGACATGAAGGCGCTTTTCTGCTCCTCGTAGCGCTTCGCGACCGCCTCCTCGTCGATCGCCACGCCCGCGAACCTCTCGGCCGGCACCACGAGCCGGGAGAACGCCCGCGTCTGCGATTCGAGGGTGGCGAGACGCCGCGACCGGCGCTCCGTCGCGGCCGCGGACAGGACGAGGGCGTCGCGCCATTGCGCCTCCAGCAGCCGCCGGCGGGTGTCCGTCTCGAAGCGCCCGGGGCTCTGGCCGGAGCGCCTGAGCGCGAACTCGTACTCCTCCTGGGAGAACGCGCCGTCGCGCTGGAAGGCGGGAGCGGATCGGATCGCCCCCGCGAGCTGCTCGTCCGAGACCACGAACCCCGCATCGGAGGACGCCCGTGCGACCAGCCGTTCCCGGACCAGGCCGTCCATCGCCCGGGCGCGAACGAACGAGTCGCCGAGCATGCGGGAGACATCCTGCCCCGGGAACTGACGATTGAGAGAGGCCCGAACCCCCTGCAGGGCGGTCTGGTAGTCGAACAGGGAGATCTCCTCCCCGTCGACCTCGGCCACCGCCACGTTCGGATCAGGCCCGAGATACTCCTGCACCCCCCACAGCGCGAACGGGATGCAGATGAGGATCACGATGATCCACGCGATGTAGCCGTGCGCGCGGTCGCGTATTCCCTGGAGCATGGAAGGCGGTCAGGCTCTCGAAAACGTGGGCGCAGAGGATACGGATCGCGGGGCGCAATCACAATATCGAACTCGGCTCGTACCCGCTCGTCTCCCTCGCGCGTGCGCGTGCACGCGCTCTTGAGAACCGTCGCGAGAGCCGCAGTGCCGTCGATGAAAGGCGCCGTCCGCGGCACGACTGCCTGCGCGCTGTCGACGCGGCTTGAACCGGATTACGCCGTGTCGCAGCGAGCAGATTGGCGTCCGCGAGTCTCGAAACCTCGGAAAGGTCTCCGGACAAGTGAATCTCACGGAGAAATCTTGAATTTTCCGTGCATGCAGGAAGTTGGTGTGATAAGCGGGCTAGGAGTCTGCGCCGCAGGAACCGGTGAGATAATTGTCAGGCGGAAGTAGAGGGAGGGTGTTGGATGTCGACGACGTTTCGCCCCTATGAGCCGGATCAGATGCTGCTGCTGGCGCCGGACGTGCGCGCTTGGCTGCCC
>JAJDXW010000168.1 GCA_022823045.1 Gammaproteobacteria bacterium
GTCGCGCGCGAACGGGGCCTGTGGAACCTGTTCCTGCCCGAGAGCGAGCTCGGCGCGGGCCTCACCAACTACGAGTACGCCCACCTGTGCGAGCAGATGGGGCGCTCGCCGATGGCCCCGGAGTCGTTCAACTGCTCCGCCCCGGACACCGGCAACATGGAGGTGATCGTGCGCTACGGCACCGACGAGCACCGCCGCCAATGGCTCGATCCCCTTCTCGCGGGCGAGATCCGGTCCTCCTTCGCGATGACCGAGCCCGCCGTCGCCTCCTCGGACGCCACCAACATCTGCTCGACCATCACCCGGGACGGCGGCGAGTACGTCACCAACGGGCGCAAGTGGTGGACCTCCGGGATCGGCGATCCCCGCTGCCGGATCCTCATCTTCATGGGCAAGACCGATACCTCGGCGCCCCGGCACCGCCAGCAGTCCATGATCCTCGTGCCGCGGGACACGCCGGGGGTGAAGGTGGTCCGGCTGCTATCCGTGTTCGGCTACGATCACGCCCCCCACGGCCACGGGGAAGTCGAGTTCGAAGATGTGCGGGTTCCCGCCTCGAACCTCCTCCTCGGGGAGGGCCGCGGCTTCGAGATCGCCCAGGGCCGGCTCGGCCCGGGCCGCATCCATCACTGCATGCGCTGCATCGGGGTGGCGGAACGCGCGCTCGAGCTCATGTGCGAGCGCGCGAAGAGCCGGGTCGCGTTCGGCACGACCCTCGCCGAGAAGGGGTCGCTGCGCGAGGACATCGCGAAGAGCCGGATGGAGATCGACCAGGCGCGGCTGCTCACCCTCCACGCGGCGCACAAGATGGACGAGGTGGGCAACAAGGAGGCGCGCAACGAGATCGCGGAGATCAAGGTGGTAGCGCCGAACGTCACCCAGCGGGTGCTCGACCGGGCGATCCAGGCCCACGGGGGGATGGGAGTCTGCCAGGACACCCTGCTCCCCCACTGGTGGGCCGCGAACCGGACCCTGCGCCTCGCGGACGGCCCCGACCAGGTGCACATGGAGGCGATCGCGAAGCGCGAGCTCGCCCGCAACCGGTAGCGGGCGGCCCGGCGCGGAGCGGCAGCGACAACGGACCCGGACAGCCAGGAATCCGATCGGACATCCATGGACATCAGGGCGGTCATCTTCGACGTCGGAGGGGTGATCCAGGAATCGCCGCTCGACTTCATTCGTGACTACGAGGTCCGGAACGACCTTCCGGAAGGGTTCTTCGCCGGCATCGTCGGCAACTACGCGGCCCGCCCGGACGGGGCATGGCAGCGCCTCGAGCGCGGGGAGCTGCTCCTCGACGAGTTCTGCCGGATCTTCGATTCGGAGATCGCGAACCTCGGCTACTCCGTGTCCACGGCGGCGATGATGCTCGAGATGGCGGACTACGTCGTGGTCCGGCCTCGGATGGTGGAGGCGGTCCGACGGCTCCGCGCGCACGGAATCAGGACCGCCGCGCTCACCAACAACTGGTTGATGGAGGAGAAGGACCTCGAGCGCGAGGCTCTCGAGAGCGAGTTCGACGCGTTCATCGAGTCGTGCCGCACCGGCCTTCGCAAGCCCGATCCGCGCATCTACGAGCTAGCCTGCGAGGCGCTCGGCGTCCTTCCGGGCGAAGCCGCGTTCCTCGACGACATCGGCGCGAACCTCAAGACGGCGGCCCGGCTCGGGATGCTCACCATCAAGGTGACGGACCCCGACGAGGCGCTGCGCGAGTTGGGGCGGGAAGTCGGGATCGAGCTCGTCGACCCGCCGCCCGCGGACGGCGGCGCCGGTGCCGGGGCCGGGGAGGAGGAGCCGGGAACATGACCGAAGTCACCGTGGTCGCCACCGGCCTCAGGTTTCCCGAGGGCCCGATCGCCCTCTCCGACGGCTCGGTGCTCGTCGTCGAGATCGCCCGCGGCACCATCTCCCGGGTGCTTCCGGACGGCACGGTGGGGGTGGTCGCGGAGACCGGCGGCGGCCCCAACGGAATGGCCCTCGGCCCGGACGGCCGCTGCTACATCTGCAACAACGGCGGGTTCGAGTGGCACGAGCGGGGCGGGCAGCCCGTCCCGGGACTGCAGGGACCCGAATACCGGGGTGGATGGATCGAGGCCGTCGACCTCGATACCGGCGAAGTGGAGGTGCTCTACCGGGAGTCGGATCGAGGGCCGCTTCGCGGCCCCAACGACATCGTCTTCGACGCGCACGGCGGCTTGTGGTTCACCGACTTCGGCAAGATGCGGCCGGGCGACATGGACCGCGGGTTCGTGCACTACGCGAGGGCGGACGGAAGCGAGTGCCGCGAGGTGATCCGGGGCCTCTTCACCCCGAACGGAATCGGGCTCTCGCCGGACGGGGGCACCCTCTACGTCGCGGAAACGATCCCGGGACGGATCTGGGCGTGGGAGCTGCCCGAGCCCGGGGTCGCGCGCCTCGACCGTGCGGCGGGGACCCTTTGCCGGGGCCGGCTCGTCGCGGCGCCGGGGGGCTACGTGGAGTTCGACTCGATGGCGGTGGACGGCGCGGGCAACGTGTGCGTCGCGACCCTCCACCGGGGCGGGATCACCGTCGCCGCGCCGGACGGGAGCTCCGTCGAGCACGTCCCCCTCCCCGACCCCATCACCACCAATGTGTGCTTCGGCGGTCCCGATCTTCGTACCGCGTGGGCCACCCTGAGCGGCACCGGGCAGCTCGTCTCGTTCGAATGGCCGCGCCCCGGCCTCCGCCTCAACTACACCTGACCGGACGGGACCACTCGAGGGCCTCGGGCTCACTGGCCGCATCGACTCGGTCCCCGATCTTCGAGGCTGACAACCACACCAGTCGGCCGGAAGACCTCACCCCCCCGGCATCGCGAAATCGCCGAGCCGTCCAGCCAAATGATCGAAATCCTCGCGGCACTTCTGACGAATGGCCGGAATCC
Source organism: Gammaproteobacteria bacterium (assembly GCA_022823045.1). Classification (GTDB taxonomy): domain Bacteria; phylum Pseudomonadota; class Gammaproteobacteria; order HK1; family HK1; genus JAJDXW01. The sequence continues at coordinate 2,906 of JAJDXW010000168.1, forward strand.
GGCGCGCAGCCTCCTCACCCAACGCCTTGCGGCCACCGCCGGGACCGTCGGCGACACGGCGTTTCCGCGCCAGAACGTCGAAGTACCGTTCCTTGACGTGGACCTCGGAGCGAACGTCCGCCCAACTCCAATCCCGCGGAAGGTCCACTCCGGCCAGGACCCAAGTCTCCAACTCCTCCCACGCGTTCTCCGCGACAAAGACTCGGTCGTTCCCGAACTCCCTTTCGAGTCTATCGAGTCTGCGGCGGCGAGTAGCGACGCCGTCCCGGTCAACACAAAGTATGAAAATCTCCGTCATGCCCTCGTAGCGACTGACGATTTCCAGAATACGCTCCGACTTTAGCGCTTCGCCGATGCCACCGAGCGCGGGGTCCTGGCAGACTCGTACCCTCGCCCTCCTCCCTCCAAGAGACCTGAAGAGACGTTCGAAAAGGGGTTTCAGGATGTACTGATCCTTGCGGAAGTCTTCCGGAATGACGAGGACATTCATATTCCGTTCTCCCCGTCAGGATCCTCGGTAAAAGCCAACGCATCCTCCATCCATCCGGAGGCATGGAGCCGTCCCAACCCCTGCGTCTTGCGCAATTCTGTCGCATTCGGGAGCTCGGAAACCCGGCGAATAATGGCATCGCTCGAATCTTCCAGACGGCAGACGACTGACATGTCATTGAAGGAACCAGAGCCGAGAATGGACAGCAAATCCGGAGAATGGCTGGTGGTGACGACCTGAGTCCCGCCCTTTTCGGTCTGTGTTTCAAAGAGTTCGATCAGCAGGCGAAGCCGTGATGGATGAATGCCGTTGTCCAGCTCTTCGAAGAAATAGAGCCCGACGGCATCCCCGGAAAGCAACGCGGCCAGCATGGCGAGGAAGCGCAAAGTCCCGTCCGACATGCTGTACGCGGAGAGTCTGTTGCCTCCGCTTTCGGAGATGGCGAGGTGGACCAGTCCCGTAACCTCGTCGGGGGGGAACTCGAAATCCGCAACATCCATCGGAGTAAGCTCTCGAGTCCACTCGATCAGGTTGGCCTTCCGCTCCTTGTCGTCGCAGATCTTCCTGAGCACGGTCGGCAGATTCTGGCCGCTGTCTCCGAGCATGGTCTGTCCCGGGAAGGCGGGCTGCCGCATCCGGTCCGGCACCAGATCCAGGAACCGCATTTGTCCGAGAATCTCGATGACGTATTCCACGACATCCTTGTGCACCCGCCGGACCCAGCCGTGCTCTCCAATCTGGGTGAGGGCCGGCTGATTGGGTCGAACCGCAAGTCGACTGCCGTGCTTCCGTTGTTCCCCAACTTTCCCCATGCGAAGCAGCAGGTGCACAGGATCGTCCTGAACGAGCGGATCCGCTTCATCCGGATGACTCGTATAGATCAATGTATCGCCCTTGTGAAGAGACTCTTGGACCATACGAAACCCTCCGAAGTCCTCGGCATCGCTCTTCACGCCGATGGAGTAGGATATGGTTTCTTGATCCCTCTCGATATCGACGGAAAGCAGGAATCCAAAATAGACCGCCTCCTGTTGCAGGCGGCTAATCTCCTTGGGAGCACCCCGAATCGCCTCCCACTCCGTCTGACCGCCGGCTCCATACTTCCCTCCGATGGTCTCCGCTAGCGTGTAACCGCGGCCAACGCCATGGAGAAATCGGAAGGCGTCGCGGATATTGCTTTTTCCACTCGCATTCGCGCCCACGATTACGGTGAACGGTCCGACGCGAAGCGTCTCAGCTTCAAAATTCTTGAAATCCGTGAGCGTGATCGAAGTAATCATGGAGACTCCTTCGGTTCATCGGGTCGTCTTTCGGGCCGCAGTCTAACGGAAGGCACGGCCACGATTCCTTTCCGGTACCTGATTAAGCACGAAGCCAGGCTTGCAGCCGCCGCACCAAGCGAACTCGGGACCCGCGCCGAGCACCATGCGGCTCGGTTCGTCGAAGGCTTCGCTCCGCCCGAGCGGCATGCGGACGCAGCCCTGCCAGCGGTGGAACCCGGGTCGGGGCAGCCGCCGGCCCGCGAACCAGTCGTGATGGTCCGGCGCGTCGAGAAATACCCACCTCTCGACGTTGGTGAGGCCGCCGGCGAGGAGCGCCCGGCCGGGGCGGCAAGCTCAGGGAGCTTTCGCCGCAAACGCCTCGATCTCGACGACGATCTCCGGGGTGGCAAGGCCCTTGACGATGAGCAGGGTCGATGGCGGCCGGTGCTCGTCGCCGATGACGTCGCGGCGCGCGGCGCGGTAGTCCTCGACGAACCGCGGGTCGGTGAGGAAGACCTGGAACTTCACGATGTCACCCCGGTCCATGCCGTTGGCGGCGAGGCACTCGACGATGTTGCGGAACGCCTGCGCGGCCTGTTCACGGGCACCGCTCGCGAGGTTCCCGCCGGCGTCAATGCCTACCTGACCGGCGATGACGAGCCAGTCGCTTCCCGCCGGCACCCTCGCGGTATGGCAGTACGCTCCGAGCGGAGTGTGGACCGAGCCCGGGTTCGACATTTCGTTCATGGCGATTCTCCTGTCGTTTCGATTTCCTGCCCCGGGCGATTCTGACCGATCCCGGTCGCCTCCGGAAACTCGTCCCCGAGCTGCGGGTGCACCGCGTCGATGCGTGCCTCGAGGGCCGCAATCGCGGATCCCCCGGCGACGACCGAGAACCGCGTGCGATACCGGCACGACCCGCCGTGGTCGAGATGGCGAAGGAGCCCGTGCTCCTCGTTGAGGGCCGCGCC
>JAJDXW010000359.1 GCA_022823045.1 Gammaproteobacteria bacterium
AGCGCGGCCACGGCCGCGCGGGCGGTCGCGGGGCCCACCGCGGCGACCCTCACCCCGGCCGGGAGAGCGGCCGGCGGTGCGACGCCCGGTGCGGCACCTCGTGCCCCACCCGGTGCCGCACCCCGCGACCGCCCGCCGCGGAGCCGCGCGAACGAGGCTGCCCCGCGCCGCGAGGTGAACGCGAGCCACCGGGCGCGAGGCAGCTCCGCGGCGAGCCGGTCCCGCAGCTCCGGGGTATCGATGTCGCGGCACACGATGCAGGGGAAGACCAACGGAACCGCCCCGAGGCCCTCGAGCTCCGCCGCCCACGCCGCGCAGTCCTCCTCGTCCCGGGTGAGGAGGATCCGGCGCCCGGCGAGCGGCGTCACGGGGTCGGGCGCGTCCACCGTTCTTCGGAGGCGGCCCCCGCCGGGGCGGACGCGAGGATCCGCCACAGCTCCTCCGCGAGGCTCGACGGATCGGGGCCGCGCGCCACCGCCCGGCGGACCTCACCGTCCCGCTCCACCATCGCGATCATCACGCTCTCGCCCCCGGAGGACCCGGACTCGTGCGCGCACCAGGCGCCGAAGGCGAGCTCGCACCCTCCTTCCAGGCGGGCGAGGAGCTTGCGCTCCGCGCCCACCGTCGCCCGGGTGCGGGGGTGGTCGAGCGGCGCGAGGGCCTCCCGGACCCCTTCGTCGGAGCGGCGGCACTGGTAGGCGAGCGCGCCCTGGGCGGGGGCCGGCACGAAGATCTCCGGGTCGAGCCGAACCACCGCGAGGCCGTCGAGATCCAGGGCGGGTTCGCCGTCGACGGACCCGGAACGCAGGCGGTCGATCCCGGCCGTCGCAAGCAGAATCGCGTCGAAGCGTCCTTCGCGCAGCCGCCGGATGCGGGTCAGCACGTTTCCGCGGAGCGACTCCGCCCGCAGGTCGGAACGGAAATGCTCGAGCCAGACCTGCCGGCGAACGGAGGCGGTGCCGACGAGCGCGCCGTCCGGGACGGGAAGCAGCGAGCCCGGGGGAGCGTCGGCGGCGAGGTCGGCGCGAACGACGAGGGCATCGGACGGATCGCGCCGCTCCGGCACCGCCGCCACCGCGAGATCGTCGGGCGAGACGGTGGGCAGATCCTTGTGGGAATGGACCGCGACGTCGATCGCGCCGTCGAGGAGGGCCTGCTCGATCTCCCGCACGAACACCCCCTGGGGCCCGATGGCCGCGAAGGTGGGAGCGCTCGAACGATCCCCGGCGGTGGCGATGGGCACGATCTCGGTGTCGTGGCCGAGACGGGCCAGCCGGGCGGCCGCGTTCCCGGCCTGGACGCGCGCGAGGCGGGAGCCGCGGGTGCCGATGCGGAGCTTCACGTGGCTCTCGTTCCTTCGCCGGATACGGCACGCGGCCCCCGGCCGCCCCGCCCGGGGGCGGCGCCGGAACGCGCCCGGAGCCTCCCGGCGAGCCCGCCGGCCCGGAGTCAGACCCCTATGCCGCCTCGCGGACGAAGCTCGACAGGCAGGCGTCGTCGAGGCATTCGATGGGCGTGAAATCGCGGTGGGCGACCCATTCCGGGCGCTTGAAGCGGCGGATGTGGTTCTCCACCCGGCAAAGGCTCAGGTACACGATGGTGCGGTCGAAGGGAGACATGTTGCTCGGGCTGCCGTGCACCAGGTTGCCGTTGAACATGACGAGCGAGCCGGCCGGACCCTTGGGGGCGACGAGGCCGCCCTCCTCGACGAGGCGCGCGATGGTCGCGTTGTCGATCGTCCAGAGGGGGTAGCTCGTCGTCTCCACGTCGTGGCCGGCTTCGAGGACCCCCGCCTTGTGGCTGCGAGGGATGAACATGAGCGCCCCGTTGAACTCCGTCACGTCCTCCAGGAACAGGGCGATGTTCATGGCGCGGCACTCCGGCATCTGGTCGTCGCGCGACCACACGCCGTAGTCCTGGTGCCACTGCCACACGTCCCCGTCGAAGGCCGCCTTGGCGTTGATCTTGAACTGGTGCATGTAGACCTCGCCGCCGAGGATCTGCTGCACCGGGCGGACGAGCCGGGGATGCCGTGCGAGGCGCCGGTAGGCTTCGTTGTAGTGTTGGGCGGCGAACGCGGTGCGCGCGGTCCGCCCGTCGCGCTCGCGCACCACCTCCTTGCGATCGCAGGCGAAGATCTCGTGCGCCTCGTGGAGAAGGAGATCCGTTTCGGCCGGTTCGAAGACGTCCGGGAGGAAGAGATACCCCTCGTCGTCGAACTGCCGGAGTTGTTCGTTGGTAAGCTTGAGCGACATTGCCCTGCCTCCGCTCGTCGCCTCGTCAGGCCGCGCCACGGGCACCGGAGCCCGGCCGGAGCCGGTGGCAACACGCCGCCATCGGCCCCCCGGTGTCGGATTCCGCAACGGACCGCTGATGCTAGCACACCCCCCGGACTCCCGTCCGCGCCGGGCGGCGCGAGTCAACCGAACGCAATTGCTCTGTAGGCTGCGCCGAGACTCGCCATGCCGGAGAAACTCCGCCCTTGACCATCATCGTGCGCGTCCGACCCCGTCGCTGACAGCCGGAACGATCCACGGCCTGTCGGTAGCGCCGAGCGCTTCTTCGTTCCCTGCCACCGGCAGCGCAATCGCTGCTACCATGACGGCTGCATCATCGCGCGGGGGCCCGAGCCGGGTCGTCCGCCGAATACAACAGCCGTTCTGCGGCGGGTCGGCCAATCCGCCAGGTGAATAGGCGGGACTTCGCTTTCTCTGCGCGATGGTGCAAGGCCCGGTACCAATCCCGGTGCCGGACGCAACGCGGAGGAATCATTCAATGCTCGAAACACCGAAACGTTGGGCGGTTCACCTGATCGGCCTGATTGCAGCTCTGTCCATGGCCCCGGCAGCGTATTCGCAGCATGAGGCGGGTGAGGTCTACTTGGGAGTGGCAGCGGGTTATCACGTGGCACCCCAGGGCGAATTTTTGTTTAGTTCGAGGAAGTTCCGGTTGTTCCTGGGCATGCGGTAGTGGTAGTGGTGAGGCGTATCAGGATTCCGGTGGGAAGAAGCGGGAGAGGGATTTTCCGTCAGGTTGAGGTTGTCGGGACCGG
>JAJDXW010000055.1 GCA_022823045.1 Gammaproteobacteria bacterium
GGAAGGGGTCCGGAGGGATGGCCGATCTGCGCATCGAGGGCCTCTGCAAGGGGTGGGACTTCCCGGTGATCGACCGCCTCGACCTCGAGGTGGTGGAGGGCGAATTCTTCGTCGTCGTCGGCCCGAGCGGCATCGGCAAGACCACCCTGCTCAGGCTCGTCGCGGGCCTGGAGCGCTGCGACGCCGGTCGCATCCTGGTCGGCGGCCGGGACGTGACGGGTCTCCCGCCCTACCGGCGAAGCGTCGCGATGACCTTCGAGAGCTATGCCCTCTATCCGCACCTCAGCGTCTTCGAGAATATCGCGAGCCCGCTCAGGGCGCGCAAGCTCTCTCGACCCGAGATCGAGAGCACGGTCCGGCAGGTGACCGCGATGCTGCGGATCGACGAGCTGCTCGAGCGCCGGCCGGGAGAGATCTCCGGCGGTCAGAAGCAGCGCACCGCCCTTGCGCGCACCCTGGTCGCGAAGCCCGAGGTCTATCTGCTGGACGAACCGATCAGTCACCTCGATGCGCGCATCCGCCACGAGCTCAGGCAGCAGTTCCACAACCTGGAGGAGCTCCGCCGGGTGGCGACCCTCTACGTCACCCACGACTATGCCGAGGCGTTGTCGCTCGGGGATCGGATCGGGGTGATGGGCGCGGGCGGGCTGGTGCAGGTGGGGACCGCCCGCGAGATCTTCGAGAAGCCGGGCTCCCTCTTCGTCGCCCAGCACCTCGGCCAGCCCTCGATCAACGTGGTTGCCGCGGAGCTGCGGGATGACGGGGGCGACGCCCTCCACTGCATGGCGGCGAGCGAGGCCGGGAGGAGCGGCGAGGGGCTCTCGATACCGGTGGCGGACGCCCACCGCGCGGCTCTCCTCTCCCGCGGCACGGCCACCGTCACCCTGGGGATCCGCCCCCAGTTCGTCACCGTGCTGGAGAACGGCAGGGCGGAGGAGGTCCGACCCCCGGCGGGAGATCCCGTTGATGCCGGTGCGCACTCCGGCGCGGCGCTCGATCCCGCTCACCCCGACCAAGGGGGGGGCGAGGGCGGGCGCATCTTCGACGCCACGGTCGAGCTCTACGAGCCGCTCGGCTCGACCGGGGTCCTCCTCGCGGACGCGGGCGGCGTATCCCTCACCGCGCTTGTCGCGCCCGACCGGACCTTCGACTACGGGGAGCGCGTGAAGCTCCGCCTGCGTCCCGAGACATTGCTTTATTTCGATCCCCGAAGCGGCGTGAACCTGGTGAGCTAGCTCCATGGCGTCGGTCACGCTCACGGGAGTCAACAAGATCTACCGCTCGCGCGGCGAGGCGGTGCATGCGGTCAAGGACCTGGATCTCCGGATCGAGGACGGCGAGTTCGTCGCCCTGCTCGGGCCGTCCGGCTGCGGAAAGACGTCGACGCTTCGCATGATCGTCGGGCTCGAGGAGATCACGTCGGGCGAGATCGCGTTCGACGGCCGGCGCGTGAACGAGCTCGATCCGCAGCGGCGCAACGTGGCGATGGCGTTCGAGACCTACGCGCTGTATCCGAACTTCACGGTCGCCGAGAACCTCGCGTTTCCCCTGGAGGTGATCGGCCTCTCCGGGGCCGAGCGCGAGGTCAGGGTCCGGGAGATGGCCGCGATGCTGGGCCTTCAGGACATCCTCGACCAGACCCCGGGGTCGCTCTCCGGAGGGCAGCAGCAGCGGGTGAGCCTGGGCCGCGCCCTCATCCGCGAGCCCGCCGCCTTCATCCTCGACGAGGTGATGAGTCATATCGACGCCCACCTCAAGTTCCGGATGCTGTTCGATCTGAAGCGAATCCACCGGGACCTCGGACGCACGACGATCTACGTGACCCACGACCAGGTCGAGGCGCTCGCGCTCGCGGACCGGGTGGCCGTCATGAGCCAGGCGGAGCTCCAGCAGGTGGGGACGCGCAACGATCTCTACCACCGGCCGGCCAACGTCTTCGTTGCCGACTTCATCGGCGAGCCGCCGACCAATTTCTTCCCTGCGCGCCTCGAGTCCTCGAACGGGGCGGCGCGCCTCCACGTGGAGGGCTCGGACCTCGCGTTCGAGCTCGAGCCCGAGCACGCGGCGCGCCTCGGGAAGACGGGCGACGAGCGCTTCATCGCCGGCATTCGCCCGCAGAACCTGCATCTCGGGCAAGCGCGCGACGGCCGCGGGGCAAGCATTGCCGCCGAGGTGGCGATCAGCGAGTATCTCGGCGAGCAGGTGATTCTCACCCTCGGCCGCGGCGAGAGCGTGTTCCGGGCGCTCGCGGCCCCGGAGACCCACGCCGCGCGCGGAGAGCCGGTGCGGCTGCACTACGCGCCGCGGGACGTGATGGTGTTCAGCGCTTCGTCGGAGGCGCTGATCGCCTGAGTGACGGGCGGCGGGCCGCGGTGGCCCGGCGCGTATCCAGGGCGGGGCGTGCACGCGCCCCGAGCGAAGAAGGAGGACAGTACATGAGCATCTTCAGCGCCTACACGCGACGCAAGTTCCTGAGGAACGCGGCCGCCGGCGCCGGCGCGGCGGCGGCCGCCTCGGTGCTGCCGCGAAGCGCCTTCGGAGCCCAGGCGGTGCCGCCCGGCAAGAAGCTCTTCAACGACATCGAGCTCACCTACTTCCAGGACTCGAACTGGCTCCATGCGCCGCTCGGGCTGTCGCCGCACCTGATGAAGGAGGCGGGCGTCGGCATCAAGAGCCGCGAGAACTACGGCGGCGGCGACGCGGTGGCCAAGATCCTGCCCCAGCTTCTCTCCAAGCGTCCGCGGTTCGACTGGGTGCAGTACCCGAGCCTGTTCTTCGGCGCGTTCGCGGAGACCGGCCAGCTCGAGCCGCTCGACGACTACCTCGCCAAGTACGAGGGGACGAGCGAGTACCTCGACTGGGTGATGCCCGCCTACCGCGAGTTCTATACCAAGTGGGACGGCAAGACCTACGGGATGATGCTCGACGGCGACATCCACATCCTTCACTACCGGAAGCAGTACTTCGACGACCCCGGTCTGCAGAAGAAGTACTCCAAGCGCTTCCAGCGCGAGCTCGCGGTCCCGAAGACCTGGAACGAGTTCATCGACGCCACCCAGTTCTTCACCGAGGAGCTGAAGAGCCAGAACGTCTACGGCACGTCGATGGTGGTGAACCCCCCGAACTTCGGGTGGGGGTTCTGGATGGACATCGCCGCGTCGGCCGGGGTGAACTACTTCGACGAGAACATGAACCCCACCATCAACCAGGGCAAGGCCGCCGAGGCCCTCGACATGTACAAGGAGATCATCAAGTTCGGGCCGCCGGGGGCCGAGGCGATGGACATCGGCACCACCATCCAGCGCTGGCAGTCCGGCTCCGACGTCATGTCCGTGTGGTGGATCGACCTCTCCGAGTTCACCGTGCAGCAGCAGGGGGTGGAGCTCGCCGAGGACCAGCGCGGGGCCATCGTTCCCGGCTGGCAGAACGACGACGGATCGATCACCAACCGGGCGATCTCCCTCTGGTGCCGGACCGCGTCGGTGCCGAAGAACATTCCGGAGGACGTCAAGGAAGCGGCCTTCTACTTCATCTACCGCATGTCCCATCCGGACTACTCGAACGACATCGTCGCCGACGAGTACTGCGGGTCGGATCCGTTCGGGAAGACCCACTACGGCGACGAGGCGGCGAAGCTCTATCTCGGGGCCAACCCGCAGCGGGGGACGGACAACGAGCTCTGGCCGACCAATTCCGGCATCTTCAAGAATTTCGACACGGCCAAGAACCACCTGGACGCGGGGCTGGCCAACGTCGAGGTCGGCTATCCGCAGTTCTTCTGGGAAGGCGCGCCGGAGTACGCGGACGCTCTCGGGCGCAACATCTCCAAGGCGATCTCCGGCGAGCTGACCAGCCAGCAGGCGCTGGACGAAGCGGCCGAGGAGTGGGTGAAGATCTCCCAGAACCTCGGCCTCGACAGCCAGAAGCGCCAGTACGCGAACTTCGTCTACGGGGCTCGCAAGCGCGTATACAAGATCGGAGCGAGGGACCCGGAACGGGCGGCTCCGGGCACGAGGCGGGGGGCCGCCCGCCCGAGGAGGACAGGCCGCGTCGAGCGCCCCGTCCGCCGCCCGCGGGCGGCACGCGGTGGGGTGGCCCCGCTCCCTCCCCCCCCGGGTCCTGGAATCCCCTTCTCCGCGGTTTCCGCCGCGGGGGGGCGGGAAGCTCGGACGAAAGGGAGGCCGGTCCCTCGCTCGTCGGCTGACGAGGCGGTTCGGGCCATCCGCGGAAAGCTGTCATGGACGCGTTCTCGATCACCATCGTAATGCTGGTGTTCCTGCTCGCGGGAGGCGTGAAGGGCGTCGTCGGCCTCGGGCTTCCCACGGTCGCGGTCGCGCTTCTCTCGGCGACCTTCGGCATCGAGGCGGCGCTGCCCCTGCTGGTGATCCCGTCCTTCGTCACCAACGTGTGGCAGGGGGCGGTCGGCGGTCAGGCGATGGCGTTGTTCCGGCGCTTCGGCATCGCGCTCGCGATCATTCCCGTCACGACCTGGGTGGGCTATCGCTACGTCTTCATCGCGGCCCCGGAGGCGATGGAACGGGTGCTCGGGGCGGTGCTGGTCGTCTACGCGGGGCTCGGGCTTCGAGCCGCCCGGTTCGCGGTACCGGCGGGGGCGGAGCCGGTGCTGACTCCGATCGTGGGCCTTGTGAACGGCATCGTCACCGGAGTGAGCGGGACCTTCGTGGTCCCGATCGTGATGTACCTGGAGGCCCTCGGCCTCGATCGCGACCAGCTCGTGCAGATGATGGGGATCGCGTTCAGCGTCTCGACCGCCGCCCTCGCGGCGGTTCTCATCCTGCACGGGGCGTATCGGCTCGACGCGGGGTACGTTTCGGCGGTGGCGGTCGTGCCCGCGATCGCCGGCATGATGGCCGGCGCGCGCGTGCGCGCACGTCTGTCCCCGGCCGCGTTCCGGAAATGGCTGCTCGTCGCCCTCGCCGTCCTCGGTCTCAAGCTCCTCGTCGTCGGTTGAGAGAAACCGGGGTCGGAGTGGGCCCTTCGTCCGTCTCGACCGTCGGGGCGCCGGTTCCGCCGGTGGCCGGAGCGAAAACTCCACTCCGACCCCGTTCTCTCCGCGCCGGAGGCCGGCGTGCGCCGCCGTTGCCCCGGTTTCGAGGACTCCCGCCCGGAGTAGAATGCGCCGTTTCCGCCGGACCGAACGAACCCGAAGGACCGAACCCATGGCGCGACTCTCCGACCTTCCCGGGGGCATGACGGAGCACCTTCTGAAGCTGCCGCTTCCCGAATTCGAAGATACCCCTCTCGTCGCCGGACCGCCGCTCGCCGAGCGCCGGGTGGCCATCGTGACGAGCGCCGGCCTCATGCGCCGCGGCGAGGACGCCTTCGCGCCCGGGGACGCTGACTACCGGGTAATTCCCGGGGACGTCCGGGGCGCCGACCTCTTCATGAGCCACATCTCGGTCAACTACGACCGCGCGGGCTTCGTCGAGGATGCGAACGTGGTGTTCCCGATCGACCGGTTGCGCGAGCTCGCGGAGGACGGGGCGATCGGCTCGGTCGCCGGCCATCACTACAGCTTCATGGGCGCGACCGACCCCGAGAAGATGGCCGCGCCGGCGGACCAGGTCGCGGGTCATCTCGCGGCGGACCGGGTGGATGCGGTCCTCCTCACCCCGGTCTGACCCAACTGCACGCGCGCCGTGAGCGCGCTCGCCCACTACTTCGAACGGGCCGGGACCCCCACCGTCGTCACCAGCCTCGTGCGCGAGCACAGCGAGCGGATCCGGCCGCCCCGCACCCTGTGGACCTCCTTCGAGCTCGGCCGTCCCCTCGGGGCGCCGGGGGATGCGGCCTTTCAGCGCCGGGTGCTTCTCGCCGCCCTCGGCCTCCTCGAGGAGGTCGCGGGCCCGGTGCTCGCGGACTTCCCCGAAGACGCGCCGTCCGCGGGCGCCAATGGTGCCGCCGGGGAGGACGCCTGGGCCTGTCCGGTGCGCTTCCCGAAGCCGGCCGCGTCCGATCCCGCGGACCTTGGCACGCAAGTGGCGCAGGAGATTCGAAGCCTCGCCCCGTGGTACGAACGCTCGCGCGAGCGCCGCGGCGGCCGGACCACGGTTGGTCTTTCGGGCCTCGCCCCCGATGCGATCGTCGAGTTTCTCGCGGGCTACGCCGCGCGCGGCGAGGAGACGAGCCCGCGTGACGGCGTCGCCTTCTCCCGCTTCCTCAAGCACGCCCTCGACGACCTTCTCGCGTGGTACCGGGAGGCGGCGACGGCGCAGCCCGGGGCGACTCCGTCCGGGCGCGCGCTCGCGGCGTGGTTCTGGGGGGAGACGCGGGCGAGCCGCCTGCTCCTCGCGGTTCGCGAGCGCGGTGCCGCGAGCGAAGACCCCGCGATTCGCCTGGTGGCGAAGCTCCTCCTCGTCCCCCGCGGCGCGAGCGCCTGGATCGAGGCTGAGTGAGAGGAAGTTCGTGGCAACGGGCCTGGAAGCCCCGCTTGCCTACCTCCGCACTGTTCCGAGAATCGGTCACCCGGGACCGGGTCACATGGAGGTGTCTCCCGCGTGGCAGCGACCGGGGCGGTAACTGGAAACATGGAATGAAAATCTCGACGATCCTGGACCACGTCGATTCCGGGCACATGGCTTTGCCCGAATTCCAAAGGAAGCCGCGCATCAGGGCGGGAGTGCGCGGGCGGGCAATGACGAATGCGCTTGGTGCGGGGGCCGGCAGCCCCTCGCTACATTCCCGGCTCGCCCCGCAACCGGCGAAGTTCCGCCCGTAGCTCGGCGGCTTCCTCCTCGGCGGCCCGAACACGGGACTCCGTCGCGCGGCCGGCGGCTTCCATCTCCCGGGCACGGCCCTCGGCTTCGTGGGCACGGGTCTCGGCTTCCCGGGCATGGGCCTCGGCGGCTTCGCGCGCGGCGTGGACTTCGTCGTAGTCCCCCAAGTCCTGCCCGGTCACCGGGTCGTGCCATCGAAGCGCCTGCTCCGGCCCCTCCAGATACACCCACAGGCCCAGGGTCTCGCTACGCAGCCCCTGCTCGCCGTTCCCAAGACGCTCCGGCCGCAGCGGCCGATACCGCCCGTCGCGGAGCACGTGGCCCTGCAGCCGCGGCTCCAGCCGCCCGCCTACCGGGTCGTACAGGAAGTACTCGCGCACACCGAGCTTCTCGTAGATTGCCGGCTTCTCGTCCCGGTCGTGCTTCCACGTGGAAACCGACGCGACCTCCATCACGAAATCCGGCGCCTTGCCCTCGCGCCACAGCGCATAGGAGCGCCGGCGGTGATTCCCCACCCCGAAGGCGACCAGCACGTCGGGCTCGACCCGCGGCGGACGCACCCGACCGCGCTCGTCCGGCGAGATGGTGTCGTAGAGCAGGGTGTAGCAGGCCACGTACGTCCCCGG
>JAJDXW010000038.1 GCA_022823045.1 Gammaproteobacteria bacterium
AAGAATGCGCTGCGTTACGACGACTCCCTCGACGTGTTCGGAATCCACTGCGTGGGCGGGGTCGTCGGCGCATTGCTTACTGGCGTGTTGTGCGCAACGACGTTCGGCGGCACCGGCTTCGGTGAAGGAAACGCCTCGATGGCCGAGCAGTTGCTCGCGCAGACCGTCGGCGTGTTCGCGACGATTCTCTACACCTTCGTCATGAGCTTCGCCGCGCTGGTGATCGTCGACGCGATCATGGGACTGCGCGTCACCGAGGAGCAGGAAGAGGAAGGCCTCGATCTGGCGCTGCACGACGAGAGGGGCTACATACTCTGACGCAAACCTCCGGTGGAATCGAAGCGGACGAGCCGACACGATTCATGAGCCTTCCGCGAACCGTGAGGGAAGGCGGCATTCGCGACATGCACCGGGAACCTGTACCGCCCTTCGGGGCGGTGGGGGTTACTGCTGGCGGAGCTTGGGGTCGAGGAGATCGCGGAGGGCGTCGCCGAAGAGGTTGAAGCCGAAGACGGCGAGGCTGATCGCGACGCCTGGGAAGATGGGCACCCAGGGGGCGCTCTCCGCGTACTCCTGGGCGCCGCCCTGGAGCATGAGGCCCCAGGCGGGGATCGGCTCCTGCACCCCGAGCCCGAGGAAGGAGAGCGAGGCCTCGGCGAGGATCGCCTGTCCGAGGAACGTCGTCATCATGATGAGGTAGGGGGCCATCACGTTGGGCGACATGTGGCGGAGCACGATCCGGGCATGGCCGAAGCCGAGGGCGCGGGCCGCGTCGACGTAGGGGATCTCCCGGATCGCGAGCGCGCTCGAGCGCACCACCCGCGCGCAGTTCGGGATGAGGGGGATGGTGATCGCGATGATGACGTTCTCGGTCCCGGTCCCGAGGACGGTGACGATCGCGAGGGCGAGGATGATGGCCGGGAACGCGATGAAGACGTCGATGACCCGCTGGAGGAGGATGTCGAACTTGCCCCCGAAGTAGGCACTCGCGACCCCGATGAGGAGCCCGATGGTGGACCCGAGAAGGGCGCAGGAGAAGCCGACCAGCATCGCGGTCCGCGCCCCCCACACGAGGCGCGAGAAGATGTCGCGCCCGAACTCGTCGGTTCCGAGCCAGTGGCTGCCGTCCGGCGGGACCAGCATCGCCCCGAAGTCGTTGAGCTCCGGATCGTAGGGTGCGATCCAGGGGGCGAAGAGCGCGGCGATGACCATGACGAGGACGATGAACGCGCCCGCGATCCCGAGCGGCTGGGTGCGTACGATGGTCCACAGACGACTCTTCAGCGGCGGCCGCTCGAAGACCTCGTCGGTTACGAATGCGTCTGTCGTTGCCGCCATCGCTGCGCCATCCGTCGGTCCGTGAGCCGGCTCCCCGGGCCCCCATTCGTCAACTGTAATGGATCCGCGGGTCGAACCAAGCGTACACGAGGTCGACGACGAGGTTCGTCACCACGAAGACCGCCACCACCAGCATCACGAGGGCCTGCACCAGGGTGTAGTCGTGCGCATTCACCGCATGCACGAAGAGCTGGCCGAGGCCGTTCAGGTTGAACACTTGCTCGGTCACCACGAGCCCGCCGATGAGGAAGGCGAACTCGATGCCGATGAGGGTCACCACCGGCAGCATCGCGTTCTTGAGGGCGTGCCGCGTGCGGATGACCTTCTCGAGCAGCCCCTTCGCCCGCGCGGTACGGATGTAGTCCTCGCGCAACACCTCGAGCATCGCGGATCGGGTCATGCGGGTGATGACCGCGGAATAGCGGTACCCGGTGGCGAGGGCCGGCCAGATGGTCTGGGAGATGTTGTGGACCGGGTCCTCCCACACGGGCCGGTACTCGATGGGAAACATCCACGGCATGCCGAACCACATCTGGGTCAGGATCAGCATGCCGAGGATGATCATGATCCCGAGCCAGAATGACGGGATTGCGATACCCGCGATCGCGAACGTGCGCACCGCGTAGTCCATCCAGGTGTTCTGCCGGATGGCGGAGATCACCCCGAGAGGAAGCGCGATCAGCACCGCCGTCACGGTGGCCATGATCGCGATCTGCAGCGACAACTGGAACCGGAGACCAATCTCGTGGGTGATCGGGTTGGTGGTCCACATCGACTTCCCGAAGTCGAAGGTCGCGTAGCCCCACGCAAAGTCGAAGAACTGGGCCCAGAGGGGCTTGTCGAGCCCGAATTCCGCGCGACAGCGAGAGAGCGCCGCCTCGCTCACCCCCATCCCGTCGCCCGCGATGCGGATGAGGCAGATGTCGCCGGGGAGCAGGCGCATCATCAGGAACACGAGGATCCCCGCCCCGATGATGGTGGGGATCATGAGCAGGACGCGCTTGACGACGTACTTGGACATGCTATCGCGCCCGTGCGGCGATTCGGGGTTCGCCGCGGCAGGACCGGTCCAACGTGACGGTCATGGCGGTCACGTCAGACCTGGACGGCCGGCGGCGACCCGTTCGACCGATGATAACCAGGGCCGGACCGGAGAAGCGACGGCCCGGGCGAAACACGGAGCCCCGCCCGGGCCATCGACCGTTCGGCCGATCCGTCAGCCCTTGTCGATCCAGACCTGGTCCAGATGCTGATTGAGGTAGTGGCTCGGCGCGATCTTCCACCCCTTCACGTAGGAACGGTGCGGGTTGATCTTGTTCCACCACAGGGTCATCCCGTAGCGCACCTCGTCGTTGAGGACCCGCTTCTCGTACGCCCGCATGATCCTCGCCTGCTCGGCCGGATCGCCGGCGCGAAGGAGCTGGTCATGCATGCTGTCGAGCTCGGGATCCTCGTAGTGGCTGTAGTTCGCCGGGTTGCCCGAACGGCTCGTGTACTTGCCGACGTCCGCCACCGGGTTGATGACCGACTGGCAGTTCGCGTCGATGCCGAGGTCGTGGGTGCCGGCCCGGTGCTTGGCGTACCACTCGCTGGTGGCGACGCCGGCCTGGGTGACGTCCACCCCGATCTTCTTCCACTCGCCGATGAGCCAGGTGCCGAGGATCCGATACGGCATGTCGACCGTCCGGTTGTGGAGATCGAAGGTGAGGTTCTCGGCCCCCGCCTCGGCGAGAAGGCGCTTCGCTTCGGCCCGCGCCGCGTCGATGTCCGGCCAGAAGCCGACGTAGGTCTTCAGGGTGTCGTTGTCGATCGCGAGCCCGTGGCTCGGGAACACGATGCCGGCCACCGTCTTCACGATCGCGATCTTGGAGATCGACTCCGACGCCGACCAGCGGTCCACCGCGTGCATGAGGGCCTGGCGCACCCGCACGTCGTCGAACGGCGGCTTCTTGTGGTTGATCGAGATGAGGAGCTGGCAGTTCCAGTCGCTCTCCTGGACCGTGATCTGGTCCCCGAGCGCCGCCACGAGATCGTCGCGCTGCTTCGGGGCGAAGCCGCGGAACTCGATCGCAGCCTGGTCGCCCCGGATGGCGTTGATCCGCACCGCGGTCTTGGGGGCCGCGATTGCCTTGAAGCCGTCGAGGTACGGCTTGCCCTCGTGGTGGTAGCCGTCGTAGCGGGCCCCTTCGACGAACGCCCCCGGCTGGTGCTGCACGAACTTGAAGGCGCCGGTCCCGTTGACATTGGTCTGGTGCCACTTCATGCCGTAGAGCGGATCCTGGCCTTCCGGATCCTCCCGCTCGAGGTCCTTCTTCGCGTAGACGAAGTTGAACGGCGCGGCGAGGGCCGGGACGAACGCCCCGGACGGGTACTTGAGATTGATGACGACGGTGTAGTCGCCCGTCGCCTCGACGCTCTCCACCATGCTGTACTGCGGCTTGCGGTGGCTGATGATCCCCTCGGGCGGAAAGATGATCTTGTCAAGGGTCGCCTTGATGTCGTGCGCGGTGAGCGGCGTGCCATCGTGGAACTTGACGTCCTTGCGGATGGCGAAGGTGTAGGTCTTGCCGTCGTTGGTCGGCGACGGGAGCGCGCCCTCGCAGAGGTCGCACTGGTAGTCCGTCGTTGACTGCGGATTGTCGGGGTTGACCCGGATCAGCAGGCTGTAGAACGGGCGGATCGGGTGGATCATCCCGAAGGTGGACTCGCGGTGCCCGTCGTAGGTGGGTATCCGGCTCCCGACGACGAAGTTGAGCACGTCGCCGCGCTTGGGGCTCTCGGCGAGCGCCGTACCGCCCGCAATGGCCAGGGCGACGGCCCCGGCCCCGAGGGCGAGTGCGTATCGCTTTCGTGCGATGGTCATGGTGTTGTCCCTCATGGGTTGAACGGTCTGTTGGTTGCTCCGGTTGGTCCGAGGAGCGTGTTCCGAAACGAACGGGGACGATTCTATCCGACTCTGTACGAACTCGGTGCACGCCACCCGGTGCGTGCACCGCCGGCATTGGGAATGCGCATGCGAGCCGCTCCTCTATCCGACCTCGGTGCAGGCCACCCAATGCGCAGGCCGGAGCTCGCGCCGGTCCGGGACGTCGGCCCGGCAGCGCGTCACCGCGTACTCGCACCGGGGATGGAACACGCAGCCGCTCGGCGGGTTGATGGGGCTCGGAACCTCCCCCTGGATGACCCGGTGCTGCCGCTCCGCCTCGACCACCGGGTCCGGCACCGGAACCGCGGAGAGGAGCGCCCGGGTGTAGGGGTGCATGGGACTCTCGTAGAGCTCGTCGCAGTCCGCGACCTCGGCGATCTTGCCGAGGTACATCACCGCCACCCGGTGGCAGAGGTGCCGCACCACGCTCAGGTCGTGCGCGATGAAGAGGTAGGTGAGGCCGAACTCCTCGCGCAGCTCCTCGAGGAGGTTGATGATCTGGGCCTGGATGGAGACGTCGAGGGCGGACACCGCCTCGTCGCAGACGATGAACTCGGGGTTCAAGGCGAGCGCGCGCGCGATCCCGACCCGCTGGCGCTGGCCGCCGCTCATCTCGTGGGGGTAGCGGTCGATGAACTTGGGGTTGAGGCCGCACACTCGGAGAAGCTCGTCCACCCGGTCGTTCCGCTCCCCCGCGGTCGCGTACAGCCGGTGCACTCGCATCGGCTCGGCGAGGATCTGCCCGATCTTCATGCGCGGGTTGAGCGAGCTGAACGGGTCCTGGAAGATGACCTGGATCTTCTGTCGCAGGGTCTTCAGCCCCTCGCCGGTCATCGTCGCCAGGTCCTCTCCTTGATAGAGGATGCTGCCCGCGGTCGGGTCCTCGAGCCGGAGCAGGCAGCGACCGATGGTCGTCTTCCCGCACCCGGACTCGCCGACGAGCCCGAGGGTCTCGCCCCGGTGGATCTCGAAACTCACGTCGTCGACCGCCTTGACCTCGGCCACCACCCGCTTGATGAGGAGGCCCTCGAGGACCGGGAAGTACTTTCGAAGCCCGCGAACGGAGAGAAGCACGTCGGTCGAAACTCCGGGGGCGGCTCCATTGCCCGCGCCGCCGCCGACGCTGGCCGCGGCGGCGCTCATGCAGCCGCCTCCACGAGCTCGGCGCTCCGGAAGCAGGCCGCGTCGTGGCCCGTCCCGACCGACTCGACGCGGACGAGGGGCGGACGGGACTCGGCGCAGGCGGGCTCCATGAAGCGGCAGCGCGGCCGGAACGAGCAGCCGCCGTCGAGGCGCGTCAAGTCCGGCGGCTGCCCCTCGATGGGGACGAGGCGCGTCCCGCGCGGCTGGTCGAGGCGCGGCACCGAGGCGAGCAGCCCGAGGGTGTAGGGATGGCGGGGATGGTGGTAAATCTGGCGCGCGCTCCCCGACTCGATGATGCGCCCCGCGTACATCACGTTGACCCGGTCCGCGTAGCGGGCGACCACCCCGAGGTTGTGGGTAATCACGATGAGGGCGACCCCGAGGCGCTTGGTGAGATCCTTCATGAGCTCGAGGATCTGGGCCTGGATGGTCACGTCGAGGGCCGTCGTCGGCTCGTCCGCGATGATGAGCTTCGGCTCGCACGAGAGCGCGAGGGCGATCATCACCCGCTGCCGCATCCCTCCGCTCAGGTGGTGCGGGTACTGGCGAAGCCGGCGCTCGGGCTCCGAGATCCCCACCATCCGGAGGAGGTCGAGGCCCCGCTCCTCCGCCGCCGCCGGGGTCACGTCCCGGTGACGGAGGATGGTCTCGGTGAGCTGCACGCCCACCGACAGCACGGGGTTGAGGGAAGTCATCGGCTCCTGGAACACCATGCCGATGTCGCGCCCCCGGATTTCGCGGATCTCCTCCTCGTCGAGGGCGAGGAGGTCGCGACCCATGAAGCGGATGGAGCCGCTCGCGATCCGCCCCGGCGGGTTCGGGATGAGCCGCAGCACCGAGAGGGCGCTCACCGACTTGCCGCACCCGGACTCGCCCACCACCGCCACCGTCTCCCCCTCCTCGACGGTGTACGAGATGCCGTCCACCGCCTGGACGGTGCCGGCGGTGGTGTCGAACTGCGTCACGAGGTCGCGGATCTCGAGGAGCGCCATCCCTTCCCGTATCCCAAGCGTCTATGATTCGGGGGCGCATTGTCGGCGCGGTCTCGTCCGAGAATCAACATGTCCGGATCATCCCCTCCCACCGAAACCCGCGCCCGGTCCTTTCGGGTCGCGGTCGCGGGGCTCGGCGCCATCGGCCTCGAGGTCGCGCGGGCGCTCGACGCGGGCGCCCTCCCCGATCTCAAGCTCGCCGCGGTGGCCGCGCGCGACCTCGACCGTGCGCGGGAGCGCTGCGCGGACTTCCGCACCCCGCCCGCGGTGCGGCCGGCCGGCGATCTGCCGGCGCTCGCGGACATCGTCGTCGAGTGCGCGCCTGCGGTCGCCTTCGCGTCCATCGCCCGCCCCGCCCTCGCCGCGGGCCGCACCCTCGTCTGCGTGAGCGTCGGGGCGCTCCTCGATCACCTCGACTGCGTGGACCTCGCCGCCGAGCGCGGCGGACGGATCCTCGTCCCGAGCGGTGCCCTCCTCGGCCTCGACGCGGTGCAGGCGGCCGCGCGCGGTGAGGTGGCGGAAGTGCGCATGGTGAGCCGCAAGCCCCCGGCCGGGCTCGACGGGGTCCCCTGGCTCCTCGAGCAGGGCATCGACGTGCACGCCTTCGGCGAGCCGACGCGCGTGTTCGACGGAACCGCCTCCGAAGGCGCGCGCTGCTTTCCCGCCAACGTCAACGTCGCGGCCGCCCTCGGGCTCGCCGGGGTGGGTCCGGACCGCACCCGGCTCGAGATCTGGGTGGACCCGACGATCACCCGCAACACCCACGATATCTTCGTCGAGGCGGAGGCCGCGCGGCTCAGCCTGCGAATCGAGGGCGTGCCGACCGAAGCCAACCCCCGCACCGGCCGGATCGTCGCCCCGAGCGTGCTCGCGACCCTCGCGAAGCTCACGAGCCCCCTCGTCGTCGGAACCTGACCGCAGCCACCCCGCGGATCTGCGACCGTGGCCCGCCAGAACGCACGAATCACCGG
>JAJDXW010000068.1 GCA_022823045.1 Gammaproteobacteria bacterium
CGTGGGACGCGCCGGCCGGGTCAAGGGGAGGCTATCCGTCCCCCATCGTCGACCACCAACGGGAGCGGGCCGTCGCGCTCGCCCGCTATCGCGCCGCCCGCGCGGGCGGCGGGGGTGCGGACGCGGGCCGCTCCCGCTGAACCCGGGCCGCCTCAGTCGGCCTCGACGGGCCTCGGGTCCGGCGTCGCCTCGGAGGCGCGGCCCGCGCGCCCGGCGCGCCGGCGTTCGCTCGCGGCGCGGTCGACGACGCCGTCCGCCCCCACCACGCAGCCGTAGTCCCGCTCCGCGCCCTCCGCCGTGATGTAGCCCGCGTCGAGGTCCCGCTGCACGGCCTCGAACGCGCGCTCGAGCGGGTCGCCGAACCCTGAGCCGCCCGCGACCCGGAGCTCGGCGTACTCCTCCGGCGTCTCCAGCACCGAGAGCGCGCCCACCCCCACGTCCCGGGCCGCACCGTCGAACCGGCCGACGGTGCCGCCCGAACGCCCGCCCGGCCGGCCGCCGAAGAGCCCCTGCACCGGCTTCAGCACGCCCATGGGATAGAGCCCGACCTGGCACGGCTTGCCGTCGCTGTCGAGCTTGCGGGCGGAGATCACCTGTCCGAGTCCGCCCCGTTGCCGCCCCGGCCCCCCGCTGTCCGCGAGGAACGCCTTCTCGATGACGATCGCGGGGACCCGGCTCTCGAAGAGCTCCACCGACGTGTTGCCCGCGCTCGTCGGGTACAGGAGCGCGGAATGCCCGTCGCCCCGCTCGGAGGCGCCCTGGCCCCCGCCCTGGAACAGGTGGTCGCTGTAGAAGATGCCGTCCGGGCCGATCCCGTAGAAGAGCGCGCTCGAGGGCAGGCCCGTGAACGCCTGGACCCGTCCCGAAGCGGCCTTCGCGAGCGCCCCGAACACGTTGGGCGCGATGTACCATCCGGTCCGCGTGCGCATGTTGACCGCGAGCGGTCGATCACAGTTCATGATGCTCTTCTCGGGCGCGGTTACCTTCATCGGCCGGTAGCATCCCGCGTTGCCGGGCACCTCCGGCGAGAGGATGCACTTGAGCGGGTAGGTCGCGTGGGCCTTCGTGTAGGTGAGCGTGCAGTTGCTCCCGCCCTGGTCCATCTGCGGAGGCGAGCCCTCGAAGCCGACCTCGATCTCGTCGCCCGCGATCGCGATCCGGATGGGGAAGCTCAAGTGCGTGTCGAGCCCGTCGGCCTCGACGCGGTGCTCGTAGCATCCGTCCGGGAGCGCCGTGATCGCCTTTCGCATCGCCGTCTCCGCCCGCTTCTGCACCACCTGGGCGAGGGCCTCGAGGTCGTGCATTCCGTACTCCTCCATGAACTCTCCGATCCGCTCGGCTCCGGTGAGGCCGGCGGCGACGAGGGCATGCACGTCGCCCAGCACCTGGTCCGGCCGGCGGACGTTCTCGGCGAGCAGCCTGAACAGATCCTCGTTCGGCTCGCCGGCCCGGAAGAGCTTCATGGGCGGGATCTGGAACCCTTCCTCGTAGATCTCGCGGGCGTGGAGGCTGTCCTTGGTGCCGCCGATGTCGGTGACGTGACCCACCACCCCGCAGAACGCGACGACCTTGCCGTCGCGGAACACCGGGGCCGCGATGGCGATGTCGAACAGGTGCCCCGCGCAGAGCCACGGATCGTTCGTGACGAGCACGTCCCCGGATTGCAGGGTCTCCGGCGGGTAGCGTTCGAGCATCGCGTTGACCGCGATCGGCAGGGTGAGGTTGAAGACCGGCATGGCGCGCGGGGAGTGCACGATCTGCCGCCCGCGGGCGTCGAGGATCTCGCACGCGAAGTCCTGAGCCTCGCCGATGATGAGTGAGAACGCGGTGCGGATG
This sequence comes from Gammaproteobacteria bacterium, assembly GCA_022823045.1. GTDB lineage: Bacteria > Pseudomonadota > Gammaproteobacteria > HK1 > HK1 > JAJDXW01. The sequence continues at coordinate 1,837 of JAJDXW010000068.1, forward strand.
ACGGTCTGCCAGCATTCTTCGGCGATGTTGATCATCCGGCTCCACATGATCTCGAGCCCCACCGGATCGGCCTCGATCCGGGCGACCGCTTCCTCGAGCGCGGTGTCGGTGCCGACGACGATGCGCGACGGCACGGTCTCGGCCAGGGAGAGCACGAGGTTGAGTCCCGCGTCCACGGTGAGCGTGCAGGCGTCGGGGACGATGGTGGTCGCCTCGCGCTCCTCGATGATCGCCGGCCCCTCGACGACCGTGCCCGGGTCCATCGCGTATCGGTCGTGGACCGGAACGTCCGCGAAGGCGCCGCGTCCCGGAACCCACGCCCGGCGGCGGCCCTTGAGGGCCCGCTTCTCGCCGGCGCCCCCTGTGTCGGCGTCCTCTCCCCTGGCGCCCTTTTCCCCGCTCCCCGCGAGCCGGGCGGAGAGGTCCGCGGCCGGCGCCGCGGTGCACACCACCCGCCAGTTCAGCACCTCGATCTCGGCCCCTTCGTAGAGGTGGGTGTAGCGACGCTGGTACTCGGCGGCGAACCCATCGAGGACCGCGGGCAGGTTCTCCGGCGACAGGGGCTCGGCCGGCAGGGGCACCGAGATCTGGTGCATCTGGCCCCGGAGGCGCATGTCCGCCTGCCGCTCGGCGGCGACGGCCGGGCCGGAGTCGGTGCGCGCGCCGCCGACACCAGCGCCAGCGCCCTCGCCCACCCCGGCCTCGGCGAGGCGCTCCCGCCCTTCCGCTTCGAGCTCGCGCAGGATCGACTCCACGGTGGTGTAGTCCGGCTCCGCGATCCGCATCGGCCACGAACGGGCCGCCTCGTAGGCGACCGGGGCGGCCAGGAACCCGAGCGCGGAGGCGGCCCCCGATGCGGGCGGCACCACCACCTCGCGCACTCCGAGCTTGCGGGCGACCCGCGCCGCGTGGAGCGGCCCCGCCCCACCCATCGCGACCATCGCGTAGCGCCGCGGATCACGGCCCTTCTCCACGATGTGCACGCGGGCGGCGCCCGCCATGTTCTCGCTCACGAGGTCGTAGATCCCCCAGGCCGCGTCGGGGACGGAGAGGCCGAGCTCCGCGGCGAGCCGCGCCATCGCCGACTCGGCGGCAGCGGTGTCGAGGGCCATCCGCCCGCCGAGGAAGTAGCGGGGATCGAGGTAGCCGAGCAGCAGGTTCGCGTCCGTTACCGTGGGCTCGTCGCCGCCCTGCCCGTAGCAGGCCGGACCGGGCTCGGCTCCGGCGCTCTCCGGTCCGATCTTGAGCAGCCCGAGCTCGTCAACCCGGGCGATGGAGCCGCCTCCCGCCCCGATCTCCATCATGTCGATGACCGGCGCATGCACCGGGAGGCCGCTCCCGCGCTTGAACCGGCGCACGCGGGCCGCCTCGAGCATCGGCGCGATGTCCGGCTCGCCGTCCTGGATGAGGGACGCCTTGGCGGTCGTGCCCCCCATGTCGAAGGAGAGGAGGTCGGCGTGGCCGATGGCCCGGCCGACGAGGGCGCTCGCCTGCGCCCCGCCCGCCGGTCCCGATTCCAGGAACCGGACGGGGAGCCGCACCGCGGTCTCCGGGGCGGTGAGCCCGCCGGAGGACTGGATGAGGTGGAAACGCCCGCAAAAGCCGCGTTCGCGAAGCACCCGCTCGAGGCGCCGGACGTACGCGGACATGAGGGGCTGCACGTAGGCGTTCGCGGCGGTGGTCGAGGACCGTTCGTACTCGTTGATCTGGGGGTGAACGTCGCTCGAGACGGACACCGTGAGGTCCGGGAACTCCGCGCGGACGAGATCCCGCACGGCCCGCTCGTGGGCCGGGTTCTTGTAGGCGTGGAGAAAGCAGACCGCGAGCGCCTCCACCCCGTCCTCGACCAGCTCGCGAACCTCGCGGCGAACCGCGTCGAGATCGAGCGCCTCAAGCACCACGCCGTCGCGGCTCACCCGCTCGGCGATCTCGCGCCGGTCGCGGCGCGCGGCAAGCGGCTCCGGGAAGGTCAGGAAGAGGTCGTGGATGTCGTAGCGCTGCTCCGTCCCCATCTCGAGGATGTCGCGAAAGCCGCGGGTGATGAGCAGGCCGAGGCGGGCCCCGTTCCGCTCGATGATGGCGTTGGTGACGAGGGTCGTCCCGTGCACGACGTGGCCGACGTCCGCGAGATCGACCGACGCCGCGCGCAGCAGGTCGGCCATCCCCTCAAGCGCCCCGATCGAGGGGTCTTCCGGGGTCGTGAGGCACTTGTGGAGGTGCAGGGCCCCCGTCGCGCCGTCGATCAGGATGAAGTCGGTGAAGGTCCCGCCGATGTCGAATCCGATTCGCCAGGACGCTTGCTCGGGTTGGGTGGCCATGGGACGCGGAGCTCCTCGGGTTCTCGCTGCGAAGGATCTCGCCCCCGGGCGGGCGGGCGCCCTCCGGACGGCGAAGCAACTCTATCCCACAACGCCGGCCGGTGTCCCCGATTCCCGACGCCGGCGGCCGCAGCATCGGGCCGATGGACGGGGACCGCCTACCTCGAATTCACGAGCGATGCGGCGATCTCGCCGACGAGAATGCTGGGCGCGTGGGTATTCGATGACGGCATGGTCGGAAAGACGGAGGCGTCGGCCACCCTCAAGCCCTCGAGCCCGACGACCCGCAACTGCGGATTGACCACCGCCATCGCATCGACGCCCATCCGGCAGGTTCCGACCGGGTGATACGAGGTGGTGCCGGTCTCGCGGATGAAGGCGGCAATCTCCTCGTCGGACTGTGCGTCGGTTCCCGGACGCACTTCCTCGTCGACGAGGCCGGCAAGCGCCGGTTGCGCCGCCACCCGGCGCGCAAGCCGGACCGCGGCGATGGCGCAGGCCAGGTCCTCGGGGTGGTCCAGGTAGTTCGGCCGGATCCTCGGCGGTTCCCTCGGGTCGGGTGACGCGACGTGCACCGACCCGGTCGATGCCGGCCGGAGCGGGAACGTGCCGATTCCGAAGCCGGAGAAGGTATCGAGCTCCCATCGGTCCGGATTGCGGGCGTCGGTGGAGGACAGCGGATGCATTTGCAGCTTGACGTCGGGCCGCGCCTTCCCGGGCGCCGAGCGCACGAGGGCATGCACCGTCGCCGTCGACGAAGACAGGAATCCATTGCGGGAGAACAGATAGCGAAGCCCGAACAGCACCTTGCGGGCGGGACTGCGCATGATGTCATTGAGCGTCACGACCGACCGGCAGCGAAAGCTCAGCCGTGTATGGAGGTGGTCGCGAAGCCCCTCGCCGACCCCGCGAAGGGCGTGAACGGGCTCGATTCCCATACCCTGAAGTCGATCCGGATTGCCGATTCCCGAGTGCTCCAGAATCTTGGGCGTGTCGATGGCTCCGGCGGCGAGTATGACTTCGCGTCGGCATGCGATGGTGCGTGCCACCCCGTTGCAACGAACGCGCACCGAGGCCGCTCTCCGGTTCTCGATCGCGATGGACTCGACGGTGGTGTCGCACAGCAGCGTGAGGTTGCGATTCCCTCCGAGGGAACGAAGGTAGGCCTCCCTGACTCCGTGGCGGAGCCCTCGCCGCGTGTTGAGCTGAAGATAGCCGACGCCCTCGTATCGTTCCCCGTTGTAGTCGTCATTGGCGGCGAACCCGGCTTCCGTGCAAGCCTTGAAGAATGCCAATGACAACGGATCGCGCGGCGAATACTCGACGACGCAGGTCTTGCCTGTCCTGCCGCGCAGCGTGTCGCTCCCCAGCGAGCAGGATTCCATCCGCCTGAAGCGGGGCAGCAGACTGTCGAAATCCCAGCCCGTGCAACCCATGTCCGCCCAGCGATCGTATTCGGCCGGGTCCCCGCGTACCCAGAGCATGCCGTTGATCGTCGACGTTCCGCCCAGGACCCGGCCCCGCGGCCAGTAGACCTTGCGTGACGCGAGGTTGGGCTCGGGCTCGGTCCAGTAGCGCCGCACCGCGCGCTCACCGGTCAGCACGATCCCGATGCCCAGAGGTATCTTGAGCCAGATCCAGGGGTCGTCGCGCCCCGCCTCGATCAGCGCGACGGAATGACCTCCCTTCTCGGCGATGCGCGCCGCGACGGCGCTCCCGGCTGCTCCCGCGCCCACCACGACATAGTCGAACGAGGCGCCTTCGTGCAGGTGCATGGACATTGACTGTTTCACCCTTCGAATCGGCGCGGGACGGTAAGATGGCCCGGTTCCCCTGCGCCGGCCGTTCCCATAGCCAATCGTACTGACATCGCGTTCATCGGGCTCGGCCACATGGGCCTCCCGCTGGCGACCAACGCGGCGAACGCGGGCCATCCCGTGTTCGCGGTCGACGTTGCCGAAGCTGCCTGTCGGGCGGCCTCCGAAGTACCCGGTATCGAGGTCGTCCCCTCCCCCGCGGCAGCCGCACGGCGGGCGCCGGTCGTCCTCACGTGCCTGCCCTCGGCCGATGCGGTGCGCACCGTCTACCTCGGGAATGACGGCATCGCCGCCTCCGCCCGACCCGGCCTCCTCACGTGCGATTGCTCCACGATCGATCCGTCCGTCGCGAGGTCCATCCGCGACGCGCTCGAGCCGCGCGGCGCCCGCCATCTCGATGCGCCGATCTTCGGGTCCCCGCGGCAGGCGCGCGAGGCGCAAGTGTTCTTCGCCGTCTCCGGAAACGAGTCCGATCTCGCCGTCATCGCTCCCGTGCTCGAGACGATGAGCCGAGGCCACCGGTACGTCGGGGGTGACGGGACCGCATCCACGATCAAGGCGTTGCAGAATGGGCTCGGCACGGTCCACGCCGCCGCCACCGGCGAGGTGCTCGCGCTTTGCCGGCAGCTCGGACTGGACGTGATGACCTTCATCGACGTCGTCGTCGAGGCTCGCGGTATCGGTCTTTCGAGGTACTTCGAGGATTACGCCCGGCATGAGGCGCAGGGAAGCGATTCGGGCAGCGGCCGGCTCCACATCGGGGCCAAGGACGCCGCCCTCGCGCGCGATCTCGCCCGAGAGGCGTCACTCGACCTGCCCATCCTGGAGGCGTCGGCGGATGCCTTCG
>JAJDXW010000030.1 GCA_022823045.1 Gammaproteobacteria bacterium
CGCGCGCCGGCGCGAGAAACTCGCCGCCCTTCGCGAAGGCGGCAACCCTTACCCGAACGACTTCCGCCCCACCGCGACCGCGGCCGACATCCGCGGCGAATGCGGGGGCCTCGACGACGACGCCCTCGCGTCCCGGCCCCGCCGCTACCGCATCGCCGGGCGGATAATGAGCCGGCGGGTGATGGGCAAGGCGAGCTTCGCCCACGTCCAGGACGGCTCCGGGCGCGTCCAGCTCTACCTGCGGCGCGACGACCTTCCCGAGGGCGCGTACCGGGACTTCCGCCGCTGGGACATCGGGGACCTCGTGGGGGCGGAGGGGGTCGCGTTCCGCACCCGGACCGGCGAGCTGTCGCTGCGCGTGGAGGGTCTGCGGCTGCTCGCGAAGGCGCTCCGGCCTTTACCTGAGAAGTTCCACGGGCTCATCGACCGGGAGACGCGCTACCGGCGGCGCTACGTCGACCTCATCATGAACGAGGAGACGCGCGAGACCTTCCGCACCCGCACCCGGGTGGTGGACTTCGTGCGGCGCTTCTTTGCCGAGCGGGGCTTCCTCGAGGTGGAGACGCCGATGATGCAGCCGCTCGCGGGCGGCGCGGTGGCTCGCCCCTTCGAAACCTGGCACCACGCCCTCGGCATCCCGCTGTTCCTGCGGATCGCCCCCGAGCTGTACCTGAAGCGCCTCGTGGTGGGCGGGTTCGATCGGGTGTTCGAGATCAACCGGAACTTCCGCAACGAGGGGCTCTCCACCCGGCACAACCCCGAGTTCACCATGCTCGAGTTCTACCAGGCGTACGCCGACTACCGAGAGCTCATGGACCTTACCGAGGAGCTGCTCCGCTCCCTCGCGGCGGCGGAGGCCGGGCGGCGCGGGGCTGAGGGCGACGGCGAGGCGGAGGCCGTCGTTGAGTGGCAGGGGCACCGGATCGACTTCGGGCCTTCCTTCGAGCGCCTCAGCGTCCGCGACGCGGTGCTTCGCCATGCCCCCGGGATCGGGCCGGACGACCTCGACGACCCCGGCCGGATCCGGGAGGCGGCCCGCGCCCGCGGCATCGCACTCGGCGACGAGGCGGGCCCCGGAAAGGCCCTCGTCGAGCTCTTCGAGCAGGCGGCCGAGCCGCGGCTCATCGCACCCACCTTCATCACCCATTACCCGACCGAGGTTTCGCCTCTCTCCCGGCGAAGCGACGACGATCCGGAAGTCGCCGATCGCTTCGAGCTCTTCATCGGGGGACGGGAGATCGCGAACGGCTTCTCCGAGCTCAACGACCCGGACGACCAGGCCGAGCGGTTCCGCGATCAGGCGCGGCAGCGCTCCGGGGGCGACGACGAGGCGATGGTGTACGACGAGGACTACGTCACCGCCCTCGAGTACGGCATGCCGCCCACCGCGGGCGAGGGCATCGGCATCGACCGCCTGGTGATGCTGTTCACCGGCGCCGCTTCGATCCGCGACGTGATCCTGTTCCCTCACCTGCGCCCGGCCGGAGCGCCGGAACCGCCCGGAGACGCGCCGGAGTGAAGCGCGTCTTCACCTCCCACGACCCGATGCTGGCCGGTTACCTCCGGGCGGTCCTCGAGGAGCACGGGATCGGGTGCATCGTCAAGAACGAGTACCTGCTCGGCGGCGCGGGCGAGCTCCCGCCCTCGGAGTGCTGGCCGGAGGTCTGGGTGGTGGAGGACGGCGACGAGGCGCGCGCCCGGGCGCTCGTCGAGGAGGCCCGGCCCGCCGAGCCGACGGGCGAGGAGGCGTGGCGGTGTCCGGCCTGCGGCGAGTGGATCGAGCCCGAGTTCGGGGCCTGCTGGCGCTGCGCGGGCGACTCGCCGGACGTGCCGGACGTGCCTGGCGGGGTCAGAGGAAGAGGGTGAGGACGCCCGTATAGGCGTAGATGCGGTCCCGGTTGAGCTCACCGTTGGCGAAGAACCCGACCATCGGGAAGGTGCCGAGAGTGCCCTGGATTATCTCCGTCTCGGTCTCCGGAGAGGCGAACTGGTTGGGTCCCCGCGCGGCGCAAGAGACGTAGACCCCGCCCCGGATCAACCGCCCTTCGACCCTCCGCCTGAGGTCCTCGGCCATCCTTCGCATGTCCCCCACCGCGGTCTCGCGGTCACGCCGGCAGAACAGGACCTTGCCGCCCTCGGGCACCGCCTCGCCGATCGCGACGATTCCGCTTCCGGGATCGATTCCGACGAGGTTGCGCACCGTGTAGTCGGCCATGTCGGAGCCCGCGACGGGCAGGGCGGCGAAGATGAGCCCGCCGACCCGGCGCAGATCCGCGGCGAGCTCTTCGCCGATGTCCTCGATGAAGACGTCGAGCGCGCGGCGTCCGTCCAGCTCGATGAGGAGGTTGTCCTTCCCGCGGGTGACCTCGTGGGCGCGGCCGAGCGGGGAGCAGCCCTGGCTGAGGGCGGTCGCGATTTCGACCGCCGCGGGGGAGAGCGCGACCCCGCTGAGACAGCCCGTGGCGCCGCCCGCCTGATGCGGGGCGGGGTCGGCGGCCGCCGTCAGGCCGCCCACGAGGAAGCCGCCCGTGCTTGCCGCGAGGCGCTCCACCGCGCCGGCCGCCTCCGGGTGGCGCGGATCGACGTGGGTGAGGGCGAGCGGCATCGACGCCGTCGCGAGCCAGTCCGACTCCGTCGCCGCGAGCTCGGGGCCGGCCTCCGAGCCGCCCGCGAAGAGACGGTAGCCGTCCGGGGGGAGGTCGAGGAGGAGGACGGCCGCCCCCGATTGCCCGTAGTGCTCTTCGCCGGCTCCGATCACCCCGTATCCCGCCGCGGATACCCAGTCCTCGACGCCAGTGCGGAGCCGCAGCGCGGCGAGCATCTCTCCTTGGTGGGGCGCGAACGCCTCGGCGGTGTAGAGGAGACCGAGCCGCCCCGGGGCGCCTGCGAGCCCGCTCGCGAGCGTGCCGGCCACCTCGCGCCAGTCGTCGCCGAGGCAGAGCGCTGTCGCGAACGGTTCAGCCATGGCAGGCGGTCCGCCGCTGTGGCAAGGAGTTCCCCGCGCCTCTCTGGACCTTCTGCGGCCGGCCGTCGAGGGAGGTGGGGGTGACGGTCATGACTTCCCGGCGCCGGTTCCGGTCCCGGGCACGGCCCTGGATCCAGCCGCCGCCCTCCCTGCGGCCGCGGCGACCCGCATCCGGAGGGCGTTCAGGCGGATGAAGCCCTCGGCGTCGCGCTGGTCGTAGGCGCCGCGGTCGTCCTCGAAGGTCGCGATGTCGGGTCGGTACAGGGTGTCGGACTCCGATCGGCGCCCGGTGACGAGCACGTTCCCCTTGTAGAGCCTGAGCCGAACCTCGCCGTTCACGCAGTGCTGGGTCTCGTCGATGAAGGTCTGGAGGGCGGCGCGCTCCGGGCTCCACCAGTAGCCGTTGTAGACGAGGCTCGCGTAGCGGGGCATCAGCTCGTCCTTGAGGTGGGCCACCTCGCGGTCGAGGGTGAGGGACTCGATCGCGCGGTGCGCCCGGAGGAGCAGGGTGCCCCCCGGGGTCTCGTAGCACCCCCGCACCTTCATCCCGACGTAGCGGTTCTCGACGATGTCGACGCGCCCCACCCCGTGCTCGCCGCCGATGCGGTTGAGGGCCGCCATCACCTCGCCGGGGGTCATCGCCTCGCCGTCGACCGCCACCACGTCGCCCCGCTCGAAGGTGAGGGTCACCCGGGCCGGGTGGTCGGGGGCGTCCTCCGGCGAACGGGTCATCCGCCACATCTCCTCGGCGGGCTCCACCCAGGGGTCCTCGAGCTCGTTCCCCTCGAAGGAGGTGTGCATGAGGTTCGCGTCCATCGAGTAGGGGGACTGGTTGCCGCCCTGGCGCTCGATCGGAATTCCGTGCTCCGCGGCGTAGGCGAGGAGGCTTTCCCGCGACCCAAGGTCCCACTCCCGCCACGGGGCGATGATCCGGATCCCGGGGCGAAGGGCGTAGGCCCCGAGCTCGAACCGGACCTGGTCGTTGCCCTTGCCGGTCGCTCCGTGGGCGATGGCGTCCGCCCCCGTCTCGTCCGCGATCTCGACCAGCCGCTTCGCGATGAGGGGGCGCGCGATGGAGGTCCCGAGGAGGTACTCGCCCTCGTAGGTCGCGTTCGCCCGGAACATCGGGAAGATGAAGTCACGGGCGAACTCCTCCCGGAGGTCGTCGATGAAGATGGCCGACGCGCCGAGGAGCTCCGCCTTGCGGCGCGCGGGTCCGAGCTCCTCGCCCTGACCGAGATCGGCGGTGAACGTCACCACCTCGCAGCCGTAGCTCTCCTGCAACCACCTGAGGATGATGGAGGTGTCGAGGCCGCCCGAATAGGCGAGCACGACCTTGTTCACGTCCGTCATGCGGAGCTCCGCACTGCCTCGGAAGGGGAGAATCGGCCGCCGGACCGGCCAGGGGGCGATTCTAC
>JAJDXW010000009.1 GCA_022823045.1 Gammaproteobacteria bacterium
CGGCATCCTCGCGGCGCTGCAGCAGCGCCACCGCACCGGCACCGGTCAGCAGGTCGAGGTCTCGATGCAGGACAGCGTCGTCAACATCATGCGGATCAGCCTTCGCGACCACCAGCGGCTTGGCGGCGTGCAGCCGCGCACCGGCAACCAGCTCGGCCGGACCGTCCCCGGCTCGACCTATCCTTGCGCGCCCGGCGGGCCGAACGACTACGTCTTCATCTTCGCGCAGGCGCAGATGTGGCCCGCGTTCGTCGAGGCGCTGGACATCGACGAGCTTCGGAACGATCCCCGCTTTGCGACCCTGGAGGCGCGCTGGGAGAACCGGGACGTGCTGAACCCGATCATCGAAGGGTGGACCCGGCAGCACACCAAGCACGAGGTGATGCGGCGGCTCGGCGCGGCCGGGGTGCCGTGCGGCGCCTGCCAGGACACCGGCGAGGTGCTCGACGACCCGCACCTCGCGGCGCGCAACATGATCGTGGAGCTCGACTATCCGGAACGGGACGGAACGTACCGGACAGTGGGCTGCCCGGTGAAGCTCTCCGACTCACCGGCCGACGTGGCGCGGCCGCCGACCCTCGGCGAGCACACCGCGGACCTGCTGGCCGAGCTCTGCGGCGTCAGCCCCGAGGAGTTTGCCCGCCTGCAGGAGCAGGGCGTGGTGTAGCCGCCGCGACCCGGTCGAGCGCGGCGCGCACGCCTCCTCCTGGCCCATTCCCTTGCCGGCGTGACCAGGCGGAGGGTGTGGTGCTCCCGGGCACGGACGCCGCGACGCGTCTCCGTCGACGCGCGGCTGACGCCGCGGACCGGGCCCGGGAGCGGGGGCGGAGAGAGTCCCGCCGGTCGTCGCGAGATCGAGTCAGTAGAGGAACTTCCCCCCGTTGACGTGCAGGGTCTGTCCGGTGATCTGGGAGGACTCGCCGGAAAGAAGAAAGACGGCGAGCGAGGCGATGTCGTCGGGGGTCGCGATCCGGCCGAGGGGGAGTGTGGGGCCGACGGCGGCAAGCTCCTCTTCGCTCATTCCGTAGCGGGGCTGTGCAGTATCCACGGTACCGGGGGCGATCGCGTTGACCCGGATCCGGTGCGGGGCGAGGTCGAGGGCGGTCGCACGGGTGAGGCCGATCACCCCCGCCTTCGACGCCGAATAGTGCACCCCGTTCGGCGAGCAGACGAACGCGGCCACCGATGAGAGGTTGATGATGGAGCCGCCGTTCCCACCGTCGATCATCGCCTTCGCGGCAACCTGGGTGCAGCGGAAGGTCCCCTTGAGGTTCACGTCGTGGACCGCGTCCCAGTCCTCGTCGGTCAGCTCCAGAAAGGGAACGCGGGGGAATATCCCGGCGTTGTTGACGAGGCCCCCGAGCCCGCGGGAACCGCCGAGCTCGACACCCGCCTCGACGATCCGCCGGATCGCGTCCGGATCGGCGACGCTTCCCTGCACGAGCTCCGAACGCGCGCCGGCCGCCGCGACATCCTCCGCGACCGACCGCGCGCCCGCCTCGTCGTCGAGCCAGTTGACGACGACATGCGCGCCTTCGCGCGCCGCGGCGCGCGCGATGGCGGCGCCGATCCCCTGCTGCGCGCCGGTCACCGCGACGCTCATCCCTTCAAGCCGCATGCCTCACCTCCCTTCCGGAATCGTTGCGGGTCACCAACCTTGCGGTCGAGCCAGGTATTTTGCGCGCCCCCTGCGAGTGCATCGTCGGTCCGAGGCGCCGCCTCGTCGAGTCGATGCGGTCGGGCTCACCGGCGCCGGACTTGGCCATGGCGGGAACGTTTCAGGGCTCGGGCCGGCGCGCGATGAAGTCGATCTCCACCCGGACCCCGCGCGCGAGCGCCGTCACCCCGATGCAGGTGCGGGCGGGGAGGCGATCCGACGCGAAGTAGCTCCGGTAGACCGCGTTCATCGCGTCGTAGTCCTCCTCGAAGCGGGTGAGGAACACCCGTGCCGCGACCACGTGCCCGAGATCGAGGCCGAGCTCTTCGAGCACGATGACGAGGTTGTGCATGGTGCGCCGGGTCTGGGCCTCGATCCCGTCCGGAATCGCCGCCTCGTCGCCGTCGCCCGGTTCGGTCGGGACCTGCCCGGTGAGGAACACCCAGCCGTCCGCCTCCACCGCATGGCTGTAGGGCGCCACCGGCGTGGGGGCGGCTCCGAAGAGGTGAAAGAGGGGGGCGCTCATTCAGCTCCTCCGCGCGGCGAATGTTCCGAAGCCGTGCCGGACCTTAGCGGCGGCGGGACGGTCGGGGTCAGGCGGGCTCGCGGGCGAGGCGGGTCTCGACGAGGCGCGCGAAGAAGCTCGCCCCGAGGGGGAGCGCCTCGTCGTTGAAGTCGTAGCCGGGGTTGTGCACCTCGCACGAGCCCTCGTCGCCCCCGTTGCCGAGGTTGATATAGCAGCCGGGCACCCGCTCGAGCATGAACGAGAAGTCCTCCGACGCCATGATGAGGGGGGGATTTCGCTCCACGTTCTCAACTCCGACGATCTCGGCGCAGATCGAGGCCGCGAACTCCGCCTCCCCCGGCTCGTTGATGGTGGGGCTGAAGATGGGGCGGAAGTCGAGGCGCGCCCGCGCCCCGAAGCTCTCCGCGACCCCCTTCGCGATCCGTTCGAGGGACCGCTCCACGAGCTCCATTACCTCGACAGAGAACGCGCGCACGGTGCCGCCGAGACGGGCGGACTGGGGGATGACGTTGTAGGCGTCGCCCGCGTGCAGCCGGGTGACGGAGACGACCGCGGTCTCGGTCGGCGGGACGTTGCGGGACACCACCGACTGGACCGCGCCCACGAGGTGCGAGGCGACGACCACCGGGTCGACGCTCGCCTCGGGGCGGGCCCCGTGGGCGCCCACGCCCTCGATGTCGACGTCGAAGAACGCGCCGCCCGCCATCATCGCCCCCGAGCGGACCGCGAACTTGCCGACGTCGAGCTTCGGCCGGTTGTGGATGCCGAAAATCGCGTCGCACGGGAACTGGTCGAAGAGCCCGTCTTCGATCATCGCCTGCGCGCCCCCGAGCCCCTCCTCGGCGGGCTGGAAGATGAAGAACACCTGCCCCTCGAAGTCGCGGGTCTCGGCGAGGTAGCGGGCCGCCCCGAGGAGCATCGCGGTGTGCCCGTCGTGCCCGCAGGCGTGCATCCGCCCATCGTGCCGGGAGCTGTACTCGAGCCCCGTCGCCTCCTGGATGGGAAGCGCGTCCATGTCTGCCCGGAGCCCCACCGAGCGGGGCGAGTTGCCGGACCGGAGGGCCCCCACGACGCCGGTCCGCCCGATGCCCCGGTAGACCTCGCACCCGAACTCCTCGAGACGCTTCGCGACGAGGTCCGAGGTCCGGTGCTCCTCGAAGCCGAGCTCGGGGTGGGCGTGGATGTCGCGCCGCCAGGCGGTCATCTCGTCGTGGAACGCGCCGATGCGCTCGACTGCGGGCATGGTCAAGTCTCCTCTTTCGCAAGCAGGGATTCGAGCTCGTGGCGCTGTACCTTGCCCGAAGCGCTCCGCGGGAAGTCGTCGAAGGCGAGGAAGCGGATCCCCTTCGGCTGCTTGTAGCCGGCGAGCTCGGCGCGGCAGCGGCGATAGAGATCGGCGTCCTCGAGGGGCTCGCCGTCGCGGCGGGCCACGAACGCGACCGGCACCTCGCCCCAGCGGGGGTCCGTGCGCCGCACCACCGCCGCTTCCGCGACCCGCGGGTCCGCGAGGAGCACCTGCTCGATCTCGGCGGGGTAGATGTTCTCTCCGCCCGACTTGATCATGTACTTCGCGCGGTCCACGAAGTCGAAGGTGCCGTCCGCGTGGCGGACCATGAGGTCGCCCAGGTGAAACCAGCCGCCGCGGAAGTCCCTGGCGTTCGTCTCGTCGTTGCGCCAGTAGCCGCTGAACAGGGTGGGGCCGCGGACCGCTACCTCGCCCGGGGTCTCGTCGGGGACGTCGCGGTCGTCGGCATCGACCAGGCGGACCTCGCAGAGCGGGCTCAGCGTCTTCGAAAGACGCTCCGGAACCACCCCGGGCGGCAGGCAGCTTCCCGAGCAGGGCGGGCTCCCCGTCTCGGTCGACCCGAAGGTGTTCGGGTAGGGAGCGTCGAGGAGGCGGGTGAGCTCCGCGATCTCGGCCCGCGGCACGAGATCCGGCATCACCCCGACCGCCCGCACCCGGACCGGCGGCGAGGACTCGGCCTTGAGGGCGGCGATCATCCGGTCCGTCGTGCCGGGCATGGTGACGAGCCATCCGAGCGGCTCGCGGGTCACGATGCGGGCGATGCGCGGCGCGTCGAAGACGTCCATGACGATGACCTTGCCGCCGTTGAGAAGGGTGCCGAGCACCTGGTCCGCCCCGCCCATGTGGTAGAGCGGCATCCACCCCACCATCGTGTCGCCGGGACGCACCCCGAAGGAGAGGTGCCAGGCGAGGTTGCGAACGAGCTCCGCCCGGTGGCTGATCGCCGCCCCCTTGGGAAGGCCGGTGGTGCCGCTCGTGTAGAGGATGAGGAGGATCGCCTCGGGGTCGAGATCGGCGCCGAGCGCGGGAGGCCCCGCTTCCGCCGCCCAGCGGGCCGCGAGCGTTGCGTCGAGCCGGTGCCGGCTCCCCGCCGCTCCATCGCCCCCGCCGCCGTCCACCTCGTCGAGCAGGGTCGCGAAGCGGTCCGAGACCAGCATCATCTTCGGCTCGACGAGGGAGATGCAGTGCCGGAGCTCGCGGGCCGTCAGCCTCCAGTTCTGGCAGGCGAGGATGCAGCCGACGCGGGCGCAGGCGAGCATCACCGCGACGTAGTCGGCGCTGTTCTCGGAGAGGATCCCGACCCGGTCCCCGCGCCCGATTCCGTTGGCGACGAGCCACCCGGAGACGCCGTCCACGAGACGGTCGAGCTCCCCGAAGGTGAGGGTGCGGCCGCCTTCCTCGACCGCGACCCGCTCCGGCCACGTTCGCGCGGTGCTCCGGAACACCCCGTCGAGGGTGGACCGGCTCGCGGACGCGACGAGCGCTTCAGGCGCGCCGGGATGCACGACCGGGGAACGATTCGGCGGGTCGATTCACGCGCGAGAGTATAGCGAGAGCGACAAGCGGCGACGGAGCGGGCCGTGTACCGGCTTCCGCGAGGCGGATACACTCCCCGTCCGGCCGCCATTCCGCCCGGCCTCAGCCGCATGAGACCCGAGGAACGCCCGAACCGATGAGCCAGCCAGCCGAAGCCGCAGCCTCAGCCGCCGCCAGGGTCGAAGGCCTCGAGCGCGACCCCGCCGCGGTCGTCGACGCCCTGGTCCGCCGCGGGCGGGCGGCCATGGACGCCTTCGCCGACGCGACCCAGGAACGGGTCGACGAGGCGGTGACCGCGCTCGCGTGGGCGCTCTACAAGCCGGAGCACGCCAAGGCCCTCGCCCGGATGGCGGTCGAGGACACCGGAATCGGCAACGCCCCCGACAAGGTGGTCAAGAACCAGCGCAAGACCTTCGGCACTCTCCGTGACCTCCTGCGGGCGAAGAGCGTCGGGGTCATCGAGGAGCTCCCGGCGCTCGGGCTCGTCAAGTACGCGAAGCCGGTCGGGGTGGTCGGGGCGGTGACCCCGTCGACGAACCCCGCCGCGACCCCCGTCAACAAGGCGATGATGGCGATCAAGGGCCGGAACGCGATCGTCATCGCGCCGTCGCCGGCCGGGCTCGCGACCACGACCCGCACGGTGGAGCTGATGCGCGCGGAGCTCGAGAAGATCGGCGCGCCCGCGGATCTGGTGCAGGTGCTGCCGCCCCCGGTGGACAAGGCGAGCACCCACGCCCTGATGGCCGCCTGCGACCTCGTGGTGGTCACCGGCTCGCAGAACAACGTCCGCGAGGCCTACCGGAGCGGGACCCCCGCGATCGGGGTCGGGGCGGGCAACGTGCCGGTCATCATCGACGCGAGCGCGAAGCTCGACGAGGCGGCGGACCGGATCATGCGGTCGAAGTGCTTCGACAACGCGACCTCGTGCTCGTCGGAGAACTCGGTGGTGATTCTCGACGAGGTGTACGAGGAGGCCATCGCAGCCCTCGAGCGCGCCGGGGGCCATCTTGCGAGCCCGGCGGAGAAGGAGGCGATCCGGGGCACCCTCTGGGTGAACGGGAAGCTCAACCGGGCGGTCATCGCGAAGGACGCCGACGTGTTCGCCGCCGCGTGCGGTCTCGGCGGGCGGGCGCCCGCGGCCCGGTTCTTCCTGGTGGAGGAGACCGGGGTCGGCCGCGAGCACCCGTTCTCGGACGAGAAGCTCGCCCTCGTCCTCACCGTGTACCGCGCGCCGGACTTCGACGACGCGCTCACCCGGGTGCGCGAGATCCTCGCGTTCAAGGGCCGGGGGCACTCGGTCGGCATCCACACCGAGGAGCCGGCGCACGCCCGGCGGCTCGCGGAGGAGCTCGACACCGCGCGGGTCCTCGTCAACATGGCCCATACCTTCGGGAACGGGGGCGGCTTCGACAGCGGGCTCAACTTCACCCTGTCCATGGGCTGCGGGACGTGGCAGGGCAACAGCATCAGCGAGAACCTCAACTACCGCCACTTCCTCAACATCACCCACCTCGCGGTGCCGATCCCGGAGGACCGACCTTCCGAGGAGGCGCTCTTCGGCGCCTACTGGGAGCGGTACGGGAGGTAGGGACCCGAGACCGGCCCGGGGACCGGGGAGACACCGAGCCCCCTCCTCCGCGCCGCCGGACCGCCGGGCCAGCGGGCCGCACGAGGCGAACCACCCATGGGCGAATCCCCCCGAAGGTCGTACCCGCCGCCGGTCGCGGCGTGCGTGGACCTGTCGGCGGAGACGGCGCCGGAGGCACCGGCCGGAACGGGGGGCACGGCCCCCGCGAGCGAGCCCAACGCGTGGGTCGGCGGAGACCTGGACCCCCGCGCGCTCGTCATCGAGCTCGACGGGGCCGCCCTCGACGAGGTTCGGGCGCTCGCGGGCCGGATCCGGGCCGCGCCGCTCCCCACCCTCCTCCGCTCTCCCGACGACCACCCGCTCGACGCGGTCCGCGCGGTCTACGCACGGGCGAAGGCGGCGCTCGACCGCGGGACCGGCATCGCGGTCATCGACCGCCTTCCCCTCGACGAAATCGGCGACGACGACACGGCGAAGGCCGTCTTCTGGACCATCGGCCGCATCCTCGCCCGCCCCGTCGCCCAGAAGTGGGACGGCACCGTGCTCTACGACGTGACCGACACCGGCCGGACCTTCGGCTACGGGGTGCGGGGCTCGTGGACCAACGTCGAGCTTGTCTTCCACACCGACAACGCGTTCGGCGCCGTGCTGCCGCGATACGTGGGGCTGATGTGCATCCACCCCGCCCGGCTGGGCGGGACCAGCCGGTTCCTTTGCCTTCGCTCCGTGCATGACCGGCTGCGCGAGCGCCATCCCCGCGCCCTCGAGCGACTCTGGCGGCCGGTGCTCTTCGACCGACAGGCGGAGCACGCGCCGGATGCGCCCCGGGTCTCGTGGGCGCCGGTGTTCTCGCTCGACGGGGCGGGGCGACTCCGCGCCCGCACCAACGCCAGCATCATCCGCAAGGGATACGCCGTCGCGGGGGTGGCGATGGACGCGGAGACGCGCGCCGCGGTCGAGGCGCTCGAAGAAGTGGTGAGCGACGAGGACCTCCGGTTCGAGCTGCCGCTGGAGCGCGGCCAGCTCCAGTACCTTGCGAACCAGCGCGTCGCCCATTACCGCAGCGCCTTCACCGACGACGACCGCGACCCGGCCGCGAAGCGCCACCTAGTGCGCATGTGGCACCGCGACGAGGGCCTCCCCACTTACGACGGTTAGCCCTGCCTCTCTGACGACAGGGCTTCACGCGCCGCCTCGAGCATGTGGCGGAGGCGGATTTCGTCATCCTTGCCCATATTGAAGCTCGGCCGTGTCCAGAACTTCCTGCCGGAAATGGCGGCTCAGGTCCTCCGGGGGTCGCAGATCCACCTTGCGTCCCGCGAACAGCTCGGACAACTCCAACTCGATGCGGGCAACGCCCAACAGCCCCGGGGTTCGAGCCGGTTCGAACTCGACGAGCACGTCAACGTCGCTCTCCGGCCCGAAATCCTCCCGCAGCACCGAGCCGAACACGGAGAGCCGTCGGATTCCATGCTCCCGGCAGAATTCGGCAAGGGCGTCCCTGGAAATCGATACCTGATTGTTCATCTCCATCCCCTCCGGTTCTGGCATCATGATGGCATGATTCGGATACGGATCCAGTTGACCGAGAGTCAGGTCAGTGCACTGAAGACTCTGGCGAAAGCGGAGGGCCGGTCGCTCTCCGAATTGGTGCGCGAATGCGTCGCCGACTACCTGTCGAGGCGACACCCTCCAGACATTCGGGACCTCGCCGAGCGCGCCAGCAGCCTCAAAGGGCGTTTTCGTTCGGGCCACCCCGACCTGGCCAAAGCGCACGACCGATTCCTCGACGATGCGTTCGACACGTGAGTCCCTTCGTCGATACGGCAACGCCTCTCGCGCTTCCCGACGCAGTCCAACCGCTCCCGGGTTCCGATGGTTTCGCCATCGAGCTTACCGTGCGCGCCGAGGAATGGCCGGACTCCGGCATCGAGTCGGTGACGACCATCGGCGACGTCCTCGCCCCCGCAACCATCGCCCACGCCGTCTACGCCGGGCGCCGCTACGCAGAAGAGCTCGACGACCCGCCCCGGACCGGCGATGAGGTGCCCTTCCGCCGCGAGCTCCCGGAGCTCTCCCCCTCGACCCCGACTGACCCCCACGTCCGCCGTCGTCTCCACGCGCCGTCGTACGGCCCTTTCCGCGCCCGGCCGGCCCATACCCTGCCCCTCGCGGGGCCCCGGCTGGCCCGACCGCACCCCCGAAAGGGCGCCCCGCATTACCAGGTCTTTCCTCTTCAACGCATGCCCACGCCGCTGCCCCGGCAGAAGCAGAGACTGCCGGCGCGATCGAGGGCGCCTTCTCACTCGGGCAATTTCTCCACGCACATCAGCCTTTGCCTCTGTTCGTCTTCTTCTTTGGAAGAGCCTCGTCGGAAAACCCGTCGTGCTCCACTGCCAGCAGTACTATCGGATAATTTCTCGCCTCCCGCAGTTCCTCTTCGACATAACGAACGGCATAACTGAAGTTGGCCACACGGTCGGTCAGCCAGAACTCGAAATCATCGGATGGCACCACTATTACACCGGCATCGATGTGACTGTCCTGGAGATTGTTACGGATATGAACGATATCCCGAGCAAGGAGATCGCTTCTGCCGGATACCTGAATCTCGACTCCCATTCTTGACACGATGGTCTCGTTGTATCTGAGCTTCTTGATCCAGTCCACATCACCTGACTTCGACTGGACCCAATCCTGGTAACTATGGAATCGTTCATCGATCAGTTCACGGACACGAGCGGCGCCGTTCGCTTGTTTCTTCTTCAGCACACGGACCTCGGTGGAAACAAGAATCTCCAGCAATTCAAGAAACAGATGTGCCAGGCCGAGCCGACATATCTTTTCTCTCGATCCCCCGTAGTACCGGATTTTGCTTATCTTCATGGTCAAACAGGTCCTCGAATTGGAAGGGTTCATGCTCAACTGGAAAGAGCGAATAGCTCTCCTGAAGACGGTTCTTTATGTGGGCTGAATCATGAAGCTCGACCCCAATCCAGTGTCGGTGAAGCTTCTCTGCCGCCTGATATGTCGACCCTCCTCCTCCAAAGGGATCAAGAACGATGTCACAAGGTTGTGTCGAGATAAGAATGGCTCGCTCCGGAATCATCAACTTCAGTTCATTGACGCCCGGGCGGACCTTGAATTTTGCGTGGCGATTTGGAGATGTATCGGTCCAGAAATCGGTCAGATTCACTCCCTGGGCATTCATCTTGTTTCGGTGACCGCCGTAATCCCGGATTTCCTTTCCACAATGCCTGCACTTTTCTATTGGTAACCGAACCTTGTTGAAAACGCGGGGCGTGCCGCGAGTGTAATAGAGGAGCGCATAGTGCGCTGGATACAGCTTCTTTCCGCGTGGATAGGTGCCCTTCATTGTAAGGGCGATCCAATGTCTGAAGTTCAATTTTTCTTCCATGATCGAGGCAAACTGTATCGCAAGTTCGGGCGTAGCATAGATAAAGAAAGCCCCTCCTGGTTTCAGTACACGACAGCATTCGTGAATCCAGGTCCTGCACCAAGCCAAATACGCATCGCGATCCACTTTGTCGTTGTAGCCATTCTTGTAGTCCTTCCCGATATTGAACGGCGGATCGGCAAAAACAGTATCGATGACCTCGGGCTTCATGCGCTTCAGGACATCGAGGCAGTCGGCGTCGTAGAGGACTCCGTGAGATGTGGTCAGAAATGGTTTCATCATCCGACTGACCTCCTCCACTTCATTCGGCTCTCCCCAAGAACAAGCCCATAGCCTCCGTGACGACGGCGAGCAAGATACGTGGCTTCGTTCCGCCGTGCAACTTGGTGGGCAAGGGGCGATTGGTAGCGGCATCCTGCATGATGGGGAAGTGGTCGGGCATGTGACGGTGTCCAAGTTTTCGTCAGGATACACTTGGGCGGGGAGGTCTTCCATGGCATTCGGAGAAGATGGACATGCGAATTCGTCCCGGCGATCGTGGGATGTTGGCGTATGTCGTTGTAGGCGAAACGTCCGACCGACTTCCTCGGAACCAATGTTGGCGCGCAGCGGACCGGACGGAACGCGGGGACGGGAGGAAGGCCCTGCCGATGAATTCGGGTTTCATCTGTTCCTCAAGCGAGGAGGCGTCGCCACGAACGAGTCGATCGACCGTTTGCGCGAGGAGGTTGGGGACCGAATGGCTCCGCGGTTCGAGCGTGCCGGGCTTCCGGGGCGATACTGGGCGCGGGGGGTAGAGTCGGGCGGCCGGCAGGCGCGGACCGGCCGGGGTTGGAGAGACGTGACTCAAGCTCGGTCGATATGCTCCTCACGAGCCGGGCGTTGACGAGGCTGTTGGCCTCCTTCTTCTCCCTCGCCTCCGCCGAGTCGTATCCCTGCCCGAGCCAGCGCGCCATTAGGCGGCGGCCGAGCTCCTCGGGCACGTCGATGAAGACGGAGAAGTCGAGGCGGTCGCGGACCGGCCGGGTTGATCTTCGACGCTCGTGTCTCCGGATTCCTCGCGACACCCCCTGCGGTCTTGACCGCAGGGCGGGGCCTCTTCGGAGGTCCAGTTCCATTGGGCGGACAGCGAAGAGCCTCGTTCGGCACCACCATACGAAGCGGATCGGGCTGATTATGTCGGGCTCGGCAAGATCGTCGCGGCAACTGAGGACGCACGCGGACTTCCCGCGTCGCACGAGGTCGAACACACTGCGACGGTTGCAGCTTCCGGGCCCGACCCCGGGAACCAGCATCCGGAGACCCGCGCGCTGGTGAGTGACTGCGAGGCATGAGCGAGGCGGTTACGATTTGCCGTTGAGGAGAGGGTTGGGCACTGCGGGACCGGACGCGGCGGCGATCCTGGGATGGGAGCGGGGGCGCGGAGCGATATGACGATGACACGATGTGGTGAGGGAAATTGGATAGGCCGCCTTGCGTGCTCGCTGGGACGGTCCGCCCCGTGGCGAACGTAGCGCATCGCGTCCGCTTGCGTGCTGCGCCACGACGCGCCACACTAAATGAACACCCCGCCAACCTGGATTCCGGACGCATTTCCGATGACAACTTCATGAACAAGTCCGAGCTCGGTCCGCACGTCGCCGTCCAGACTTCTGTCTTGAGCGCAGCTGCGAACACGGTCGTCGCTGCCGTGTTCTCGACGACAGACGAGGCGGTTGCGAGGAACGAAATCGTCGCTATCGCAAGGTCCAGGGCACCGGCGTTCAAGGCGGGGAAGAACCTCCCCGAGGCCATCAGCGCCGGGAAGTGAGGCGCGTCTCGGTGACGGCCATACTGGAACGCGACTGCTCCAACCTCCGCTCTGTTGACGCCACGCGCTCTGCCGAGCGCCGTGCGAGACGCTACGCGCAATGCTTCACGCGCGCTGAGCCCGAGCCGCTTCCGACCTCCTTCCCCCCTGCAAATCCCGCCGACCTCCTGAAAAACCCGCCCTCCCAGCCACATCTGCTTGATAGCATCGAAAAGCGGGACCCGCTCGACTTCCGTTCGCGCGGCGACGGCACGTTCGTCGCAGGGAGGTGCAGAGGGGATTTCGGCCATTCAGTCGAACGTGCGAACATCTGGGCAGATCCCGCGCGGAAATTGGATGCCTGCGGTGTCGCCACTCCTTATAGAAGGAGAGAAAATTGGTTTTGACGGCAGCCGTACTCGCACGTGCGCACGCCACGTACCGCAGCCGTTTCCGCGGCGCTTACGCCCCACATCGTTCAGGAGCCACCGTGTCGACCATCCACCGCGAAGCCATCGGCGTCGCGTACCGACCCGCACGACCCTCCCGACCCACTTACGGTCCGTGGACTCGAGCGCGTGGAGTTTCGCGTCGTTCCGGTCAGCCCGAGTCCACCCGTGGTCGCTGGACAGTTGGAGCCCCAATGGCTAGGTCATGCGTGGCGATAGCTGAGTCGAGGCGTCGAGCGCCTCTGAACGATGCAATTACAGATGGCAGCTATGCCTGAACCAGGCCCCAATATCGCATTATCAGGCAGATTTGCCTGCTAGTCAGTGGTTAGGTTGTGGACGATGTGAGGTATTCGATGCCAACGGAGGAATCAACCCTTGAGACTCTTCGCTTCATGGTCGAGACTCATCGCACGGAATTCGAGCGACGACGCTCGTATGAGTGGAAGGGCTTTCTTACTGGGTTGACATTCTTCGTACTAGTAGCGGCGGCTCGGATGCACGAAAAGACGGGGGCGGCAGTCGCCGCGCTACCCGCAATCTACGTCTGGTTCACCTTTCTCGCATTCTGGTTAGTCGGCACGGTATTCCTTGCGTATGCACATACGGCCGACGCGTTAAACAAGGAGATTGCGCATCGAGCGGAAGCGGCGATACAGAACTTGCTGAATGGTAAGGAGTATCTCCCACTATCGCTATACTCCGATCTTCCGACACGTCCAACTTGGAAGGGCTTCGTCCGAATCGGCGCCGGGGGATTCTGGGGCCTTTCATGTGAATCGGCAGCGATTCTCGTGTTCGCGGTGGGATGCGGACTTGTCGTCACGAGCTAACAGGGCGGTCGAGTTTGCTCCGACACGGCCTCCGCAGGACGCGTGTCCCGCGTCGCTCACCGCTAATGTTGGGGCTTCAGGAGAGACGGTGACATGACACAGTATTGGGTCGTAGGAGCATCGTGGGGCGGCGTAGAGCACCAAGATCAACGGATTATCGAGCAGGGTATGTGGATGCTTGGTTGGGAGGATGGGAAGCAGCCACAGCGGGCGGCCGAAATGCAGCCTGGGCACCGAATTTCCATCAAACGAATGAAGGGTAAGGGCCGGACCGGTATTCGCATCCTTCA
>JAJDXW010000378.1 GCA_022823045.1 Gammaproteobacteria bacterium
ACGCGGGACTCGGCGCCCGCCTCGTCGACACCGTCGCTCCGTCGGTGCCGCTCCCGCAGGCGCAGCCGGAGGGCCTGCGCGATCCCGCGACGCGCCTCTACGACTGCGGGAACTGGTCGGTGTCCGCGTCCTGGACGGCGCCCGAGGACGCGGTGTCCGGGATCTACTTCGCACGCCTCGTCCGCCAGGACCCGGAGCCGGAACCGGCCCCCTGGCGCGCGGACCATTCGCCCACCCCGCCCGCGGTCCGACCCGAGGCGGTCGCGCACGCCTACGGCTCCCTCGGCCACGGGCGGCTTCGGATCGCGCTCCGCGAACCGCGCGCGAGCCACATCTACTTCGTCGTTCGCGACGACGCGAGCCGCTCCGGCCTCCTGTTCCAGACCGCCGACACCACCTGGCAGGCGTACAACCGCTACGGCGGGCACTGCACGTACGGGCGCCTCGATCCCGAGCATCCGCGCCAGCACGGGGGGCCGCCCCGGGCCTACAAGGTGAGCTACAACCGCCCGCTCGAGACCCGCCACTACCGGGCCGTGAACACCGTCTTCAACGCCGAGTACCCGTTCGTGCGGTTCCTGGAGGCGAACGGCTACGACGTGAGCTACTCCACCGGGGTCGACAGCGACCGGCGGGGCGAGCTCATCGCGAACCACCGGCTCTTTCTTTCCGTGGGGCACGACGAGTACTGGTCGGGGCGCCAGCGGCAAAACGTGGAGGCGGCCCGGGACGCGGGCGTCCATCTCGCGTTCTTCAGCGGCAACGAGGTGTTCTGGAAGACCCGCTTCGAGCCGAGCATCGACGCAAGCGAGGAGCCGCACCGGACCCTCGTCACGTACAAGGAGACCCATTCCAACGCGAAGATCGATCCGGTGCCCGACGTGTGGACAGGCACCTGGCGGGACTCGCGCCCCTTCAACCCCGAGGGGCCGCAGCCGGAGAACGCGCTCACCGGCACCATCTTCACCGTGAACGCATGGCGCAACGATCCCATCATCGTCCCCGCCGAGTACGCGCGGCTTCGCTTCTGGCGCGATACCGACGTCGCGCGGCTCGAGCCGGGCGAGCGCGCGGTGCTCCTCAAGGGGCTGCTCGGACACGAGTGGGACGAGGATCTCGACAACGGATTCCGCCCGCCGGGCCTCTTTCGCCTCTCCGAGACCACCATCGACAACGTGCCGTACGTGCAGGACTGCGGCTCGGTCTTCGACTCCGGCACCGCCACCCACCACCTCACCCTCTACCGCCATGCGAGCGGCGCCCTCGTCTTCGGAGCCGGCACCGTGCAGTGGGCATGGGGCCTGGACGCCCACCACGACACCGAGACCGGGATGCCGCCGGAGCGCCAGAACGTGGACACGACCCGGGTTGGGGTCGATCCGAACGGCCCGGATCGGAACGTCCGCCAGGCCACCGTCAACCTCTTCGCCGACATGGGGGTCCAGCCCGCGACGCTCGCGCCGGACCTCGTCCGCGCGGAAGCCTCGGAAGATCGCGAGCCGCCGGTCTCGCGCATCGACGTGCCGCGAGCCGGCACCTCCCTCGCGCCGGGGCCCGTGGAGATCTCGGGCGCGGCGCACGACCGGGGAGGCGGATGCGTCGCCGCGGTCGAGGTGTCGGTGGACGGCGGCGCGACCTGGCACCCCGCCACCGGACGCGAGGCGTGGCGCTACGAATGGAAGCCCGAAGGGCCGGGCACCCGGACGATCCTGTGCCGGGCAGTCGACGACAGCGGCAACCTCGAAGTCCCGGCCGCGGGCGTCACCGTCACCGTGCCCGAGGAAGCCTGAGCGACCGGGCGGCCGTGCAACCGGGAAGTCACGACGGCACGCCACTGGATTATGGTGGGAGCTCCTGACCGTGCAGTAACATCTTCGACCATCGCCGGCTCATCGTCGGCAAGGACCGGAAAGATGTACAAGGCAATCGCCGAGGAACGCGCCGCGACCGAGCGCGCAATCGCGGGCATTGTCGGAGACGACGACGCGCGCCGGCTGGTCGAGCTCGGAGAGAGCCTGCGCATCGTGGAGGTTCTCCCCGAGAAGCCCGCCACCGCAATCGAGCGCGCCCTCGCCCTCATGGAAACCCGCGAAGGACGAGCCACCCTCGCAACCCGCACCTGGGACACCGTGTGAACCTGGACGCGAGGCGTGCCACCGCGGACACCGAGTTGCTCGGCGATCCGACGTGCCGGCGGTTCCTCATGTGCCTTTGGCACCGCGCGGGCGCGACCCTCACCGTCACCCCTACCGTTGCCGACGAGCTGGTCGGCAACGTCCGGCAGTCCGAACGCCGCCACTGGGAGCGAACGCTGCGTTACGACGCCGAACACGGCAACCGGACATACGACGACGCGACCTACCACGCAATTGTCGACTCCGCCCGGGCCGCCGCCGGCGTGTGGATCGAGGCCGAGCTCGCCGGCCGCGGCGCCGGGGGGCTCGTCGGCGCGCGGGCCGACATGCACGCGAGCGCACGCGCGCAGGCACTCGCAGCCGCGATCCCGCGCGAGTGCTTCCGCCGGCCCGAAGGGCAGAGCCAATACGCGGACCGGCTCATCATCGCCGAAGCGGTCGTGCTCGGATACACGCTGCTTGCGAGCGAGAACCTCGGGACCATCAAGCACGAGCGGACCAACGCCTGGCTCCGAGACGAACGGCAGACCGACACCAACCTCATGGTCACCATCGCGGACGCCGCGAAAGCGCTCGACCCGGCAAGGAGCGCCGAAGACATCGCGCTCGACGCGGTGCTCGGGGCAGCGCTCCCCGACGAAGACCGCGGAATCGAACGGGACCTGCGCGCCGTGACGGCATTCATTGGTCGTCTGGCGCGCGGACACGCCCAAAGGTGCGCAACTTGGGCACACGACGCGCTGGAGACCCTCAAGGACCCGGCGACGCGGTTCGCGGCCGCGCGCGGAAAGCTCCCGCACCAGGCCCGAGCCACCGAAGCACGCCGCGTGACCGAGACTCGCGCAGCCGCCCGGCGGGCCGGCTACATCGAGCTCGACCAGTAGCGTACCCACTCGCAAGGCGGAATCGGGAGGAGAAGCAGAGCATGAGCGACTGGGCGCCCTGGGTTCAGAACCGGGAGGTGCGCCAGAGCCTGAACGAGAGCCTGCTGCGCTACCTCGTGAAGGACGCGACGCGCCAGACGGCGAACCAGGTGCACCTGTACCGGCGGCTGGAGTCGAACGACTTCGCGGGGATCGAGGAGCTGTTCCGCGCCTTCTTCGCGAGCATCCCC
Source organism: Gammaproteobacteria bacterium (assembly GCA_022823045.1). Lineage (GTDB taxonomy): Bacteria > Pseudomonadota > Gammaproteobacteria > HK1 > HK1 > JAJDXW01. The sequence goes on from JAJDXW010000378.1 coordinate 3,250, forward strand.
TACGAGTGGTACACCAACAACGACATCGCCCGCTACGAGGGCTATTACGCGAGCGTGTTCTACTCGTACTTCGCGGCCCTGGGGCTCGACGTGACCGTCGAGGACAGCACCAGCCACGGGCGCCTCGACATGGCCGTCGAGTTCAACGACAACGTATATCTCTTCGAGTTCAAGGTGGTGGAGCTCGCGGGCGAAGGCGCCGGGATGGCGCAGCTAAGAAGCCGCGACTACGCCGACAAGTACCGCCACCTCGGCCGGCCGTTCCACCTCGTCGCGGTGGAGTTCAGCAAGGACACGCGCAACGCGGTCGCGTTCGAGACGGCGCGAGCATAACCCGAGCGGCCTGTGACGGCGCGGTCCCGGTCATGACGGCGGGTTCGGGATCCTTCGCCGGCGCCGGACCCGGATCGTCAGTTTGCGCTTGGGGCCGGGTGAGCGGCCCGGCCCGGGCAGGCGGAGATCGCCCCGGCCCTCGACATGCGCCCTCAAGGGACCGGTGATCTGCCCCTGGCCACCACAGACTCCGCACTCGAAAATTCCGCGCCGGCCGGAACCACCGCACCCGTGGCACGTCCGAGGGCCGCTCATGGCCGCACCTGCCGGCAAGCGTAGAACCGGGACGCCTTCGCCGTCGACTCTCCAGGCAGGAATTTCACGTATCGAGCATCCCGAGAGTTGCGGGTCTCAGATAGCGTTGGGGGTCCCTGCCAAGTGCCGGAACCCAGTGGAGCGTTGCGGGAAGCTCGCCCCCGCGCTCGACGATCACGGCGCGATTTCGCAGTTTGTCCTCGCTGTCAGGTTGCGGATCGGCTGTAGCGTCGAACCCCGGACGCCGCAGCCAGGAACGGAAGGCATCCGGATCGATGTGTGAAGGAGTCGCGTCCTGAATCGCACTCGCCTCGGTCAGGATGTTCCCGAACGCGTCGCAGGGCTCCTGAAGCTCCGTCGGCGACGGCCCGACACTGCGGCCCGCGCGGCGGACCCGGACATGTCCACCGTGGTGCCGGGGATGCCGGAATCGGGTCATCTGCTGGAGACGCAACGAAGGCTCGGGCCGTCAACGGCGACGGGACGGCGGGGAGGGTTCGGCCGGCGGTCTGCCCTCCAGCTCGGCGATGCGGGCACGGGCTTCCTTCAGGGCGAGTTCGGTCTCCGCCCGTTTGCGCCTCTCGTCCTCCAGGGCGAGCTCGGCCTCCTCCCGTCTCCGCCGCGCCTCCTGCCCGGCACGGTCGGTCTCCTCCAGGGTGAGGAGCTTGCGGCCCGTGGCGGGATCGCGGAACCGGATTTCGCCACGGTCGACGTACACGTCGAGCCCGAGCACCGTGCTGTGGAACAACCGCCCCCCGCCCTCGATCCCGGTGGGCGACAGCGGCTCGTAGCGGGCGCCGGAGAGCCGATGCCCCTGGAGGCGCGGGTCGAGCCAGTCTCCGGTCGGGTCGAACATCCAGTACTCACGCACCCCGAGGCGGGCGTAGAGGTCGCGCTTGAATCCCGCGTCCTGGCGCCGGGTGCTCCGCGACGTGACCTCCAGCACGAAGTCCGGGGCCTTGCCTTCCTCCCAGAGCAGGTAGATGCGACGCCGGCGCTTCGGCACTCCGAACACCACGAACACGTCGGGGGCCACCCGCGAGCGCGGGTCTCCTTCGACGTAGTAGAGGAGCCGGTTGCCCTCGACCGCGATGTCCGGTCGGTCCCGGAAGTACACGTCGAGGGCGCCTGCCGCGTAGGTGAGGGAGTCGTACTGGAAGCGGGTCTCCGCGAGCGGCAGACCGTTCGATTCGGGGTAATGCACCTTCCGCGGCCGGGTGTAGTGGGGACCGGGGCCGGAAAGGTCGAAATGGATGTCCTCGCTCATCGCAGGGCCTCCGATGCCACGCCGGGACAGTATACCTTGGCACCCGAGCCCGAACCGGCCCGAAAGCGGATAACATGTAGCACCGAGGACGGCTCGAATCGCTATCGTCCAGAACTCGAAGCCGAATCATCAGGCATTTGAAATGACACCACGAAAGGGAGCCAACATGAAGAAGACAGCGACCCGGATTGGCATGACGGCCGCGGCCGCGGCGCTCGCGCTCGGCACTACGCTCGGTCCGGCCCACGCGGCCGGCGTCAAGATCGGCTATGTCGGCGGGATCTCCGGCGCCTGCGGTGGGCTCACCCACTCCGCCCGCAAGGCGATGGAGATTGCGCAAGGCGAGATCAACGACGCGGGCGGGGTGCTCGGCGGCCCGATCGAGATCGTCTGGCGCGACTCCAAGACCAAGCCCGACGAGGGCGCCAAGCAGGCCCGCGACCTCATCCTGTCCGAGGAGGTCGACCTCCTCACCGGGGTATGCTCAAGCTCCGTCTTCATGGCCATCAACCCGATCGCCAAGCAGTACGGGGTGCCGCTCTTCAGCGCGATCAGCGGGACCCACAAGGCCACCATCGACTTCGGCCATCCCTTCGTGGTCCAGACCCAGCCCCACACCCTGATGGAGGGGAAGGCCCTCGCGGAGTACGCGGCGCGCAAGGGCTGGAAGAACATCGTCACCATGGGCCTCGACTACGAGTGGGGCCGCACCACCGTCAAGGTGTTCACCGAGGAGCTCGCCAAGCTCAACCCGGACGCGAAGATCGCCCGCCAGCTCTGGCCGCGGATCGGGGAGACGAACCTCACCTCCTACATCACCGCCGCCCTCGCCGACGAGCCGGACCTCATCATGGCCGTCATGTTCGGGAGCGGCACCAACAGCCTCATCAAGCAGGGCAAGGCCTACGGGCTGCTCGAACGCACCGAGCTCCTCACCTTCCTCTCGACGGAGAGCTACATGTCGCTCGGGCGGGACATCCCGGACGGCGTGCACGGCTGGGCGCGGGGGCCGTTCTACGCCCTGACGACGGACGCGGCCAAGGAGTTCGTCGCGAAGTACCAGGGCGCCCATGACGGCGAGTACCCCAACGACTGGGGGATCCTCGGCTACGACGTGATGTACATCATCGCGGGCGCGCTCGAGAAGGCGGGGAGCACCGATCCGGCCGCCCTTCGCGAGGCGCTCGGCGCGATGTCCTTCGACACCCTGCGGGGCGAGATCCGGATGCGGATGATCGACAACACCTTCAACGCCCCGAGCTTCATCGGGGTGACGAAGATGACGGACGACTATCCGTTCCCGGTGATGACGGACGTGAACGTCATTCCCGGCGACGTCACCCTTCCGGACGAGGCGACCGTCGAGGCCCTCCGAGAAGCGGCCAAGGGCTAGACCGGCGGCGCGGCCCGGAGCGGCGCCGGCCGCTCCGGGCCGTCCCGTTCGGCGGCGAAACGGACCGAAGCAACCCTTCCACCGCGAACCGGCGGCGACCCGCGCATGCTCATCGTCCAGGTCCTTCAGGGGCTGATGGAGGGAGTGTTCCTCTTCCTCATCGCCTCCGGCCTCACCCTCATCTTCGGGGTGTCGCGCATCGTCAACTTCGCCCACGGTTCGTTCTACATGCTGGGGGCGTTCCTCACCTACCAGATCCACCCCTGGATCGCGGCCGGCACCCCGGGCGGATTCTTCACCAGCATCCTCCTTTGCGGAGTGCTCGTCGCGGTCATCGGGCTCTTCTTCGAGCTCGTGTTCCTGCGCCGCGTATACCACGCCGAGGAGCTCATGCAGCTCGTGCTGACCCTCGCCGCGGTGCTCATCATCCGGGATCTGACCAAGTTCTTCTGGGGGCTCGACGACGTGACCGTGGTGCTCCCCGACGCCCTCTCGGGGGCGGTCATCACGGGCGGCATGTTCCTGCCGACCTACCAGCTCGCGATGGTGGCGGTGGGCGTCCTCGTCCTCGTCGCCCTGTGGGCGGTGCTCAAGTTCACCCGCGCGGGGATCGTGCTCCGGGCCGCCACCGACGACCGCGGCATGGTCGCCCTCCTCGGCATCAACCAGGCCCATGTCTTCACCGCCGTCTTTGCCGTCGGCTCGTTCCTCGCCGGAATCGCGGGCGGATTCGCGGCCGCGTTCGAGAGCGTGAACTACCTGCTCGACGCCCGGGTCATCGTCCTCGCCTTCATCGTGGTCGTGATCGGCGGCCTCGGGAACCTCTACGGAGCGCTCTTCGCCGCCCTCGGGGTCGGGGTGGTCAAGTCCCTGGGCCTCCTCTGGGCGCCGCGCCTGTCCATGGTCATCATCTTCCTCCTCATGGCCGTGGTGCTGCTCTTCCGGTCGCTCCGGCGCACTGGCGAGTAGGGAGCGGGGAGTCGAGCGGATGGCCGCGGAGCAACGACGCCGGAGCGACGCCTGGTGCATCGACCGGGAGCACGCGGATGGCGGCTGAACTCCGGCAAAGGCGCGACGCTCGGTCGCTCCGGCGCACCGGGGAGTAAGGAGCAAGCCCATGGCCGCGGTGCAACAACGCCGGAGCGACGCCTCGTCCATCGACCGGGAGCGCGCGGATGGCGGCTGAACTCCGGCAAGGGCGCGACGCCCGGTCGCTCCGGCGCACCGGGGAGTAAGGAGCAAGCCCATGGCCGCGGTGCAACCACGCCGGAGCGACGTTTGGTCCATCGACTGGCGGCTCGTCGCGGCCGCGTTCGTCCTCGTCGCGGTCGCCCTCCACCTCTCGCCCCCCCTCGTCGCCTTCGCGATCATCGAGGTGATGATCTTCGCCCTCTACGCGAGCGCCCTGAACCTGCTCCTGAGCTACAGCGGGATGGTCTCGTTCGGCCACGCGGTCTACTTCGGGCTCGGCGCGTACGGGCTCGCCATCACCATCGCCAAGTTTGGGTGGCCGATCTGGGCCGGAATCGTGGCCGGCCCGCTCGTCAGCGCGTTCTTCGGGCTCTTGTACGGGGCGCTATGCGTGCAGTTGACCGCCATCTACGCCGCGATGCTGACCCTCGCGTGCGCGGAGATCACCTTCGCGATCGTCTTCCAGTGGTTCGACTTCACGGGCGGCGATTCGGGGATCTCGGGACACGTGCCGGCGATGCTGGGGCTCTCCCCGGCGTGGTTCGGCGTGGTGGTGCTGGTGGTCGTCACCGTCTGCATCCTCGCCCTGTGGCGGGTCGTCCACGCCCCCCTCGGCCTCACCATCCGGGCCGTCGGCGAGAACCCGGTGCGGGCGGCGGCGATGGGCCACGGCCGCAAGCGCGTGCAGCTCGCGGCGTTCGTCATCTCCGCGTTCCTTTCCGGGGTCGCGGGGACCCTCTACGGGATCTTCCACGGGAACGTGTTTCCCGAGTACGTGGGGGTGCTGTTCACCATCGACGGCCTCGTGATGGTCCTCCTCGGGGGGCTCTACAGCTTCGGGGCGGGGATCTACGGGGCGATCGTCTACAAGCTCCTCGACAACGTGATGGCCCACTACTTCGAGTACTGGCAGCTCGTCATCGGGGTCATCCTGGTCCTGGTGGTGCTCGTCTCCCCGGCCGGGATCGCGGGCCTCGTCGCGACGGTCGTCGCGCGCCTTCGGGGGCGCGCCGCGTGAACGCTGCCGCGCCGGCTCCCGAGAACGCGGCCGCCGCCCTCGAGGTGCGGGGGCTCGTCAAGCGCTTCGGGCAGTTCACGGCCCTCGACGGGGTGGACCTCAAGGTCGCCCCGCGCGAGATCCGGGCCGTCATCGGCCCGAACGGAGCCGGCAAGACCACCCTCATCAACGTGCTCGGGGGGCAGCTCGTCGCCGACGGGGGCACCGTCGAGGTCCACGGGCGGCGGCTCGTCCGCCAGCACCCCCACCAGGTGGCGAAGCTCGGGGTCGGCCGCACGTTCCAGATCTCGAGCACCTTCCGCCGGATGACGGTCCTCGACAACATGCTGTACGCGCACCACGCGGGGGGCGGGCGGTGGTTCGGGCTCGACGCGACCCGGCTCCGCAGGCTCCGCGAGCCGGCCATGGCGGACCTCGACACCATCGGCCTCACCCACTGCGCGGACCAGGTCGTGGACGACATCTCGCACGGAGACCGCAAGCGCCTCGAGTTCGGGATGGTGCTCGCGACCCGCCCCACCCTCCTCCTCCTCGACGAGCCGACCGCCGGCATGGGCCTCGGGGAGCGCCAGGAGCTCATCGAGCTCGTGCTCTCCGTCGCCCGCGATCGCGGACTCACCCTCGTCTTCGTCGAGCACGACATCGACGCGGTGTTCCGGGCCGCCGAGTCCATCACCGTGATGGCCCTCGGACGGGTGTTCGCGGAGGGGACGCCGGACGAGATCGCGGGCAACGCGGAGGTGCAGGAGATCTACCTCGGGGGCCGCCGATGATGCTCGAGCTCGCGGGGGTCGAGGCCGCCTACGGCCACGCGCAGGCCCTGCACGGGATCGACCTCGTGGTCGACGAGGGGGAGGTGGTGTGCATCGTCGGCCGGAACGGGGCGGGCAAGACGAGCACCCTTCGCAGCATCGTCCAGGACATCATCACGGTGACCGGCGGGAGCGTGCGCTTCGGGGAGGAGGAACTGGCCGGCCTTGCCCCCCACGAGGTGGTCCGGCGGGGGATCGGCTACGTCCCCGAGGACCGGCGGGTGTTCGCGAGCCTCACCGTCACCGAGAACCTCACCGTGCCCCGCTCCTTCGCGGGCGCCGGCGCCGGCTACTGGACACCCGCCCGGGTGGAGGAGCTGTTCCCGCCGCTCGCCGAGTTCCGGGGACGCCTCGCGGGGAACCTGAGCGGCGGCCAGCAGCAGATGCTGAGCATCGCGCGCTCGCTCCTCACCAACCCGCGCCTCCTCCTCCTCGACGAGCCGCACGAGGGGCTCGCACCCCTCGTCGCGCAAAGCGTGGTGGAGGCCATCGGCCACCTCAAGTCGCTCGGCGTCTCGATGCTGCTGTCCGAGCAGCAGCTCCACCTCGTCCACGAGACGGCGGACCGCATCTACGTCGTGGACCGCGGGCGAATCGTCTTCGTCGGAACCGTCGCCGAGTTCGACGCGGACGAGGAGGTCGCCCGCCGCTACCTCATGGTCGCCGGCTGACGTAAACGGACTCGCGAATGCGTGCCCAGTCTCCCTCGCGAAAGGGGGGCTGCAAGCCCCGGCCGCCCACGCTCGCATTCCTGAGCACGAAGCGACCCCGTTCGCCGTCCGCGCGAAGCGCGAGACGCAGGCCTCGTTCGACGAGGGCGCGAAGCGTGATGTTCTCCCTCGCCGCGTGAGCTTTCGCAAGCCGGGCGAGGTCGTCCGCGATCTCGATGGTCGTTTTCAATATGGGTCCCCATACTGGGTTATATGGTTCACTACTCTACACGAGCAAAGCGCGGCGACCCGGGTCCCCATCATCGGGGGGAAGGTTCACATGTCGCCCGGCGGGCGGCCGTCAGGAAGGAACGGGGGCGGCGCGGTCCCGGAGGCGAAGCCAGACCACGAGGGCGGCGGCGAGCACGAGGAACGGCGTGACCCCGACGTTGATCGCTTCCCAGCCGAACCAGGCGTGGAATCCGCCCGAGCCGACCGCCGTGATCGAGATGATCGTGTACACCACGAAGTCGTTGAGCCCCTGGGCGCGGGCCCGCTCCGCCGGCCGGTAGGTAGTCGTGAGGAGCGTCGTTCCGCCGGTGAACAGGAAGTTCCAGCCGACCCCGAGCAGGGTCAGCGAGATCCAGAAGTTTCCGGTCGTCTCCCCCAGCAGGTTGACCACGACACAGCCCGCGAGCAGCACCGCGCCCCACAGCATCACGTTCAATACCCCGAACCACCGGATGAGGTGTCCGGTGATGAAGGCGGGCGCGAACATCCCGAGGACGTGGCAACTGATCACGAAGCTGATTTGCTCGGTGGAAAACGCCCGCGCCTGCATCGCGAGCGGTGTCGCGGCCATGACGAGATTCATCGACCCGTAGGCGACCACCGAGGCGAGGAGGGCCACGACATAGGAAGGCTGACGGGCGACGACGGCGAGGGGCCGGGGCGGCGCGCCGTCGTCCGCAGTGGACGCGGTGTCCGGGAAGCGGATGAAGCCGAGAATGAGGGCGCTCACGAGGTAGAGCCCGAGCATCGCGGCGTAGCTGCCGGCGAACTCCGCGCCGCCAACGACGAGGCGAGTGCTCGCCGCGATCCACGGGCCCGCGAACCCCGCGACCACCCCGCCCGCGAGGACGTAGGAAATCGCTCGGCTGCGGTATTCGTCGGTAGCCGCCTCGGCGGCAGCGAAACGATAATACTGGCTGAACGCGAAGAAAATCCCGAAGAGAAAGCTCCCAAGGCAGAAGAACGCGAAGGAGCCGGCCACTATCGCGCCCGTCGCGACGGATGCCCCCACGCACCCCACCGCGGACGCGAGGAGGAACCCCCGCTTCCGGCCGATCCGGCCCATCAGGAGCGAGGCGAAGTAGGTGACGGTCATGACCGCGATGAACTGGAGCGCGTAGGGGAGCGTCGCGAGCGAGTGGACCGGGGCGAGGGCGAGCCCGACGAGCGCGGACGTGGTGACGACCATCGTCTGACTGGTCATCATCAGCGCCTGGCAGACCGCGAGCAGACCGATCGTGCGCTTCACGGACCCTCCTCCGGTACCGGCCCGGGCGGCGGCCGCCCCGGGAGGGATCGGAGGGGCGTGGCGACCCACACCGCCCTCGAACGCCCGGGCACCGCCCGCTCCTTCGTGCCGTTCATCAAGGAGCCATCTGCCGGCCGGCGCTTCTCGGCGCTCCGCGCCGTGCGGACACACGGCGGCGGACCGCGCCCGGATCGGACGGTCACCGGAAGGCTCGGGCAGGTCACGCGGGGCCCGCGTTCCTCACCCAGAACTCGAAGAGATCGCCGTGTTCGAGGTGGTGCACGAGCTCGTGCGGGGTACGGGCGCAGAACGCCTTGAAGTCGATCACGGAGTGGGGATCGGTGGCCGCGACGTGGAGCACCTCACCCGCATTCATCCTCGAAAGCGCAACCTTCGTCTTGAGAATCGGCAGGGGACAGTCCAGCCCCTTCGCGTCGAGCGTGCAGTCGGACGAAGGGGGGCCTGACTCGATCTCGCCCATGCGTCCTATTCTACCGCGACCATCTCGGCCGACACCTCCATCCATCGCCAGAGCCACCGCGCGTAGCTGCGGCGCACCATCATCTCGAAGCGCGGCGTCTCGTCGCGCTGCAGCAGGGTGACCCCGGTCCGGGCGAAGAGGGTCTGCGCGCAGCGGCCGGGACCGAACGCGCGCGGGTGAACGTCGATGGGGCAGCCGGCCGCGATGAGGTCGCGGGCCTGCCGGCCCTCAATCGAGAACAGGGTGAAGGCGCTGCTCACTTCGACCACCGCCCCGTCCGTTTCCGGGATCGCCTGCCGGAGGGCGACCCGCAGCCCGCTCGTCCCCTCCTCCTGGCCAATCACGTGCCACTCCTCGGGACCCGTCCACGCAATCACGACCCCCTCCGAGCCGAACCGGGTCTCGACGAAGGTGTTGGGGGCGTCCGGCGGCGGACGCCCCAGTACGCGGGCGACGCCCTGGGCGAACCTCGGGACGCCGGTCCGGCCGTGCAGCACGAAGATGGCACGGAACGCAAGCTCCTCCACCCGGAGGCTCGGCCACTCGATCAGGCGGTTCGGCTGCGCGGCCGGCGCACGGCCCAGTGGACTTTCGCGGCGCGGTTCAACCACGCTGGCGCTCCCCGCGGGGATCGAAGAATACCGGCGAGACCACTTCCGCCGGGACGAACCGCCCGTCCTCGAGCGCCGCGAACACGCGCGAACGCTCCCGCCCCCCCGCGACGAGCGCGAGCGCGATGGAGCGCCCGACGTTGGGGCTCCAGTAGCTCGACGTCACGTACCCCAGCATCGGCGCGGGGAGGAAGGTGAACGGCTCCTCCACGAGCTGGCCCCCCTCCGGGAGGACCTCGTTCGGGTCGGTGGTCGCGAGCCCGACAAGCTGCCGGCGGTCGGCCCGCCGGCAGTCGCTCCGCTCGAGGGACCGCCGGCCGAGGAAGTCCTTCTTCTTCGACAGGATCCATTCCATCCCGAGATCGACCGGGGTCACCGAGCCGTCCGTCTCCTGCCCGACCACGATGAAGCCCTTCTCCGCCCGCAGCACGTGCATCGTCTCGGTGCCGTAGGGGGTGATCGAGAACTCCTCGCGGCGCTCGACGATGCGGTCCCACGCGTAGCGCCCGTAGTCGGCCGGCACGTTGATCTCATAGCTCAGCTCGCCGGTGAAGCTGATGCGGAAGACGCGGCACGGCACCCCCGCGAACACCCCTTCCCGGAACTGCATGAACCGGAACGACTCCGGCTCGAGGTCGACCTCGTCGCAGAGCGACGCGAGGAGGTCGCGGCTCCGGGGACCGGCGACCCCGATCGTGGCCCACTGGTCGGTCACGGAGGTGAACCGCACCCGGAGCTCCGGCCATTCCGTCTGCCGCCATTGCTCGAGCCAACCGAGGACGTGCGCGGCGCCGCCGGTGGTGGTGGTCATCAGGAAGTGGTGCTCGCCGAGGCGCGCGGTGACCCCGTCGTCCATCACCATGCCATCCTCGCCCAGCATCAGGCCGTAGCGGCACCGTCCGATGGCGAGATCGGACCAGTCGTTGGTGTAGATGCGGTCGAGAAAGACGGCCGCGTCCGGGCCCTGGATGTCGATCTTGCCGAGGGTGGAGGCGTCGAAGAGCCCCACCCCCTCGCGCGTCGCCCGGCACTCCCGGGTCACCGCCGCATGCATGTCCTCGCCCGGTCTCGGGAAGTACCAGGGGCGCAGCCACTGCCCCACCGGCTCGAACACCGCCCCCTCTCCTTCATGCCGCTCTTGCATGGGGGTCACCCGGAGCGGATCGTGGAACTCGCCGGTGGCGAGACCCGCCGCCGCCCCGAAGGTGACCGGAGTGTAGGGCGGGCGGAAAGTCGTCGTGCCGACCTCCCCGGGGGAGCGACCGAGCGCGCCCGCGGCAATGGCCATGCCGTTCACGTTTCCGGTCTTCCCCTGGTCGGTGCCGAACCCGAGCAGGGTGTACCGCTTGATGTGCTCGATGGACTCGAAGCCTTCGCGCACCGCGAGGTCGAGGTCGGCGGCGGTGGTGTCGTTCTGGAAGTCGACGAATGCCTTGCGCGGCCGCGCGTGCCGCGAGGGGACCGCCCACACCGGCGCCGAATCGGTCGCGCCCTCCTCGTCGGTGGGCGGGGCGGAGATGACCCCGACGTCCCGGAAGCCGGCCGCAAGGGCCGCCTCGCGGCCCGCCCGCGCGCCCTCGCGCACGCAGGCGTCGAGGCGGTAGGTGCCCCGGCACGCGCCCGCCGCGGCCTCCGCCTGCACCGGGGGGCCGGGGAGGAAACAGCCCCGTGCCTCGTCGAAGCGCGGCCGCCCACCGGACTGCGCGTGAAGGTGGAGGTTCGGGTTCCAACCCCCTGAAACGGCGAGGAGGTCGCAGTCGAAATCGACCGCGCCGCTTCCGTCGAGGCGGGCCGCGCGCACCCGCCGGAGCGCGCCCCGCCCCTTCGTGTCGACCACCGCGTGGCCCGCCAGCACCGGGATCCCGGCCGCCTCGACCGGCTCCGCGAGCGGCCCCTCGGGCTCGGGCCGCGCGTCCACGATGGCCGCCACCTCGATCTTCGCGGCCGCGAGATCGAGGGCGGACCGCCACGCGCTGTCGTTGTTGGTGAACACCACCGCGCGCCGCCCCGGCGCGACCGCATAGCGGTTCACGTACGTGGCCGCCGCGCTCGCGAGCATGATCCCCGGCCGGTCGTTGTTCTCGAACACGAGCGGGCGCTCGGTCGCACCCGTCGCGAGCACCACCCGGCGCGCCCGGATCCGCCACACCCGCTCGCGGGGACCGCGGCGCCGGTGCGCGGGAAGGTGGTCGGCGCGCCGCTCGAGGGCCGCGACGAAACCGTGCTCGTAGAAGCCGAAGGCGGTGGTCCGGTTGAGAACGGTCACCTCCGGCTCGTCCGCGAGCGCCGCCGCGCAGTTCGCGACCCACGCGAAGGCGGGCTTTCCGCCGAGCTCGCGGCGGGCCCCGAGGAGGCTCCCCCCGAGCTCCGGCTGGTCGTCGGTGAGGATCACCCGCGCCCCCGCCCGCGCCGCCGCGAGGGAGGCGGCGAGCCCGGACGGCCCTCCCCCGACCACGAGCACGTCGCAGAAGACGTTGCGCTTGTCGTAGCGGTCCGGGTCCGGAGCGTCCGGAGCGCGCCCGTTGCCGGCCATGCGGCGGATTGCACACTCGTACCAGTGCCACCCGGCGCGCGGCCACATGAAGGTCTTGTAGTAGAACCCGGCCGTCAGCATCGCGCTGAACCACTGCAATCCGCCCGCGGCATCGAAACGAAGCGAGGGCCAGCCATTCACCTCCTGCGCCTCGAGTCCCTCGACCAGCTCGACCAGGGTTCCGGGGGCATGGGGGATCGTCGATCCCTCGACACCCGCATGCCGCACCGTGAAGATCCCGTTCGGCTCCTCCGCCCCGCACCCGACGAAGCCGCGCGGACGGTGGTACTTGATGCTCCGCGCGACCATCCGCACGCCATTCGCAAGCAGGGCGGAGGCGAGGGTGTCGCCGCGGTACCCCTCGAAGCGCAGCCCGTTGAAGCGGAAGTCCACGCGTCGGCGACGGTCGATGCGGCCGCCGCCGACGAGCCGGAATGGCTGGGAAATGGTCATGCGACGCGGTAGACCCGCACGATCTCGCTCGTCACGGTATCGCGCTCGACATTGAACCACTGGCGGCACCCGTGGGCGTGGCACCACTGCTCGAGGTGCCGGCCGCGCGGGTTCCTGCGCATGAAGAGATAGTCCGCCCATTCCTCGTCGGTAAGCCGGTCCGGCTCCGGCGGGCGGACGATATGGGCCTCACCGCCGTACGAGAACTCGCTCTCGTCGCGCGGCCCGCACCAGGGACATTCGATCAGCAGCATCGCGCGCTCCGGTGGTGGCTCCTGCCCGGTCGAGGTTCCGGTCTCCGCGAGGTCGCCGCCCTCGTTCGGTGCCGGTCCGGCGGGGACCGAGGCCGCACTAGTGGGCGACCCCCGCCGCGCCGTGCTCGTCGACGAGGCGCCCGGTGACGAACCGGTCGAGAGCGAACGGCGCGTTGAGGGGGTGCGGCGCGCCGGTCGCGATCGTGTGGGCGAGCACCCATCCCGAGCCCGGGGTGGCCTTGAAGCCTCCCGTGCCCCAGCCGCAGTTGACAAAGAGGCCCCGCACCTGGGTCTCGCCGATGATCGGACACGCGTCGGGGGTCGTGTCCACGATGCCCGCCCACTGCCGCAGCATGCGTACCCGGCTGAAGATCGGGAAGAGCTCGACGATCGCGGCCAGGCACCCTTCGACGGTCCGGAAGCTTCCCCGCTGCCCGTAGCCGTTCCACGAATCGATGCCGGCCCCGATCACGAGCTCGCCCTTGTCCGACTGGCTGATGTAGCCGTGCACCGCGTTGGACATGATCACGGTGTCGAGCACCGGCTTCATCGGCTCCGAGACCAGGGCCTGGAGGGGGTGGCTCTCGATGGGGAGCCGCACGTCCGCCATCGACGCGAGCACGCTCGAGTGGCCGGCCGCGACGAGGCCCACCCTGCGGGCGCGGATGTAGCCGCGGGTGGTCTCGACCCCGGCCACCCGGCCGCGCTCGCGCCGGATCCCGGTCACCTCGCAGTTCTGGATGATGTCGACCCCGCGCGCATCGCCGGCACGCGCGAACCCCCACGCGACCGCGTCGTGCCGGGCGACCCCGCCCCGCGGCTGGAACGATGCGCCGAGCACCGGATAGCGGCTGCGCGGGGTGACGTCGAGGATCGGGACGAGACGGGCGAGCTCGTCGGCCCCGACGAGCCGTCCGTCCACCCCGTTCAGCCGGTTCGCGTTGACCCGGCGAGCGATGTCCCGCATCTCGTGGACCGAGTGGCCGAGGTTGAACACCCCGCGCTGGCTGAACATGACGTTGTAGTTGAGCGCCTGGCTCAGGCCCTCGAAGAGCTGGAGGGACTTCTCGTAGAGCGCCGCGGCCTCGTCCCAGAGATAGTTCGACCGGACGATGGTGGTGTTGCGGCCCGTGTTGCCGCCGCCGATCCACCCCTTCTCGAGCACCGCGACGTTGCTGATCCCGTGCTCCGAGGCGAGGTAGTACGCGGTCGCGAGCCCGTGTCCGCCGCCGCCGACGATCACCACGTCGTACGACGCGGCGGGCTCGGGGCTGCGCCACAGGGCCTGCCACCCCGGCCCGAACCGGAGCGCGTTGCGGGCGAGCGCGAGCACCGAGTACCGGTTCAAGGCCCGGCTCCGGCGGAACCGCGCCAGTCGGCGAGAAGGGTCTCGAGGTCCCGGGCGAAGGGGTCCGCGGGCCGGGCGCCCGCGAGCGCGAGGGCGACGGTGGCGCGGAGCCACCCCGCCCGGTTGCCGCAGTCGTGGCGCTCGCCCCGGAAGCGGGCGGCGAAGACCGGGCCGGACGCGGCGAGCGCCCCGATCGCGTCGGTGAGCTGGATCTCGCCCCCCGCTCCGGGCGGGGTGGCGCCGAGGAGGTCCATGATCGAGGCATCGAACACGTACCGTCCGACGACCGCGAGGTTCGAGGGCGCCTCTTCCGGGGCCGGCTTCTCGACGATGGACGCGATCCGGCTCAACCTTCCCGGGGCCCCGCCGACGTCCACGACCCCGTACCGCGCGGTATCCCGGAGGGGCACCTCCTCGACCGCCACCACCCCGGCCGCACCTTCGGAGTCGAACGCCTCGACGAGGTCCGGGAGGCACCCGGGGACCATGAGGTCGTCCGGGAGCACCACCGCGAACGGTTCCTCGCCTACCGCCTCGCGCGCGCACCAGACGGCGTGCCCGAGCCCGAGCGGCTGTCCCTGGGGCACGAAGACGAGGCGGACCTCCGGGGGAACGAGCGCGCGCGCGGCATCGAGCCGCTCGCCGCCCGCCCCCGTCTCGACCTTGCCGGCGAGCTCCGGCGCGGGCCCGAAGTGCGCCTCGAGGGCCGGCCCGGAGCGGTCGGTCACGAAAATGAGGTCCGAGACGCCGGCCGCCACCGCCTCCTCCACCGCGTACTGGACGAGCGGTCGATCGACCACCGGCAGCATCTCCTTCGGCACCGCGCGGGTCATGGGCAGCATGCGGGTCCCGAGCCCGGCGACCGGGAACACCGCCTTCGATACCCGCCCGGTCATCGCGGGCACCCGCGGGCTGGCCCGGACATCAGCGCCCCACCCCGCAGTACCGGAATCCGAGCGCGCGCATCGCGCCGGGCTCGTAGACGTTGCGAAGGTCGACGAAGACCCGCCCCCGCATGGAGTCCCGGACCCGCTCCAGGTCGAGCCCCCGGTAGGCGTTCCACTCGGTCATGAGCACCACCGCGTCGGCGGTCTCCGCGACCTCGTAGGGGTCCGCGCAGAACCGCACCGCTTTCGGGAGCCGGGCCGCCGCCTCGCCCATGCCCTGGGGGTCGTGCACCCGCACCTTCGCCCCTTCGTCGATGAGGGGCGGCAGCACGTGGAGCGAGGGAGCCTCGCGCATGTCGTCGGTCTCGGGCTTGAACGTCAGGCCGAGCACCCCGATGCGCTTGCCCCCCACGTTCCCGTCGAGCGCGCCGCGGATCTTGTCGCGCATGCGTCCGCGCTGGGCATCGTTGACCGCGATCGTCGCCTCGACGATCCGCGCCGGCACGTCCCGCTCCCTGGCGATTCGGGCGAGCGCGGTGATGTCCTTCGGAAAGCACGAGCCGCCGAAGCCGGGCCCGGGGTGGAGGAACCGGCGCCCGATGCGCCGATCGAGGCCCATGCCCCTCGCCACCGCGTGCACGTCGGCCCCCGTCGCCTCGCACAGCGCCGCGACCTCGTTGATGAAGCTCACCTTGGTCGCGAGGAAGGCGTTGCACGCGTACTTGGTGAGCTCCGCGCTCTCGATCCCGGTCGCGAGGATCGGGGTCTCGATTAGATTGAGGGGGCGATAGAGCTCGCGCAGCAACCCCTCCGCCCGGGCGCTCTCCACCCCGAGCACGATCCGGTCTGGGCGCATGAAGTCCTCGATCGCCGACCCCTCCCGGAGGAACTCGGGGTTGGAGGCCACGTCGAAATCCGCATCGGGACGGGCGTCCTTCACCAGCCGCCGGACCTCGCGGGCGGTTCCGACGGGAACCGTCGACTTGGTCACGATCACCGTGTAGCCGCGAAGATGCGGCGCGAGCGTCGCCGCCGCCTCGTACACGTGCCGGAGATCGGCGTGGCCGTCGCCGCGCCGTGCCGGGGTGCCGACCGCGATGAACACGAGGTCCGCCGCCCCGACCTCGGGCCCCGGGCCGATCGTGAACCGGAGGCGGCCGGAGGAGGCGTTGCGTCCGACGAGGTCCTCGAGCCCCGGCTCGTAGAGTGGGATCTCCCCCGCCCGGAGCCGGTCCACCCGGTCCTCGTCGGCGTCCACGCACGTCACGTCCGCACCGAACTCGGCGAAGCACGCGCCGGACACGAGCCCGACGTAGCCGGCCCCGACCATGACCACCCGCATGGGCGACGCTAGCCCGGAAATCTCACCAACTTTCGTCGCGAGGGCGCCGAGACGGCGCTGTGACAGGCCGCCCGGACCGAAAGACGCTGAAGGCGGAGCTGACACGACGTCGAAGCGGCTTGCGGGTGTACGGCCAGTCACAGCGCTTGGATCGGCTTCCGCAGCAGGAAGTTGGTGAGATTTCCGGGCTGGCCCGGATCAGCGCTCGCCCGGGAGAACGGGGCGGCTCAGGCGTCGGTAACGCACCCTTCCGACGCGTCCCGGACGGTCTTGATGTACTTGTGGAGGGTTCCCTGCGAGACCTTGTAGGACGGCATGGACCACGCGGCCCGGCGCCGCTGGAGCTCCTCGTCGCTCACATCGACGTCGAGCCGGCACTCGACCGCGTCGATGGTGATCACGTCCCCGTCCTCGACGAGGGCGATCGGCCCCCCTTCCTGGGCCTCCGGCACGACGTGGCCGATGATGAAGCCGTGCGAGGCGCCGGAGAAGCGCCCGTCGGTGATGAGCGCGACGTCGGAACCGAGCCCCGCGCCCACGATGGCCGAGGTCGGGGTCAGCATCTCCGGCATCCCCGGGCCTCCCTTGGGCCCCTCGAAACGGATCACGATGACGTCGCCCTTCCCGATCCGGCCTTCCTCGAGAGCGGCCAGCATGTCCTCCTCGGAGTCGAAGACGCGGGCGGGGCCCGAGAACCGCTGCCCTTCCTTGCCGGTGATCTTCGCCACCGCGCTGCCCGGAGCGAGGTTTCCCCGGAGGATCCGGATGTGCCCGCGGGGGTTGATGGGTTCCGCGAGGGGTCGGACGATCGGCTGCCCCTCGGCAAGGCCGGCACACTCGGCGAGGTTTTCCGCCACCGTGCGCCCGGTGACCGTCATGCAGTCGCCGGTGATGAGCCCCTCCTCCAGCAGGTACTTCATGACCGCCGGGGTGCCACCGACGCGGTGCACGTCTTCCATCACGTACTGCCCGCTCGGCTTGAGATCGGCGATGTACGGGATCCGATCGCTCACCGCCTGGAAGTCGTCGACCGAGAGCGGCACCTCGACCGCCCGGGCCATCGCGATGAGATGGAGCACCGCATTGGTCGACCCGCCTAGGGCCATGACCACCACCATCGCGTTCTCGAACGCCTCCCGGGTCATGATGTCGCGGGGCTTCAGATCCTGTTCGAGCAGGTTCTTCACCGCCGCCCCGACCCGGACGCACTCGTCGAGCTTTTCCTCGTCGACGGCCGGGATCGAGGAGCTGTAGGGAAGCGACATGCCCATCGCCTCGATGGCCGAAGCCATCGTGTTGGCGGTGTACATCCCTCCGCAGGCTCCGGCCCCGGGACACGCGTTTCGCACGATGTCGAAGCGCTCCGACTCGTCGATGGTGCCCGCGAGGTACTGGCCGTAGGACTGGAAGGCGTTGACGATGTCGACCGGCTTGTCGCCCGAGATCCGGCCCGACTTGATCGTGCCCCCGTAGACCATCAGGGCGGGCCGGTTCATCCGCCCGATCGCCATCATCACGCCCGGCATGTTCTTGTCGCAGCCCGGGATGGAGACGTTGGCGTCGTACCACTGCCCGCAGGTCACCGTCTCGATGGAATCGGCGATGAGATCGCGCGACTGCAGCGAGTAGCTCATGCCCCGCGTGCCCATCGACATGCCGTCGCTCACTCCGACGGTGTTGAACCGGAATCCGATGAGCCCCGCGGCTTCCACGCCCTCCTTCACCTTTTCCGCGAGGTCGAGGAGATGCATGTTGCAACTGTTGCCCTCGTACCAGACGCTCGCGATCCCCACCTGCGGCTTGTCCATGTCGGCCTCGGTGAGGCCGGTTGCGTAGAGCATCGCCTGGGAGGCACCCTGGGAGCGGGGCTGGGTGATGCGGGAGCTGTATCGGTTCATTCCCATCGGGTCTCTCCTACTCTCCTACCACCCCGCGGACGGGGCGCACGGTGTCCCAGTGCTTGCAGCCGGGACACTGCCAGTGCAGGGAGCGGGCAGCGAATCCGCAGTGCCGGCACTGGTAGACGGGGCGATCGTTCATCAACTGCGCCAGCAGTCCCTTCATCACGTCGAGGTGATCCGGCACCTCGGCGGATATTTCGGCGGACACCTCGGCCATCGCCTCGGCCGACGCGGTGTCCGACGCGAAGTCGAGCAGCCGGTCGAACCCGCGAACGGTGGGGCGCTTCGCGAGCGCATCGAGCATGAAGTGGATCGCGGACGAGTTGCCCCGCTCCTCGCGACTCATCTCCGCGAGGGCCAGCACCACGGTCATTCCACCATAGCGCTCCAGGACCCGCTCGAGGTATCCGCGCGCCGCCTCCCGGCGGCCGAGCTTGTCGAAGCACTTCCGGATCCGGCCGATGACCTCGGGCAGATAGTCCGCATCCTGGTCCTCGATCCGGCGATACGCGGCGAGCGCGAGGTCGTAGCTACCCTGCGAGCTCAGGATGTCGCCTTCGTGCAGGCTCGCCCGCGCGCACCCGGGATGGGCCTCGCGCGCGGCCCGCAGAAGGGTCAGGGCCTCGCCCTTGGCTCCAAGGGTGAGCGACTTGAGGGCCCCTTCGCAGAGGTATTGCGAAATCACCGCGCCCTGCTCCGTTCCGGTGGCGGCGGCGAGCTCCAGGGCAGTGCTTCGGGCCTGATCCCAGTCCTTCTCCTGCTCGTAGATGTCGAGCAGATGGCGCAATGCCTGCACCCGGTGAGCCTTTGCTCCCACGAGATCGCGGTAGATGTCCTCGGCCCGGTCGAGCACCCCCGCGCTGAGGTAGTCCTGGGCCAGCTCCAGATGGGCCTCGAGCCGCAGGTCGTCGGTCAGGGCGGGACGCGCGACGAGGTTCTGATGCAGCCGGATCGCACGGTCGACCTCGCCCCGCCGACGGTACAGGTTGCCAAGCGCGAGCTGGGTCTCCGCGGTCTCCTCGTCGATCTCGAGGACCTTGATGAAGACCTCGATCGCGCGGTCCGGCTGGTCGTTCAGCAGGTAGTGAAGCCCCCGGAAATAGTCCGGAGTCAGCCGCCGGCCCGTGCCCTCGGCGCGCCGGGCGGCGTACCATCCGGAGGCCGCCGCTACCGGCAGCAGCAGCCAGAGCAGCTCGAACATCATCGCGAGGCCGAGTTCGGGCCCGTCATCCGTCCGGGGAGGAGAGGCGTCCCGCGCCCCGGTCGACGCGCTCGCGCAACGCCCGGCCGGGCTTGAAGTGGACCACGTGCTTGTCGGGGAGGGCGACCGCGGCCCCGGTCCGGGGGTTGCGGCCCATGCGGCTCGGCCGGAACCGAAGCGAGAAGCTGCCGAACCCACGCACCTCGATGCGTTCTCCCTCGGCGAGGCTCCGGCTCATCAGCTCCAGCATCGAGCGCACCGCCAGCTCGACGTCGCGATGGGTGAGATGCGCCAGCCTGGCGGCGAGACGATCGATGAGTTCCGACTTTGTCACGGCAAGCTCCCCAACATGGCGCCGGTGCACCGGCACGGTGATCCCCGTCGCTCGGGACGGTCGGTCGAGATCGCTCGGGATTCTCGGCGGACCGTCCTTCGGGCGCGAGTCGTCACCGTGTCGGAGCGCTAGCTGCGATCCATTTGCTCCTTGACGAGGTCCCCTATGGTAGCCGGGGCATCGTCGACGTTGGCGGCGTACTGCTCCATTGCGGTCGCCTCCTCGTCGCTCTCGCGTTCCCGGATGGAAAGCGAGACCCCCCGGCGGCGGCGGTCGACAGCGATGACCTTGACCTCCACCGTTTCCCCGGCGCGCAGGACGGTGCGTGCATCGTCCACCCGTTCGCGAGAGATCTCGCTCGCACGAATGTAGCCCTCGACCCCTTCGGCGAGATCGACCCGCGCCCCCCGGGGCTCGACCTCGGCCACCGTCGCGGTCAGCACGGAACCGCGCGGGTGCTCGTTGAGCCAGGACGAGAACGGGTCGCGGTCAAGCTGCTTGATGCCGAGCGAGATGCGCTCGCGTTCCGCGTCGACGGCGAGCACCACGGTTTCGATCTCCTCGCCCTTGCGGTGGTTGCGCAGCAGCGTCTCCCCGTCCTCGTTCCACGACAGATCGGATACGTGGACCAGGCCGTCGATCCCTCCGTCGAGCCCGACGAACATCCCGAAGTCGGTGATCGACTTGATGCGGCCGGCGACCCGATCTCCCTTGGCGTGGGTGAGCGAGAACTCCTCCCACGGGTTCGGCAGGCACTGCTTGATGCCGAGCGAGATGCGCCGGCGCTCCTCGTCGACGTCGAGGATCATCACCTGCGTCTCGTCCCCGATCTGCACCACCCGCGAGGGATGGATGTTGCGGTTGGTCCAGTCCATTTCCGATACATGCACCAGGCCCTCGACGCCCTCCTCGATCTCGACGAAGGCCCCGAAGTCCGCGATGTTGGTCACCCGCCCCGCGATCCGGCTTCCCTCCGGGTAGCGCTGCGCGATGCTCACCCAGGGATCCTCGCCAAGCTGCTTCAGCCCGAGCGAAACACGGTTGCGCTCCCGGTCGTACTTGAGAACCTTGACCTCGATTTCGTCGCCGACGTTGACCACCTCGGTCGGGTGGCGAACCCGGCGCCAGGCCATGTCGGTGATGTGAAGCAGGCCGTCGATTCCGCCGAGGTCGACGAACGCGCCATAGTCCGTGAGGTTCTTCACCACCCCGTTCATGACCGCGCCCTCGTCGAGCCGTTCGAGCAGCGCCTCGCGTTCCGCGGAATTCTCGATCTCGACCACCGCCCGGCGCGACACCACGACGTTGTTGCGCCGCGGATCGAGCTTGATGACCTTGAACTCGAGCGGCTTGCCTTCGAGGTAGGAGGTGTCGCGCACCGGGCGGACGTCGACCAGGGAGCCGGGCAGGAAGGCCCGGATGTCGTCGATGTCGACCGTGAATCCGCCCTTGACCTTGCCGCTGATGACCCCGCTCACGTTGTCGCTGCCCTCGAAGGCGTTCTCGAGGCGGCGCCACGCCTGGGCCCGTTTCGCCTTCTCGCGGGAGAGGCGCGTCTCGCCGAAGCCGTCCTCCACCGCGTCGAGGGCTACTTCCACCTCGTCGCCGACCGCGACCGTCAACGTCCCCGTCTCGTCCCGGAACTGGCTGGCGGGGATGGCGGAATCCGACTTCAGACCCGCACTCACCATCACGATATCGGGACCGATATCCACGACCCGGCCGGTCAGTAGCGAGCCCGGCCGCATCTGCTGCCCGGCCAGGCTCTCTTCCAACATCTCGGCAAAACTCTCTTCCGATCCGCTCATGTGTCCCCACTAGGTGTGTGTCGGGGGCTGCCGCCGCCCGGTCCTCCCGGACTCGCGGGCGGCGTTGGCCGGCCGGTCGTCCGGACGTGTTCCATTACGCGTTCAAGCGTCTCCTCCACCCCGAGATGGGTGGTATCGAGACAGAACGCCCCTTCCGCGGCCCGCAATGGCGCCGCCTCTCGCGTCCGGTCGCGCTCGTCGCGCTCCCGGATCGCCTCGAAAAGGCCAGCGAGGCTAACATCCATTCCTTGATCTCTCAACTGGTTATATCGTCGCCGGGCCCGCACCTCGGGGCTGGCGTTCAGAAACACCTTCCACGTCGCGTCGGGGAATACGACCGTCCCCATGTCCCGTCCGTCGGCGACCAGCCCCGGGTGGCGCCGAAACCCGCGCTGGCGTGCGAGCAGGGCGGCCCGCACCGGCGCGAGCGCCGCGACGCGCGATGCCCCGGTGCCCGCCTCCTCGGTGCCCACCTCCCGGGTCACGTCCCGACCGTCGAGCAGGACGCGGTCGCCGCGGAGCTCGAGGTCGAGATTGGCGGCAAGCCGTGCGAGGCGCGCGGACTCGGTCGGCGCGAGGGAGCGGCGGGCCGCGGCGAGCCCGAGCCCCCGGTAGAGCACGCCGCTGTCCAGCCGGTGCCAGCCGAGCCGTTCGGCGACGGCCCGGCTGACCGCACCCTTGCCGGAGGCATTGGGGCCGTCGATGCAGATCACGGGGACCGTCACTCGCGCTCCTCGACCTCGACCCCTACCGCCCGGGCCTCGGTCGTGAACCCCGGAAACGAGGTCGCGACGTTCTCGCAGTCCTCAATCTCGATCGGGCCGTCCGCCGCAAGGGCCGCGAGCGCGAAGGTCATCGCGATCCGGTGATCCCCGTGGCTCGCGACGCGCGCGGCCCGGAACGGCTCTCCGCTTCCATGCACGACAACGCCGTCGGGACGCGCCTCCACCGGGACTCCGAGACGGCGGAGCCCCTCCTCCATCGCCGCGAGCCGGTCGCTCTCCTTGACCCGGAGCTCCGCGGCGCCGCTGACCACGGTGACGCCCTCGGCGCGGGCGGCGGCGAGGAGCAGCACCGGGATCTCGTCGATGCCGAGGGCCACGAGGTCGCCCTCGATCTCGATCCCCTTGAGCCGGCTCGCCTCGGCGACGAGATCGGCGACCGGCTCGCCGCCCGAGTCGCGGCGGTTCTCGAGGGAGACGCTCGCCCCCATGCGCCGGAGGATCCGAAGCACGCCGTCGCGGGTGGGATTGACGCCCACCCCCGGGAGCCGGACCCGGGCCCGCGGGGCAATGCAGGCTCCGACGAGGAAGAAGGCGGCGGAGGACAGATCCCGGGGCACCGATATGGACTGCCCCGTAAGCTCGCCTCCGCCCGTGAGGGCGACTCCTCCTCGCGAGCGCTCCACCTCGTATCCGAAACCGGCCAGCATCCGTTCGGTGTGATCACGGCTCGGGGCGTTCTCCTCGATCCGGGTGCGGCCGCGGGCATTGAGTCCCGCGAGCAGCAGGCAGGACTTCACCTGCGCGCTCGCCACCTCCAGGCGATGTTCGATTCCGGCGAGCCGCTGCCCGCCCCGCACCGTGAGCGGCGGGGTGCCGCCGGGGGCGGTCTCGACCCGCGCCCCCATCCGGGCCAGCGGCTCGGCGATCCGGCGCATGGGCCGGCGCGACAGCGATTCGTCTCCAATCAGCGTGGAGTCGAACGAGTGGCCGGCGAGCAGGCCCGCGAGCAGGCGAAGTCCGGTTCCCGAATTCCCCAGGTAAAGGGGACCGGCCGGCCGGCGGAGCCCCTCCCGCCCCGCGCCGCGGATCCGGAGCGACCCCGCATCGTCCGATACGACGGTGACCCCGAGGGCGCGGGCCGCGCGCAGGGTGGCGCGGGTGTCCTCCGCCTCGAGGAACCCGGTCACCTCGGTCTCCCCGTTCGCGATGGCGCCCAGCATCACCGCCCGGTGCGAGATGGACTTGTCCCCCGGCACGCGCACCTCGCCCGCGAACGTCCGGGCCGGCGGAACGGTCCAGTGAATCGGCCCGCTCACTCCGATCCGTCCGCGCCCGCTCCCGGGGAGGCTCGTCGCCGTGAGTCGTCGAGATAGGCATCGCGTGCGCTCTTGGCCCGGGCGAAGCGATCGAAGAGGGCGCCGCCGTCGCCGCGTCGCACCATCTCCGCGAGGTCGCCGATCCGGGCTCCGAACGCCTCGAGCCGGGCCGCGATCGCCTCCCGGTTCTCGAGGCAGATGTCCCTCCACATCACCGGGTCGGAGGAGGCGATGCGGCTGAAGTCGCGGAAGCCCCCCGCCGCGTACCGGAAGGCGTCGCCCGGGCCGGCCGCCACGAGGTCCACGAGGACGTAGGCGAGGAGGTGCGGAAGGTGGCTGACGGAGGCGAGGATCTCGTCGTGCCGGGCGGCGTCCATCCGGTCCGTCTCCGCACCGGCCGCGCGCCACATCGCATCCACCCGTTCGACTGCTCCGGGGTCCGCCGCGTCCCCCGGGGTGAGGATGACCCGGCGGCCGTCGTAGAGGCTCTCGAAGGAGGCATCGACCCCGCTGTGCTCGGTGCCCGCGATGGGATGGGCGGGAACGAGAAAGGCCGGAACGCGTCCGAACGCGGCGCGGGCGGCGCGGAACACGGTCTGCTTGACGCTCCCCGCGTCGGTGAGCGCCGCTCGCGCGTCGAGCCCGGGGCGAAGCGCCCGGAAGACCTGCTCCATCGCCCCCATCGGGGTGCAGACGACGACCATGTCCGCGCCGCGGGCGGCCTCGGAGGCATCGAGGGACCAGCCGTCCACCACCCCGAGCTCGAGCGCGCGGCGCAGGTGTTCCTCGCGCCGGCTCGTCCCCACCACCTCGCCGACCGCGCCGGCGCGCCGCAGGGCGCGGGCGAGGGAGCCGCCGATGAGGCCGACCCCGACGATGCACAGCCGCTCGATCACGCGGCCCTTCCCGGTTCGGGCTCCGACTCGATCACCCGGAACGAAAGGATCCCCGGGGTGGCGGCGACCCGCTCGAGCACCTCCGGCTCGATGGTCCGTTCCACGTCCACGAGGGTGTACGCGATCGCGTCGCGCGACTTGTTCAGCATGTCGACGATGTTGTGCCCCGCCTCCCCGAGGGCGCTCGAGATCCGGCTGAGGACGTTCGGGATGTTCCGGTTCGCGATAGCGAGCCTCGCCGCTCCGTTCCGCGGCATGGCGGCGTCGGGGAAGTTCACCGACCCCTCGACGTTCCCGTCCTCGAGAAAGCCCCGCAGCCGCTCGGCGGCCACGATCGCGCAGTTCTCGCGGGCCTCTCGGGTGGACGCTCCGAGGTGGGGAAGCTGGATCGCGCGGTTGTCGCCCCGGAACGCCGGCGAGGGGAAGTCGGTGACGTAGGCGAGGATTCTCCCCGAGTCGAGCCCGGCCCGCACCGCCTCCTCGTCCACCACTTCGGCCCGCGAGAAGTTGAGGAGGACGACCCGCCCCCGGAACCGGTCGAGCCGCTCGGCGCTCACGAGGTTGCGGGTCGCGTCGACGAGGGGCACGTGCAGGCTCACCGCGTCGGCCCGGCCGAGCAGATCTTCGAGCGACCCGGCCGGCCGCACCTCCGAGGAGAGCTCCCACGCCCGGGTGAGGGTGAGCTGGGGGTCGTAGCCGATGACCTCCATGCCGAGGGCCCGGGCAGCGTTCGCGACCCGCACCCCGACCGCCCCGAGGCCGACGACCCCGAGCACCCGTCCCGGCAGCTCGAAGCCGTCGAACTGCCGCTTCCCCTCCTCCACGGCCCGTTCGAGGGCCTCCCCCTCCACGTCGAGCCCGTGCACGAAGCGAAGCGCCGGCAACACGTTGCGTGCCGCCATGAGCAGCCCCGCGAGGACCAGCTCCTTGACCGCGTTGGCGTTCGCGCCGGGCGTGTTGAATACCGGCACGCCGGCCTCGCTCAACCGAGCGACGGGGATGTTGTTGACCCCCACTCCGGCCCGGGCCACCGCCTGCACGCTGTCCGGAAGCGGGTCCGCACGCAGATCCGCGGAACGCAGCAGGATCGCGTCCGGCCGCTCAATCTCCGGCCCGGTCCGGTAGCGGTCGGGCGGGAAGCGATCGAGCCCCGCCCGGGCGATGTCGTCGAGCACCCGGATCCGGAACATCAGCCGTGAAGACGCTCGAAGTCCTCGAGGAACGCCACCAGGCGCTCGATCCCCGTCTCCGGCATCGCGTTGTAGATGCTCGCCCGCATGCCGCCGAGGGCACGATGGCCCTTGAGCCCGATGAAGCCCGCCTCCGAGGCCGCGTCGAGGAACACCGGGTCGAGGGCCGCGTCGGCCAGCTCGAACGAGACGTTCATCCGGGAGCGGGCCCCGGGCTCGATCCGGTTCGCGTAGAGGCCCGACGCGTCGATCGCCCGGTACAGGCGCTCGGCCTTGCGCCCGTTCCGTTCGGCCATGGCGGTGACTCCGCCTTCGCCCTCGATCCACTCGAGCACCAGGGACGCGACGTACCACGCGAAGGTGCACGGGGTGTTGGCCATGGACCCGGACGAGGCCTGGGCGGAGTAGCGGATGACGGTAGGAGTGAGGGGGTGGGCACGGTCGAGCAGATCCTCGCGCACGATGACGACGGTGAGGCCCGACACCCCCATGTTCTTCTGCGCCCCCGCGTAGATGACTCCGAAGCGTCCGACGTCGACCGGGCCCGAGAGGATGTTCGAGGACATGTCGCAGACGAGGGGCGTCCCGCCCCCGTCCGGAACCGAATGGAACTCGACCCCGGCGATGGTCTCGTTCGCGACGTAGTGCAGGTAGGCCGAGTCGGGCGCGACGTCCCACTCCTCGCGGGGCGGTATGGACCGGTAGCCGTCCCCCTCGGAGGACGCGGCCACCCGCACCCGGCAGAGCCGCCGTGCCTCCTCGATGGCGCGCGCCGACCACGCCCCGGTGTCGACGTAGCTCGCCGTCCCCCCTTCTCCGGCGAGGTTGAGCGGCACCGCCGCGAACTGCATCTGCGCGCCGCCGGAGAGGAACAGCACGCGATGGCGGTCGGGGATCGCCATCAGCCGCCGGAGGCGCGCCTCGAGCTCCGCCGCGAGCTCCATGAAGGGTCCGCCCCGGTGGCTGAGCTCGACTACCGAGGCGCCGGTGCCGTTCCAGTCGGGGAACTCGTCCCGGATCCGCTCGACGACCGGGGCGGGCAGCGCGGAAGGACCCGCGCTGAAGTTGACGATTCCTTCCATCTCCTCAGCCCGGGACGTCGGC
>JAJDXW010000051.1 GCA_022823045.1 Gammaproteobacteria bacterium
ACCTTCCCTCCGCGCGAACGCCGGCGACGCCGCGGCGACGCCCGGCGCCGGACCGGGGCGGGCGCGCCTGCGTCCGCATTGCCGGCCCGCTAGCCCGCGATGGCCGTTCCGGACCTGCTGGACGAGAGGGAGGCCGTGCCGGAGAACATCGGCGCGACCTTGCGCGGTGCGCGCGAGGCGGCGGGGTACTCGATCGCGGACGTCGCGGAACGGATGCGCCTCAGCCGCCACCTCGTCGAGAACCTGGAGGCGGAACGGTTCGACCTCTTCCCGGTCTCGGTGTTCCTGCGCGGCTACCTGACGAGCTACGCGCGGCTGCTCGGAATCGACCCCGAGCCCCTCCTCGAGGCGTACGACCGGAGAGGCTTCGGCCCCCCGCAGCTCCACTCCCAGGACTCCGCCCGGACCTCGAGCCGGGGGTCGGAGTTCACCGTCACCATCACCACCCTCATCGTGATTGCGGTGCTCATCATCCTCAGCGCGCTCTGGTGGCGGGAGCAGTGGACGGAGGACGCGGGGCTGCCGGGCGTGACCGTGGAGCGGCCGGGCGAGGAAGACGCGGCCGGTGCGATGGACGAAGGCCCCGGGGAACCGGCGGAATTGGCGGAACAGCCGATTCCGGCCGGCGAGCCCGCTCCGGGGGAGCCGCCCGGCTCCGAGGCCGTGGCGGGCGATCCCGCGGTAGAGCCCCCGCCGGTTCGCGCCGGCGCCGGGCCCTCTGCCGACGACGCCGCCCCGGGCGCGGAGGGGCTCGCTTCCGTCGCGCGCGAAGAAACGGAGGAGCCGGTCGAGACCTCCCCGGTCCCCGCCGAGGCAACGCAAGCAGCGGCGGAGACCGCTCCCGCCCCGGTCGCGGGCGCGGTCGCCGACGCCGAGGAGCCGGCCGAGACCGCTCCCGCTCCCGACACGGGCACCGAGGAGCCGGCGGAGGCCGCCCCGGTCGCGGGCGCGGAAACGGCCCCGGCCGCCGCGGAAGGGGCGGCGCCGGGCCCCGCCGCCGGCACGCCCGGCGAGCTCGCAACCCTCCTCATCCGGGTCAACGAGGACTGCTGGCTCATGATCCGGGACGCCGACGAGCGGCTCGTCTACCGCGATCTCGCGTCCGCCGGCACGGTGCTCGACCTGTCCGTCGCGCCGCCTGTCCGGATCGTGGCCGGCTACGCGGAAGGGATCGAGCTCGAGTACAACGGCGAGCCCATCGACCTCTCGCCCTGGATGGAGCAGGACACGGGCACCGCGCGGTTCCGGCTGGGCTCCTGAGCGACCGGTGGCCCCGATTCCCGACCCGGCCGATCGAACCCGCAAGCCGCTCGCCTCGGTACGCGGGATGCACGATCTCCTGCCCGGGCCGATCACGCTCTGGCAGCGCTTCGAGGCGACCGCCCGCACGGTGCTCGACACCTACGGCTTCGAGGAGATCCGCACCCCGCTCCTCGAACGGACCGAGCTCTTCGTGCGATCGATCGGAGGGGCGACGGACATCGTGGAGAAGGAGATGTACTCCTTCGCGGACCGCGACGGGGACAGCCTCACCCTGCGCCCGGAGGAGACCGCGAGCTGCGTGCGGGCCGGCATCGAGCACGGCTTCATCCACCTCGGCGTCCACCGCCTCTGGTACATGGGCCCGATGTTCCGCCACGAACGCCCCCAGAAGGGCCGGTTCCGCCAGTTCCACCAGCTCGGCGGAGAGATCTTCGGCTCCCCGGGCCCGGAGGCGGACGCCGAGATCATCCTGATCACCGCCCGCCTGTGGCGGCGCCTCGGCCTCGACGGGCTGCTTCTTGAGCTCAACTCGCTCGGCACTCCCGATTCGCGGCGCGCGTATCGCTCGCTCCTCACCGACTACCTCCTCGACCGGGAGTCGGACCTCGACGAGGACTCCCGGCGCCGCGCCCGGACCAACCCCCTGCGGGTCCTCGACAGCAAGAACCCGGACATGCAGGAGGTCATCGAGGCGGCCCCCCGGCTCGCCGACTCCCTGGACCCGGAGTCGCGCGACCACTTCGAGGCGCTCCGCGCGATGCTGGACGAGGCGGGGGTGCCCTCCACCCTCAACCCGCGCCTGGTGCGCGGCCTCGACTACTACACGAAGACCGTCTTCGAGTGGACCACGGACCGTCTCGGGGCGCAGAACGCGGTCTGCGGAGGCGGAAGGTACGACGGGCTCGTGGAGGAGATCGGCGGCGCCCCGACACCCGGGGTGGGTTTCTCGGCCGGCATCGAGCGCCTCGTGGCCCTGCTCGCGGAGTCCGGGACGGCCGCGGAGCCCGATCCGCCCGCCGCGTGGGTGGCGGCGGTCGGCCCGGACGCGGCCCTCGTCGCACCCGCGGTGGCCGAAGAGCTGCGCGATGCGGGGATGAGCGCGGTGCTGGACGCCGGAGAGGGCGGGTTCCGCGCGAAGCTCCGCCGCGCCAACCGCAGCGGGGCGGAGATCGCGGTCATCGTCGGCGAGGCGGAGGCCGCCGCCGGCGAAGTGAGCATCAAGCCCTTGCGCGCGGACCGCCCGCAATGCACCGTTGCGCGCGCCGCCCTGAAGGACGCGGTCGCCGCCTGGCTTCCGGCTCCCCCCGCCGGCGGTCCAGGGCGTTTTCGCGCCAACAGGCCCAAAAACGCCCCAGGACAAACCTGAGAGGACGCCATGGAGCTCCATCGCACGGACGAGGAACGGCTCGAGTCGCTGAAGAACTGGTGGTCCGAGCACGGACGGGCGCTCATCGGCGGGGTGGTGCTCGGGCTCCTCGGGATCGGCGGCTGGACGTTCTGGCAGGACTACGATCGGGGGCAGGCGGAAGCCGCCTCGGTCCTCTTCGAGGCCCTGAGCGAGGCGGCCGCGGCCGGCGACCACGCCACCGTGCGGGAAGCGGGGTCCGCCCTCCTCGCCGATCATTCCGGCCGTGGATACGCCGCCGCCGCCTCCCTCCTCCTCGCGCGGTCCGAGATCCTGGAGGGACGCCCCGACGGGGCGATGGCCCACCTCAAGTGGGCCGTCGACCATGCCGAGAGCCCCGAGATCCGCCGGATCGCCCGGGTGCGCCTCGCGGAGGCGACCTGGGCGGCCGGCGCCCCGGACAAGGCGCTCGCCCTCCTCGACGAGACCCCCGCCGGACCGTTCCGGGCCGCGAGCGACGAGCTGCGCGGCGACATCCTCTTCGCCGGCGGAGAGCCGGAGGAGGCGCGCGCGGCGTGGGAGCGGGCCGCCGAGGGGTACTCCGACTCGCCCGCGAGCCGGCACCGGGTTACCCTGAAGCTCAACGACCTCGGACACCTGAACACGCCCCCCTAGATCCCGCCCAGATCCCCTTGGACCCATCAGTCCCATGACAAACGCCAGCATCGCGCCGAACCGCACGGGCCGCCGGGCCGCACCGGCGAGCCTCCATCCGCTTGCCGCGGCCGGAGTGGCCTCTCCCGGCCGGACGCGCCCCGCCTTCGCGCGGCTCGTCCGCGCCGCCGCGCTCGGGGCGGCGTCCGCGGCCCTGCTCGGAGGCTGCGCCATGTTCGGCGGCGACCGCGACGACGAGGTCCCCGACCTCGCGCCGCTCGAGCCGCTCGCGGCGGTCGAGACCTCGTGGTCCGCCGACGCCGGTTCCGGGATCGGCCGCGACTGGCTGGTCCTCGCCCCCGCGGTCGCGGACGGCCGCATCTATGTCGCGGACGCCCGCGGTCGGGTCTCCGCCTGGGACGCCGCGAGCGGCCGCTCCGTATGGCGCACCGACACCG
>JAJDXW010000334.1 GCA_022823045.1 Gammaproteobacteria bacterium
CCCACTCCCACACGTTACCGTGCACGTCGTGCAAACCGAACGCGTTCGCCGGAAATGAACCCACCGGAACCGTCCTCTTCCGGTACAGGCCCGAGCGACCAGAGCCATATGTGTACCTTCCGTCGTAGTTCGCCTGCTTCGGCGATATCGTCGAGCCGAAATGAAACGGACCGGCCGTCCCCCCACGCGCCGCGTACTCCCACTCCGATTCGCTGAGCAGCCGGTATTCCGCGCCCGTCGCGCGCGACAACCACCGAACGTACGCCTTCGCATCCTCCCAGCTCACCCCGACGACCGGCCGGTCCCCCCGCCCCCAGCCCCGGTCGCCGGGATTGTGAGTGCAGCCGCCAGCACGACGACACGCGTCCCACTCCCGGAACGTTACCTCGTATACACCAACCGCAAATAGCTCCGGTATCGTCACACGGTGCACCGGACCTTCGGCGTCGTACCGGCCCTTCTCGTCCGACGGCGACCCCATCATGTAGCTCCCAGACGGTACCACCACCATCTCGGGGCAATCGTCGCACTCGTGGAACTTCTCACCAAGTTCCCACTTCGGCTTCGAAACCTCCGCGAGCCGCTCCTCGCCCAGCTCCAGCAACGCCCCGGCCTGGGCCGACGTCAGGTAGCCCGTCGCCGCGTAACCCTTCTTGCGCTGGTACACGCGGATCGATTCGCGCGTACCAGGGCCGAACAGCCCGTCAATCAGCCCCACCTCAATGCCCAGCGACGCGAGACCGTGCTGTATCAGCTTGCGCTGCGAGGAAGTCAGCCCCAACGCCGCCTCCACCTCCTCCGCGGGCGGAGGAAGTCGCTCCAGCCGCACCGCGCGACGCGTCGCGTCGCGGCCGTGGACCACCGTCTCCTCCCGTGCCCGCCACCCCTCCGCGCTCACCCGCAACCGGTACCGCCCGGGCGCAAGCTCCATCCCCGGACGATAACGCTCCGCCGCATCCACGAACCGGACCTCCGCCTCCGAGGGGGTCGGGACGACCGTGAACGAGAACAGCTCGGGCTCAAGCTCCACCCGCAGCGAAGATTCCCCCGAGACCTCCACCTCGAGCTCCGCCGCCCGGTATCCCGCACGGCTCACCCGCAACCGGTAGCTCCCATGCGGGAGGGGCATCTCCGGACGATATGGCCCCGCGCCCTCCACCGTGACCGACGCGTCCGCCGGAACCGCGGTCACCGTGAGCGTCCCGTGGCGGATCGGATCGAGGCGACGGCGCACCATGGCGACGCCCTCCTTCGGAACCTCGATCTCCACCCGCATCTCGTGGTGCCCGGGCGCACCGAGGGTCAGCACCACCGGCCCCACCGGGAGGCCATCCAGGGTGTCCGGAATCGCCCGGCGCTTCGCCCCGTGCTCGGCCCACGCCCCGGGCACCCGCTCCTCCAGGAGGACCGTCGCCGCTCCGCTTGCACGAACCAGACGGCGCTCAATCCGCAAGACCCTCGAGTCCTCCAGGACCTGGCCGTCGAGCCGGACCGTTTCGTGCCACGGGTGGTCGAGCACCACGCTCCACGAACCGGAACGAAGGTCGGAACGGTCGAGCGGCGTCTCGCCGAGGCGCTCGCCGCCGACGAGGACCGACGCGCCCGGCGGCTCGGTGTCCACCACCAGGATCGCTTTCCCGCCGACCGGCGAGGTTGAAGGGCGCTCGCGGTCTCCGGTATCCGCTTCCGTCTCGGAGCCGCGGTCCTCTACGATCCCTATGTCGGAGAGCCGCATGCTCTCCGGAATGGCCGCCACCGCGACCCGGGCGTTCAGAACGATCGGAGCGCCCGCCCCCTCCTCGCGCAGGGTGACGGCCAGCCAGTACGAATCGTCGAAGGGAAAGGCGGACCAGACCAGACTCAGCCGCCGCCCGCCGTCATCGCCGATGGCCCGCAGGCCGAGCCGCTCCCGGCCCGCCCGCGTGACCTTCTCGTGCAGGAACGAGGAGACGAAGGTCTCGAAATGCGCATTGCGGTTCGAATCGTCGGACTTGCGGACGACCTCCAGGGGTTCCCTACCGCCGAGCTCGGCGTCCCTCGCGAGCCTCCAGGCGAGGTCGGAGAACACGTGGTCGAGATACTCGTGCCTGCTCCGGTACGGGATCCGCGCCGTGCCTCCGGCCTGGTTGACGATGTCCTCCGCCGCCACCTCCGGGCAGGAATCGACCTCCCCGCCCCCCGGGCAGACGAGCCGGGCGTAGGAGACACTGCAACTAATGTCGAAATGGGAGCGGCCGGCACCCACGTCGAAGGGCTCGCAGGCGACCACCGAATCGGCTCGGACCGAGCGCAGCACCGACCTCAGCAGCCGGTTCAGGTCCCCACCGAAGGCCGATTCCTCCAGGGAACCGAATACCTCCTCGACATCCTTGCCGGTCACCAGCGTCACCTTCATGTCCCGCTGGATCTTCTCCCGCAGGGCGCCCAGGATGAGGGGCTCGATCCGGTCCGCGGCCGAGTCGGGAAGCCCCGTGTGGGCGAATGCGAAGGGCCGGACGACGACCTTCGACTCGCGCTTGAGCTCCTTGACCAGCTTCTGGACGAGGAGGTCGACGGACCGCTCCGCCTCGCCCTGCGCGGCCGCGGGCGGCGGCAAGCTCGCGACCCCCAGCCCGAGCAGCGCCACCAGGCACCCTGCCACCCGGCGCCACGAACGGCCGCGCCGGCCGGGACCCGCCGACGGGCGGGCGGGGACCGGCCGAGCCATCCCGGCGCGCCACCCGCTCGGAAACCGTCGGTTCATCCCCGCCACCGCCTTCTCGTATCACCGCCGTCGCATGGTAACCGCGAGGGTAGTGCGACGCCCCACGGAAGGGCAACACCGTGTCTCATCCACCGAGGCATGGGGGGATAGGGGGTGGGAATCCAACCTTGTTGTCACCCCGCGGGGACAAGCCAGCCGCGACGGTGACGCGAGACACGGCGAAACGAGAATGCCTCGTCCGATCCGGTGAGGCACAAGCCCCTCGGGCGGTGCACGTTTCGTCTTCGCCACGATGCGGTCCTCCTCGCCGGAAGCGGGTGGGGTGTCCTCGCGTCACATAGAGGCATCCGAGGCATATATGGAAGGACTGGACCCGATTCTCCGGGCCTTCCCACGGCTCGCAACGAACGCACCCTTCTCGCAGAGCGCCCCGGAACCGGCCTTGGAGCGGGGTCGGTGGCGGGCGACCGATCGTCGAAGTCCTCGCTGATCCGAATCCACCCGGAGAGATCGCCGAGCGTCCCTACCGATTCCAGGGCGGATGCTCCTGACTCCGCCAGGTCACACGACAAGCCGACACACCGGGGACAATCCGGCGCGAGCCCGGTTCGCGCCCGTCGCCCGGGACGCCAGGGACAAGGACGCAAGGACCCGGGAGCCAATCCAGCGTACGCGGTCCTTCGCATCCTCCCGGCTCAGGTAGATGACCGGGCAGTCCTCGCGTCCCCATCCCTTGACGTGCGGAGTGTGCCCGCAGCCTGCGTCCGGCCAGTCGGAGCCGGCGCGTACGGGGGAGCCTCCCCTTCGCGGACCCGGGCGCTGGCTCGCTGCCGGCGGCGCACGATCCGGGCCACCACCTCCATCCGCTCGGCGGAGGTGAGGCTGAGCCGGATTCCGTCCACCGCCTCGCAGACGTCGTCCGGCGTGAGTCCGGGGAGCACCTGCGAGGCGGCAAGGGCGCGCGGCCGTTCGCCCGGGGCGAGGGCCAGGAACTCGGCGCGGAGCTCCCGCGAGCCCTTGCGCCCCTCGAACCGCCAGAGCTCCCGCACCCCGAGCTCGGCGTAGCGTCCGATCTTGCCTTCGTCGACGTGCGTGATCTCGACCTCGACCACCAAGTCGGGAGCTGTGCCCAGCACGTAGGCATCGGCGGCCGCCTCGCCCTCGACGAGCGCGTCGCGGTAGCCGCGGGCGCGCGCGCCGATGTAGAAGGCCGCGTCGGGCTCCATGCCGGTGCCGGGCGGCTCGTCGGGCCGGCGAAGCCGGGTGTGGCGGAGGCCCCTGGATGCGCCGGTGAGGGTTCCTCCCGCCTCG
Organism: Gammaproteobacteria bacterium; assembly: GCA_022823045.1. Lineage (GTDB taxonomy): Bacteria > Pseudomonadota > Gammaproteobacteria > HK1 > HK1 > JAJDXW01. Next base: position 4,016 of record JAJDXW010000334.1, read on the forward strand.
TCCACGATTCGGCCGAGGAACTCGGACAGGTCCTCGTGGAGGCGGGAAGGCGCCATCAGGACGATGAGGCCGCGGACCGCATCCAGCCACACCCGGCGGAAGCGCCGGGTCCAGTCGATGGCGGCAAGCTCGCTGACGGTGGCGGGGTCGGCGTGAAGCACGTGGACGGTCGAGCCGAGCGGGCCGACGTGCATGGTGGCGGAGTCGTTCATGAGCGCATGCCTCCGGTGCAAAGCCGTCGGGCCGCCCGCCGCGTAACCGCCCGAGGCCCGTAGTGTATACGTTCGCGCGGCGCGACTCGCGCCGATCGGAGCGCCGGGGCGCCAGGCAGCAGGTGCAGGGTCGACGCGCGTGTCGCATCTCGCACGCACCTCTCCTCGCCGCCGCGGTCAAGGATGGATCCGCGACCGCGAGGCTCCCGTCAGCCGCGGGACGTGAAGTCCATGGCCCGCTCCGCCACCTCGGACCGGCCG
>JAJDXW010000106.1 GCA_022823045.1 Gammaproteobacteria bacterium
CCACTCGTTCGCCGTGCGTCGACGGTAACGAACCGAACCGTTCAATCTCGCCATGACTGCTTTCGCCTCCTGCCAAAAAAGGCGATCAGTGAATCAGTCAATCCTCAGAAATGAAACAACGCTCTACTTTGGCCGCTTACGGCGATACCGGGGCGACCATGGACTCCGAGCAGGCCGCCCGCGTCGCCGCATTGCAATCGAGAATCGAGGTCATCGGCACGGTCGGCCGGGATTGCTTTGCGCCGCGTCTCACGGTCGCCCTGCGCGACGGCCGGCGCCTCACCAAGGAGTACGATGGCCGTGAGCTGATGTGGGACTTCGCGAGGGATGCGGAGATCCTGCGGCGTTTCGTTCCCGGTCTCCCGATTGCCGCCGCGCAGTACGATCGTCTCGTGGAGACGATTGCGAACCTCGATGCCGCACCGTCGATCGAAGAGGTACCCCGACTGACCATTCCGCAGACGCCGTGACGCGGGCTTGCCGCATCGGGCGACGCCGTCGATAGGGCGACCGGTCAGCCCGCGGACGCGGTTCGCTTCACCGGGCCGACCCTTACACGCGGATGAGCCCGAGACACGCCGCCGGAAGCGGTGCTTCTCGACGGCGTGTCCGGGCGCCGGACGTGAACCGGGGACGAAATGATGACTCGAAGCGGCACGCCTCAGAACGTGGGCAGCGGCTTCATGTCCTCCCCCATCCACTTCTGATGCAGGTTGTTCAGCGTGCCGGTGACCCGCTGGTGGAAGACGAAGGTGTCGACCCAGCGCAACAGATCGGGTTCGCCCTGGCGGAGCCCGACGTGGCAGCTCGAGACCCGGATCACGAACTTCGTCGCGAGATTGGCCTCGGGATTCTTCTTGGCCACCTCGGTGAAGGTGAAGTTCGCGGTCGCGAACATGTCCACCTGACCCGAGAGCTGCGCAGCGATTGTCGTCGCTTCGTCGTCGAAGCGCACGATCTTCGCCTCCGGCGCATGTGCCTCGGCGAGCTCGGTGACGCCGATGTCCTGGGTCGTGCCGCGCGGCACGCCGACGCTGTAGGTCCCAAGCGCGGCGGCCGAGTCGACCGGAAGGTCCCTCGGCCCAAAGACCCCGAGATAGAGACTCGCGTAGGGCGACGAGAACGCCACCTGGCGTGCGCGGGTCGGCGTGGCTCCGAAGCATCCGATGATGAGGTCGACCTTGTCGGTCAACAGGAACGGAATACGGTTGATCCCGGTAATCTGCTGGAGTTCCAGGTCGACCTTCAGGTCCTTGGCGAGGATGTTCGCCAGGTCGATGTCGAGACCGGCCGGTTCCTGGTTTTCGTCCGTGAATCCGTACGGCGGAAGGTCAACCAGGGTCGCGACCCGGACCACTCCACGATCCAGGATCTCCTTGAGCTTGTTGGCGGAGGCCGCCGGCGCGTTCAGTGCAACCGCGATCATTGCGAGCGAGAGCACGAGAAGTCTGGTCATCGGCTTTGGCATGTTTCGTTCCTCCCTATGTGTGCGGCTTCGTCAATCCTGCACGACGGCGTCAGATTAGTACAGATTGGATGAAGTTCCGTAGCTCCTCGGAGCGGGGCTCGACCAGCACCTGCTTTGGCGGCCCTTCCTCCCACGCGGTGCCGGCATGCATGAAGACCGCTCGGTGCGCGATGTTGCGCGCGAACCCGATCTCGTGGGTGACGAGCACCATGGTCCATCCCTGGCCGGCCAGCTCCGCGAGGGTGCGAAGCACTTCGCCCGTCAACTCGGGGTCCAGGGCGGAGGTGATTTCGTCGAAGAGAATCGCCTTTGGTGACATCGCGAGAGACCGGGCAATGGCCACGCGCTGCTGCTGCCCGCCCGAGAGCTGGTCGGGATAGGCGTCCACCTTGTCTTCGAGGCCGACCCGCCGGAGAACGTCGCGGGCGATGTCTCGCGCCTCTTCGCGAGCGATCCGCTTCACGACCGTGGGGGCGAGCGTGATGTTCCGTTCCACGGACAGATGGGGGAACAGGTTGTAGCTCTGGAACACGATGCCGACGGTTTCGCGCAGCTTGCGGATATCCGCATCCGGAGCGTTGATCAGGGTGCCGTCGACCCAGATGTTTCCGACGTCGATTTTCTCCAGGCCATTGATGCAGCGAAGGAGCGTGCTCTTTCCGGAACCGCTTCGGCCGAGTATGGCGACGATCTCTCCTTCTCCGACCTCGAGCGAAACGCCCTTGAGGACTTCGAGCGCGCCAAAGCTCTTCCAGGCATCTTCGATCCTAATAAGCGACATGCAGCTTCCCTTCGAGCCGACGGCTCAGGGTGGTGAGCGGGTAGCAGATCACGAAGTAGATTAGGGCGACGGTGCAGTAGACCAGGAACGGACGAAAGGTGGCGCCGTTCACGATCTGGCCGGCGCGGGTCAGCTCGACGAAACCGATCACCGAGGCGAGCGAAGTGTTCTTGATGATCTGCACGAGAAAGCCGACGGTCGGCGGCACCGCGATGCGCGCCGCCTGCGGCGCGATCACGTATCGCACCTGTTCCAGGAAGCTCAGGCCCAGCGAGGCGGATGCCTCCCATTGCGCACGGGGTATCGCCTGGACGCACCCCCTCCATATCTCGCCGAGAAAGGCGGCGGACCACAGCGTGAAAGCCGTCGCGACCGCGACCCAGGGGCTGACGTCGTAACCGAAAAGCCCGAATCCGAAGTACACGACGAACAATTGGGCGAGAAGCGGCGTGCCCTGGAACAGCTCTACGTAGATCGCTCCTGCCCATCTGGCGAGCCGGTTGCCGGTGACCTTCAGGAACATGATCACGAGGCCGACGATTCCGCCGCCGACGAATGCGATCAACGTGACGGCGACCGTCCACTGCGCTGCCTGGAGCAGGTAGAGCACTTCGCTGAAGGTGAATGCTCGCAAGGCGGTTCTCGATGTATCCGTCTCGCCGTGGACGCTATCGCCGACGGAACACGACGTAACCGATCAGGTTCAACGCGGCCCGAAATCCGATGGACAGGAGCAGGTACAGGACCGCGACGACGGAGTAGATCTCGAAGCTGAGAAACGTGCGCGATTCAAGAAACGCGGCCGTGTGAAACAGCTCCTCGGCGGAGATCTGCGAGACGATGCTGGTCGCGAGCATCAGGATGATGAACTGGCTGCTCAGGGCGGGGTAGATGGCCTTGAGGGCCGGGACGATGATCACGTACCGGAACACCTGGAACCGCCGCAGGCCGAGCGATACACCCGCCTCGATCTGACCCCGCGGGATTGACTCGATTCCGGCCCGGACGATTTCGGTGGCGTAGGCGCCGAGGTTGATGCTGAGCCCGATGACGGCCGCTTCGCTCGCGGTGAGCCGCAATCCGAGGCTCGGCAGACCGAAGAACACGATGAATATCTGGACCAGGAACGGCGTGTTTCGAATGACCTCGACATAGGCGTTCACAAGGAAGCGGGCCGGCCGCGGCCCATCCGTCTTGATCACCGCGCAGACGATGGCAATTGCAAGCCCGAAGACCATCGCCAACGCCGAGAGCTGCACCGTCAGCCATACGCCCTCGAGCAACACGTCCAGGCTGCGGAAGATCTCGCGGTAGCGAAAGTCGTAGACCATGAGGCGCTACTCGCGCGTCAGCCGACGCGATTAATCTCGAGAGCGAAACGGGGAAACATGCGCGCCAGCCGCAGAGGGGGTCAGGCGTAGGAGACGCCGGCGACGGGCGGCCATTCCTCGATCGGCGGGGCGAGCGGAGGGGTGCCGCCGCCGATCACGGACTGGTCGAGGTCGAGAAACGCGCCGGTCATCATTCCGGACTCGTCGGAAGCGAGGTAGGCAATCGTCCGCGCCACCTCGTCGGGCTTCAGCAGGCGCCCGAACGGCATCTTCGCCTCGGCGGCGGCGAGCCAGTCCCGGCCCCCGCTGTGGTAGCGCCGCTGGATCACGTCCTCGCCGTCCGAGTCCATCCAGCCGAGGTTGATTGCGTTCACCCGGATGCGGTGGCGGACGACGGAGTAGGCAACGTTCTTCGTCAGCACGTTGAGCGCCCCCTTGGACGCCGCGTAGGGGCAGAGGAACGGCTCGCTTCCGTGGGAGGCGACGCTCGAGACGTTCACGATGGACCCGGCGACGCCCTCGCGCGCCATCAGCTTGACCGCGTCCTGCATGAGGTAGAACGGACCGCGCACGTTGACCGCCATCATCCGGTCGAAGAGCGCCGGCTCGGTGTCCCAGATGGTCCCCCGCTCGGTCAGCGCCGCGACGTTGGCGAGGACGTGGAGGGTGCCGAAGGCCTCGTCGGCGGCCGCGATGACGCGGCGGCAGGCGTCGACGTCGCCGACGTCCCCCGGCACGAAGACGGCCCGGCAGCCGCCGCCCGTCAGGCTCCGGACGACCGCCTCGCCGCGTTCGGCGTTGCGCCCGGTGACGACGATCCCGGCCGCGCCCCGCGCCGCGAACAGCTCGGCGGTGGCGCGGCCGAGGCCCTGGGTGCTCCCGGTGATGACGGCGTATTTGCCGGCGAGCGAGCTCGTGTCGGTCATCGATCCCTCCTGTCCGTTCGACGGTGCAGCCCATCCGCAGCCAAGCGTACAACACCGCGCCCGGGGATCGATCCCCGGCCGCCCGACTTGGACGCCCGACGGTCGCTCAGCCGATCACCCGCTCTACGGGCACGCCGCGCACGTCCATCTCGTAGGCGAGGCCCTCGACCGGCGGCCGGGCGTAGGTCCAGGTGATGCCGTCCGGCGCCGCACCCCGCGCGACGATCTCTTCGGCGAGGAAGCCGTGAACCTCCTCCACGGTGTAGACTTGGCTCACGGTGGCGTCCGCCCACCTCAGTCCGAGGGCCGCCATGCGGCTCTCCATCGCCCCGAGGACGTACCGCGCCTTCTCGCGCATCGCACCCGGCGAGGTGTCGCCGAGGCGGATGATCCGCTCGCGGTACCCGCCCGGCCCTTCCGGCGCCTCGCCCGAGCCCGCGATGACGAAGCTCTTCACGTCCGGAGCCTCCCCCGTCGCGTCGGGCACCGTGTACGAGAACGCGTGGAAGGAGGGCTCGGCCGGGGGATCGACCTCGGGACAGACGTTCGAGCGGGCGACCGGGTTCTCCTCGTCCCTGAAGATGCCCCAGCGCTCGAGGGTGCCGACGTAGGCGCGGTTGAAGGCGACGAAGCCCTCCTCGGTGAACTGGCCCGGAGAGCGAAGCTCGCACGCGCAGAACGCGGTGGCCGGCCGGCCGAGGTCACCGAGGTACGCCTCAATCCGGCGGAACCCCTCCCGGAGCGGAACCGGCCGGTGGAACCGGGCCCTCTCGATCGCGTATCCCGGCTCCGCCGCCACGCCGCCCGAATACTGGAACCGGCCCCGGACGTAGCGAAACCCCCCGGGCCCGAACACCGCCGTCTCCGCCATCTCGCACCTCCTCCCCGCCGGCCCACGCCGGCTCCGGTGAGGTGAGGATATCGTGGAGAAGGCATAGGATGGGAACCCGGCGGACGGAGTCGGGGACGACGGGAGGCGGCGGCATGCGGGCAGTGGTACTCGGGAGCGGGGTCATCGGGACCGCCGCCGCCTACTACCTCGCGCGGGACGGCCACGAGGTCACCGTCCTCGAGCGGCACGAGGCGCCGGGGCTCGAGACGAGCTACGCCAACGCGGGGCTCGTCGCGCCGGGGCACAGCTACGCCTGGGCCTCACCCGCCGCTCCCCGCATCCTCGCGAAGTCGCTCATCGCCGCGGACCAGGCCCTCCGGCTCCGCCCCCGGCTCGACCCGCGCATGTGGTCATGGCTCTGGCGGTTCCTCCTCCAGTGCACCGACGAACGGGCGCGGGCCAACACGACGAACAAGCTTCGCCTGTGTCGATACTCGACCGACCTCCTGAGCGAGCTCGCACGGGACACCGGCGTCCCGTACGACGGCCTCGCGCGCGGCAACCTCTACGTGTACCGCTCCGAACGGAGCTTCGAGGCGGGGGTGCGCCGCACCCGGCTCCTCCGCGACCAGGGGCTCGAGCTCGAGGTGCTGGACCGCGACGGCCTCGCCGCCCGCGAGCCCGCCCTCGAGCCGGTCAAGGAGAAGCTCGCGGGGGGGCTCTACTCACCCACCGACCAGAGCGGCGACGCGCGAATGTTCAGCCGCAACCTCGCGGAGCATTGCCGCGAGGCACTGGGGGCGGACTTTCGGTTCGGGGTGACCGTGGAGGGGCTCGTGGCGGACGGGGGTCGGATCGCGGGGGTGCGGACGAGCGAGGGCGAGGTGCCCGGCGACGCGTTCGTGCTCGCGCTCGGGTTCATGAGCCCGTTCGTGTCGCGCACCGTGGGGCTCGACCTCCCCATCTACCCGGTCAAGGGGTACTCGGTGACCATCCCCCGCGGCGCGTCGAACCTCTCCCCGGGCATGGG